>JBBQGU010000140.1:0-9522 GCA_038323315.1 Rhodobacterales bacterium | reverse complement strand
GTCGGCATAACGCTGATCCTGCATCCCGTGGTGACCTACGTTCTGGCCCGATATGTCTTTGTGGTCGACATGTCCTCTCTGCGGTCATCGGTCGTGACGGCCGCCATGCCGCCCGGCGTCAACGCCTATCTGTTCGCGCATCTGTATGGGACGGGGCGCAAAGTCGCCGCATCGGCCGTCCTGGTTGCGACGGCCATGTCGATCCTGACGGCGTGGTTCTGGCTGCAAATGCTGCCGTGAGGCGACTATTTTTCTGCGAAAAATCCCCATTGAATTTTCGCAGAAAATTCGCCCCTATCGTGCCCCGCGGGCCTGAAACAAGAACCCCAGAAAATTCAACAAAACCTGCGCCGCCAGAATGGCCGTGCTGCCCGAATGATCGTAATCCGGCGCCACCTCAACCAGATCCACCCCCACCACATCATGCGTGCGCGCAAGGACCTGCAACATCTCCAGCACTTCATAATACAGGAACCCGCCATGGCTCGGCGTACCCGTCCCCGGTGCAATCGACGGACAAAACCCGTCGATATCGATCGTCACATAAACCCGTGCCCCCTTCGGAATCCGCTCAATCACCGCCGCCGCCCCGAAGGCCCGCGCCTGCCGCACCGACAGGATATCTGCCCCCATCGCCCGCGCCGCCTCATAGCCCTCGCGCGCCGTCGATGACACGTTGCGGATACCCACCTGCGTCAGCCCCGTGACCCAAGGCTTCTCCGCCGCCCGCCGCATCGGGCTGCCATGACCATGCCGGACCCCATGCCGCACATCGACAAAATCCAGATGCGCATCAATTTGCAGGATATGGATGTCGCCCCTCCCCTCGAACGCCTCGATACAAGGGATGTTGATCGAATGGTCACCGCCAATCACCACCGGCAATGCCCCCGCCGCCAGCATTGCCTGAACCCCGGTCCGGATATTGGCATGGCTGGCCACGGTATCCGTATGAATGATATCCGCATCGCCAATATCCACGATCCGCACCGTGGCCGGCAGATAGGTGCAGTCATCCTCGTGATCATAGGCCCCGGCATGGCCAAAGCTGAACAGGGTCGACGCTTCCCGCACCGCCCTGGGCCCAAACCTTGCCCCCGCCCGGAACTGCGTGCCAAAATCATAAGGCGCGCCCATCACCGCCACATCGGCCTCGATCCGGGACCAATCACCGACATAGGGCCGCTTTCCAAAGGTCGCGATGCCGACAAAGGGCAGGTTCAGCCGCCCGGTTTCATAGCCGTGTTCCATGTTGTCCCCTTTACGCCGGTGTCACGCCGCGCAACCGCTCTGACCGCCGTCGCAACAGTTCCACCGTCGCCAACAACCCGATCGAGATCACGATCAGGATCGTCGCAGCCGACAGGATTGCCGGGCTGATCGCCTCCCGGATGCCGTTCCACATCTGGCGCGGGATCGTCTGTTCATCCGCCTTGCCGACGAACAGCACAACCACCACCTCATCAAACGAGGTGACAAAGGCGAACAACGCACCCGACACCATGCCCGGCGTGATCAGCGGCATGATGACCTTGAAAAACACCGTGGAGGGTGAGGCCCCCAGGCTTGCCCCGGCCCGCGTCAATGAATGGTCAAAGCCCGACAGTGTCGCCGTCACCGTGATGATCACGAACGGAATCCCCAGCGCCGCATGGGCCAGAATGACCCCCAGATAGGGCACGCCCCATTTGTTGACCTCGATCGAGGAATAGAAAAAGAACAACCCCAGCGTGATGATGATCACCGGCACGATCATGGGCGAGATCAGGATGGCCATCACCGCCTTGCGATACGGCATGTCAGGCCGCGACAGGCCCAAAGCGGCCAATGTCCCCAAGACCGTCGCAATGATCGTGGCAAAGAACCCGATGATCACCGAATTCTTGGCCGCAACGATCCAGGCCGCCTCCCGCCAGACCGTCCCCCACCACGCACCATCCCGCGGCACATCGGTCGGCACGTTGGGGAATGTCAGCAGCAAATCATACCATTTCAGCGAATAAGCCGCCGGGTCCAACTGCAACATGCCCTTGGAAAAGGTAAAGAAACTGTCGGCGTTAAAGCTCAGCGGGATGATCACCAGCAGGGGTGCGATCAGAAACAGAAACACCAGCCCGCAAAAGATGCGAAATCCATAGTACCAGACCCGCTCCAGCGGAGAGGCATAGATCGGCAGCGCCATGATTTACCCCAGCTTCAATTTGTCGATGCCCACGATTTTATCGTACAGCCAGTACAGGATCAGGATGCAGACCAGCAGAATGGTCGCCAGCGCCGCCGCCAGTGACCAGTTGTTCGACTTGTTCACATGGAACGCGATCAGATTGGATATCAGCGTGCCCGACGACCCGCCAACCAAGGCCGGCGTGATGTAGTAACCGACCGACAGGATGAACACCAGCAGCGTGCCCGCGCCAATCCCCGGAATGGTCTGCGGAAAATACACCCGGCGGAACGCGGTCCAGGAGGTCGCCCCCAACGACCGCGCCGCCCTGACATAGGTCGGCGGAATGGGCCGCATCACCGAATACAACGGCAAGATCATGAAGGGCAACAATATATGCGTCATTGCAATGATCGTGCCCATCCGGTTGTTGATCATCTCGAGCCGCCCGTCATTGCCGATCAACCCAATCGCCACCAAGATGGAATTGACCACACCCTGCCCTTGCAAAAGCACGATCCAGCTGGTCGTCCGCACCAAAAGCGAGGTCCAGAACGGCAGCAACACCAATATCATCAACAGGTTGCTCGTCCGCACCGGCAGCACCGCCAGCAGATGCGCCACCGGATAGCCCAGCACCAGACAGATCGCCGTGATCAGCGCGCCCATGCCAAACGTGCGCAAAAACAGGCCGACATACACCCGCTCCTTTTCGTCGACCTGAACGATACTGCCGTGCTGGTCGCGCTCCAGATCCAGCGCCGCCAGAAAGAAATCCCCGCTCCAGGCATGCGACACCTGCCGCATCACGCCCCACAACTGCGGATCGCCCCATTGCGCATCGACGGCAATCAGCGCCTCCCTGAACGGCGGCTCCAGCGACTTCGCCTTGCGCCCGGCGGCGGTGAACAGCGACCGCGTGCCGGGCAATTCGTAGTTCACCCGCTCGCCTGCCCCTGCGACCGACTTTACCGCGGCAGCAGCGGTCAGATCGGCCACCAGCACGGCAAACGCCGCCTCATCCGGCTCGGTGCCCACCGGGTTGGCCGCAAACCACGCCACCATCCCCGGCATCGCATCCGAAAATTTCGGGTTATACACCGACTGCTGCAAGACCTGCACAATCGGCGAGACAAAGGTGATCAGGATAAACGCCAAAAGCGGCACGACCAGCATGAACGCCCGAACCTTCGACCGCCTTTGGGCAACGGCCAATGCCTCGGCCAAAGGCCGCCCGTCCGCCGTGGTCAGCACCATATCCGCCATAACATCCCCTTCAAAGAAAAGGGCGCAGGGTTGCCCCCGCGCCCCCCTGCTCTCAGCTCGCCGCCAACCAGGCGTTGAAACGGTCGTTCAGTTCCGCGTCATGGTCAACCCAGAACTCATACGACGAATACAGCGCGTTCTTCAGGTTCTCGGGCGAGGTCGGCATATAGGGTGCCATCTCGGTCTTGCCGTCGTTGAACATCCCCACCAAAGCCGAGGACGACTTGCGCGCCGGGCCATAGGAAATCCACTTGGCCTGATCGGCCAAAGCCTGGGTCGAGGTCGCGAATTTTACGAACTCCAACGCCTTATCCAAGTTCGGTGCGCCCTTCGGAATGACGAACAGGTCGTATTCGTAAACCTGACCATCCCAGACCGTGTTGAACGCCTTGCCATCGGCAATCGCAGCACTGAACAGACGCCCGTTATAGGCGGTGGTCATGACGACTTCACCGTCCGCCAGCAGTTGCGGTGCCTGCGCGCCCGCTTCCCACCAGATCACGTCCTTCTTGACCGTGTCCAGCTTGGCGAAAGCCCGGTCCACACCCTCGTCCGTATCCAGCATGGCATAAACGTCAGACGCAGGCACGCCGTCGCCCATCAGCGCCATTTCCAGATTGGCCTTGGCACCCTTGCGCATCCCGCGCTTGCCGGGGAATTTGGTGGTGTCGAAAAAGTCCGCCATCGTCATCGGCTTGGCATCCGTGAACTTGGTCGCGTCATAGCCAAACACGGTCGAGAACACGATCGACGCCACGGCGCACTCGGTCACGGCGCCCGGCAGGAAATCGTCCGCTGCGGGCGTGCCATCGGCACCGGCGGGCAGCGCGTCCGCGCCGATGGTTTCCAGCATGCCCTCGTCGCACAACCGCACGGCGTCCGAATATTCGACGTCGGCCACGTCGATCGTGACGTTGCCAGCCTCGACCTGAGTTTTGACCATCGGTGCCGGGTTGTCGGCGTCGACCGAGATGACATTGATGCCGGTCGCGGCGGTAAACGGCTTGTGATAGGCCTCGACCTGGCTTTTGGTATAGGCGCCGCCCCAAGAGACGACGGTCACATCGGCGTGGGCTGTGAACGATACAGCCGTCAGCGCGGTGGTCAGGATCAGCAGTTTCTTCATATTTCAACTCCCGTTGGTTACACGTCTTGTGCCGCGAAGCACGGCAACCCCATGACTGGGGGTCTTACAGGTCCAGCGCCCGCGCATCCTGCGGGGCCCAACCGATCTTGATTTTTTCGCCGGGGCGCAACATGCGCTGATTGGCGGTGTTGCGGTTTTTGATCACGAAATCATCAGACCCGGCCACACGCAGCCGGGTGCGGAACAGATCACCCATATAGATGAACTCCAGAACCTCGGCGTCAATGGTCTGCGCCCCCTCGGGCATCGCCTCGGTCTTGTACTCCACCCGCTCGGGCCGGATCGATACCAACGTCTTGGCGCCCTTGGCGGACACATTGACCGGCGTCGCATCAATCACCTCGCCCGAGGTCAGCCGCACCTTGCAGCGCCCTTCGCCTATCTCCTCAACAACACCCGCCAACTTGTTGTTTTCCCCGATGAATTGGGCAACAAAGCTGTTATCGGGGCGTTCGTACAGATCGGACGGCGGGGCAAGCTGCTGAATTCGCCCGTCGTTGAACACGGCGACACGGTCCGACATGGTCAAAGCCTCGCCCTGATCATGCGTCACATAAACCACCGTGATGCCAAGGCTCTCGTGCAGATGCTTGATCTCGAACTGCATATGCTCGCGCAACTGCTTGTCCAAGGCACCAAGGGGTTCGTCCATCAGCACCAGCGCCGGGTCAAACACCAGGGCCCGCGCCAGGGCGATCCGCTGCTGTTGCCCGCCCGACAGTTGCGAGGGGCGACGGTTCACAAAATCGCCCATCTGCACCATATCCAGCGCGCGCTTGATCTTGGCCTCGCGCGCGTCTTTGGTCAGGCCGCGCACCTCCAACGGAAAAGCCAGGTTCTCGCCCACCGTCATATGCGGGAACAGCGCATAATTCTGAAACACCATCCCGATGCCGCGCTTGTGCGGCGGCACCTGATTGATCGGGCGGCCATCCAGCCTGATCTCGCCATGCGTCGCCGTCTCGAATCCGGCCAGCATCATCAGACAGGTGGTCTTGCCTGACCCTGACGGCCCCAGCATGGTCAGAAACTCGCCCTTGGCGATGGACAGATTCAGGTCCTTTACGACCAGCGAGACGCCGTCATAGCTTTTCTGCACATGTTCAAACGCCACGAAAGCGTCACCCGTAGATGCCACACATATTCCCATGTCCTACAGCCGTATTCCCGGCCTTTGCTGCCCAAGACTTAAGCCATTGCTCAACCGCATTGCAATTGCATAGTTGCGCCTCGGGGTTTTCGGCCCGGGTTTGGCAGATACCGGTGAAAATGCACGGATTGTGCCAATTGTCTCGGCACCAAACCAACCCGCGACCACAAAAGCAGCAGTCTCTGGCTGACCCCGGCACCCATGTTACCCTCACCCGATTCCCGCCGCCCAGCCTATCCGATCACCAAAGCCATCCGCAGACTGAACCACTCCTGCGCCGAGCGCTGCGTCAAAACCGGCAGGCAAGGCCGTTCATAGGCGGCGGACAGCGTGCCAGTGTCAGAACCTGGCCGCAGGATGACCCGCGCCACGCTGATCCGGTCGGCCAGCGTCAAGGCCGCCACGGCCATCTGCCCGGGGTAAAAGCCCTCGGTCATACAGCCCTCGGCCCGGATCAGCGCATGTTCCGGCAGCAGCATGTGGTGCCAAGTCACCGCCCGGACGCCCCGCGCCATCCGCGCACCCGCACTGGCAGGCGACAGACCCAGAACCGTCACATGCTCGCCGCCCGGAAAATTCAGCACCGCATTGCCATGGCCGTCATTGCTGATCGTAACGTCAAACACCTTGACCGGACTGCCCTGCCCATCCACCAGATCCGACATGTCCAACTGATCGTTGGTCGTGCCATCCCGGTCGCCATCCGTCTGATCAAAGTGAAAGACCGTGTCATGCCCGCCACCCTGATCCAGCACGACCACATCATGGCCGGCACTGCGGTGTCGGTCTCGGTGCCGCCGTCCAGCAGATCCGATCCAGACCCACCCGTCAGCGTGTCATTGCCGGCCCCGCCGTACAGCGTGTCAGCCGCCGCACGGTGCCCCCATACACCAGATCGGAATCGTGATCGTCCGAGATCAGGAAGCCATCGTTTCCGACGCCGACATACACGGTGTCCCCGCCGGTCTGGCCCGACAAGACATCATCGCCATAAACGGCATCATTTCCGGAACCGCCAATGATAGAACCGTCGCCTGCCCCACCGCAAATGGTGTCGTTGCCACTGTCGTCGATGCTCCAGTCGCCAAAGCTGTCATTTCCGTCGCCAAGGTCGACCGTACCATCACCAGCGTAGCCATAGTTCACGTCTGGCGAGGCAAGTCCGTCCAGCGGGTCGTTGCCCGCATGATCAAAGCCCGGCCAGATGGGCTAACAGGCCGTTAAAAGAAACATTCTTGAAAATCTGTCAGGGAGGGCCAGGCCAAAGGGCAGCCAGGTTGGCCGCCAAATATCAAAACTGCAGGAAATCCCGGGCCGGATTGGTGCGGATGAAAAGACTCGAACTTTCACTCCGATTAAAGAACAGCGACCTCAACGCTGCGCGTCTACCAATTCCGCCACATCCGCACAGATCCGGCCTCGGGTGCGCAGGGTTTAGCCAAGGTCGCGCCCCACGACAAGCAGATTTCAAGGTTCGCACCCGCTTTTCTGCCGAACTTGCAACCCGCCCCCCGCTGGTCCATCTTGCGGCCAAAGGTGCAAGATGACCCAGATATCCACCCTGCCGGGCCTTGCCCCCTATCTCGAAACCCTGGCCTTGATGGAGGCGCGCGTCGCCGCCATCGCCGATGGCACCCTCCCCGAGGCGTTGTGGCTGCTGGAACACCCGCCCCTCTACACCGCAGGCACCTCGTCCAAAGCGGCCGACCTGACCGACCCAGACCGCTTTCCGGTGCATATCGCGGGGCGCGGCGGCCAATATACCTATCACGGCCCCGGTCAACGCGTGGCCTATGTGATGCTGAACCTGAACCACCGGGGCCGGGACGTCCATCACTTCGTTCAGGCGATGGAGGCTTGGGTGATCGCCACCCTGGCCGAGTTCAACGTCAAGGGTGAACGCCGCCCCGGCCGCGTGGGCGTCTGGGTCAGCCGTCCCGACCAGCCCAGCCTGAACGGCACTGTGCAGGAGGACAAGATCGCCGCGATCGGCGTCAAACTGCGCCGCTGGGTCAGCTTTCACGGCATCTCGATCAATGTCGAGCCCGACCTGACCCATTTCACCGGCATCGTCCCCTGCGGCATCCGCGACCACGGCGTGACCAGCCTGGTCGATCTTGGCCTGCCCGTCACAATGGCCGATCTGGACGCCGCCCTGATCCGCCAGTTTCACCGGACCTTTCCCCCAGGATAGCAGGTGTCCATATCTGGACGTCGGGGAATATAGCTGCGCCGAAGCACATCCTGCAGTCCTGAAGGTGACACCATAGTTGACCGTGAACTCTGCCCTGCACGCCCGTGTTCTAAGCCTTGCTGCCGGGATGGCGATGGCGGAACCTGTGCCGTCCAGTCAGTTTTCAGGTGCGCGTTGCGGCTATGTTTCGGCAAACGGAACGGTTGAGATCGACCCCCGCCTTGACATGGTTGATCCCTTGATCGAGGGCCGTGCAAGAGTGCAGCTCTATTGGTGGTGCTAAGCGCAGGTCCGCAAGGACGGCATGACCACATTGCCGGACCTTGACGGCCATATGATCGTGCAGGGCCCTGCAGCGACCATCGTTCCCATCGATGCAACCCGTCTGTTGCCGGGCAGTTCCAGCAGCACCAGGCTGGACGACAGGGTGGCAGACGGTCGCAACCTGCCCGAGGCGGAACCTCCGTCGGATTGCCTGTGTCGATGCCACCGGCGAAACCATTCTGCAGGGCGCATTTGATCATGCCACCTGCTTTGACCAATTCAACGGCCGGGCCACGGTCGCTCTGCGCGACCGCAGGCTCTGGTGCGAAATCACCAAACATGGCCATGTATTGCCGCAGACCTGCGGCTGCCACCAACCGATCATCATCTTCGAATTCGGGGACGGCCCCGAAATCAGCGGCCCCATGTTCGACTGCTATGCACCAGGCCTGGAAAGTTTGAACCATTGGAAGTAAATGCTTCCGACAAGCCGCCCCAACCCCTTGTTTTTCCCGCCCCTGCGACAACTTCCGCCATTGCCCTGCACGTCTGGCCCCAGTAGAACGGCTCCCAAGCGGCCCGAGGTAGTCTCCCGGGCCCCATATCATGCAAAGCCCACGGGAGATGCCAATGGCCGACGCGACCCTTCATAGCCACGACCATGTTGAAAAAGGGTTCTTCACCCGCTGGTTCATGTCGACCAACCACAAGGATATCGGGGTCCTGTATATCTTCACCGGCGGCCTTGTCGGCTTCATCTCGGTGCTGTTCACCGTCTATATGCGGCTGGAACTGATGAACCCCGAGGTGCAGTACCTTTGCACCGAAGGCCTGCGCCTCATGGCCGACGCCAGTGCAACCTGTACCCCGGATGGCCACCAGTGGAACGTGATGATCACGGCCCACGGCGTCCTGATGATGTTCTTCGTTGTGATCCCCGCGCTGTTCGGCGGCTTTGGCAACTATTTCATGCCCTTGCAGATCGGCGCGCCGGACATGGCGTTTCCGCGGATGAACAACCTGTCCTACTGGATGTTCGTTGCAGGCTCGACCCTGGCAGTCCTGTCCGTGTTTGCACCGGGCGGCGAAGGCGGCACCGGTGCTGGCGTCGGCTGGGTTCTGTATCCGCCCCTGTCGTCGCGAGAAGACGGCTATGCCATGGATCTTGCGATCTTTGCCGTCCACCTGTCGGGCGTCTCGTCGATCCTGGGCGCGATCAACATGATCACCACCTTCCTGAACATGCGCGCCCCCGGCATGACCATGCACAAGGTGCCCCTGTTCGCCTGGTCGATCTTCATCACCTCGTGGCTGATCCTGCTGGCGCTGCCTGTGCT
>JBBQGU010000139.1:0-9658 GCA_038323315.1 Rhodobacterales bacterium | reverse complement strand
ACAAGCCATTGATTATACATAAATATATGTGCATCAGGTGACTTGACCTGCCACGCCACATGCGGGATACACCGCCATCTTATCTTCCGGGGGCACATCCCCGCTTCACCTGATGGGTTACTAATATGAAAACCTTCTCCGCTACTCCGGCGGACATCGACAAAAAGTGGATCTTGATCGACGCCGAAGGCATCGTTCTGGGCCGCCTTGCGACGATCGTCGCCAGCATCTTGCGTGGCAAGAACAAACCAACTTTCACGCCGCACATGGATATGGGCGACAACGTGATCGTCATCAACGCCGACAAGGTGCAGATGACCGGCAACAAGCGCAAGGATAAAAAGTACTTCTGGCACACCGGCCACCCGGGCGGCATCAAGTTCCGCACGGCGGCCCAAGTGCTGGACGGCGCGCATCCCGAGCGTGTGGTCGAAAAGGCCATCGAGCGCATGATCAGCCGTAACCGTCTGGGCGCTGTGCAGATGACCAATCTGCGCGTCTATGCAGGTGCCGCCCATCCGCATGAAGCCCAACAGCCGACCGTCCTGGACGTGGCTGCGATGAACCCGAAGAACACGCGGAGCGCATGAGCATGGCCGACATCAAATCCCTGGACGATCTGAAATCGGCCGTTGGCGCTGCGGCCCCTGTGGTGGCTGCCGCCCCGCTGCGGGTTGCGGTGCGTGACAAGCTGGGCCGCGCCTATGCGACCGGCAAGCGCAAGAATGCCATCGCCCGCGTCTGGATCAAGCCCGGCACCGGCAAGGTCATCGTGAACGGCAAGACGATGGCGGAATACTTCGCCCGCCCCGTGTTGCAGATGATCCTGGCGCAGGCGTTTACGGTTGCCAATGTCGAAGGGCAGTTCGACGTGATGGCCACCGTCAAGGGCGGCGGGTTGTCCGGTCAGGCTGGTGCGGTCAAGCATGGCGTGTCCAAGGCGCTGCAACTGTACGAACCCGCCCTGCGCGGTGCGCTGAAGGCGGCAGGCTTCCTGACCCGCGACAGCCGTGTGGTCGAGCGTAAGAAGTACGGCAAGGCCAAGGCCCGCAAGAGCTTCCAGTTCTCCAAGCGCTAAGCTGGTATCTGCTGCGAAAGCTGCGTTAGATTTGAGAAAGCCCCGCGAATCCTGCGGGGCTTTTTCGTTTTCTTGGCGTTGACGGGGTGGTGATCCAATTCGGTCGGGAAGCGCAGATTTTGCTGGTCGGCGGGATGTCCACAGATGGTTTGACCGATGCCATCGTTCTGATCTGACCGAAGACCAGCGGGCCATGTGCTGTTGTCGCGTCTAGAAAAGGATCGGCGAACCGGCCCGGTTGGGCTGGGTCAGGCGCGCCAGAACGGTTTGGCGGCCTCTTTCAATGTCACATAGGGGTCCAGGCCGATATCGTGCAGCAGATGGTCGGGCAAGCGGCGCAGATCGCGGCGGGTGCGTCGGCGCATTTCCCAGGCGACCGCGACCAGCGTCAGGCGCAGCAACATGCGCGAGACGGGCGGCAGGGGATGGGTCGACAGGGCAGAAACATCTGCACGGATCATGATGGGGCTCAATTGTATTGATACAGGGCCGTTTGTACGGTAAAATCAGGATACAAAGCCGCGTTGGAAACTGCCAGAGGTACATTGTCATGAATACAATTTGGTGCCCGACTCTGCCCGAGGGTGAGGGGCCGAAATACCTTGCTTTGACCCGTGCCCTGCGCGAGGCGATCCGGGGGGGAGATCTGGCCCAAGGCACGCAGCTGCCGACGGTGCGCGAACTGGCGTGGCGCTTGACGGTGACGCCGGGCACGGTCAGCCGCGCCTATCAGATCGCGACACAAGAGGGGTTGTTGCAGGCGACGGTGGGCCGGGGCACCTTTGTTGCCGCACGGGTGCCGCGCCTTGGGCCGCAGCCTTTGCCCTTTGCCGACCCGGTCATCAAACCCGGTTCAGGGCGCGTCGACCTGCGGTCCCCCTCGCTGCCGGATGTCGGGCAACGGCAAGTCATGGCCGCGTCAATGGCGCGGTTGGCGGCGCAGGATGGCGCAGACTGGCTTGATTATCCCAGCCAGTTGCAGGAACTGCCGCTGCGTGAGGCGCTGTGTCCCTGGCTGAAGGCGCGGGTTCTGGGTGCCTTCGGGCCGCAGGACATCATGCTGACCCATGGCGGCCAGAACGGCATCGGCCTGATTCTGAACTGTTGTCTGCGCGGCGACCGGCCTGTGGTTCTGACCGAGGATCTGTCCTATCCCGGCTTTCGCTATGCCGCGCGCGCCGCGCGGGCCGAGGTGGTTGGCGTGGAACTGGACGCCGAGGGGATGCGCCCCGACGCGTTGGAGGCGGCCTGCCGCAAGCATGGCCCGCAGGTTCTGTGCCTGACGCCGGCGGGTCAGAACCCGACCACGGCACAAATGACCCATTCACGCATGCTGCAAATTGTATCCGTCGCCCAAAGGTACAATCTGCAAATCATCGAGGATGAATGTTATCCCGCCACCCTGACGGATGAACCGACCCTGAGGGCCCTTGCGCCAGAGCGGGTCTGGTACATGGGGTCGCTGTCTAAAACCTTCAGCGCGGCGCTGCGCTTTGGTTATGTCGTCTGCCCTGCGGGCATGGGCGAGGCGGGCCGCCTGACCTCGCAGCACAGTTATTTCGCGCTCAGTCGCATGGTGGCCGACCTGTGCCTGGACCTGTTTCAAAGTGGGCAGGCGGCCGATCTGCGCGACAAGGTCATGGCGGCTTATTCCGAACGGTTGCAGATCATCGTGAACCAGTTGGGCGCCCATGACCTTGCCTGGGCACCGGGTCTGCCCTTTGTCTGGCTGCGGTTGCAGAACGGCTGGCGCGCCTCGACCTTTGCCCAACAGGCCGAGGAGGCGGGCGTGCTGATGCGCCCGGCCGACCAATACGCCATGGTCCATGCCCGCGCGCCCAACGCCGTGCGGATGGCGGTGGCGGGCAATGTCAGCCTGACCGAACTGGAAACAGCCCAGCAAACCCTGGTGAGACTGCTGGCGCGGCCGCCGTCGGACATGGCGGTTTGACGGCTTGTCACATCACGCGGATGATCTGATGCTGGGGCCAATTGTGGCATGATTGTGGCAGGTATGCGGCAGACCTATGGCCGCTGTTGCCGAAATGCTGCCTTATATGGCCGACGGGGCACACTTCGTTAACCTGTTTTGGTGCAGGTTATTGACGGGGCGGAGGATTATTCGGCAAGAATCCGCTGCAAGGTAATTGTCGAGCATAAGGATGACCCGAATGGGCACGCAAACCACGTTTCACGCGCCGGGCAAGGGCGCGGACTTTTTGGGCTGGCGGATCAGCCGCGCCGGATCGACCGAAATTGTTTACGAAGATGGGTTGGCCCGTCGCATCGTGTTCCGGGTCCGCTCTGGCCCGTGCGACGAGGCGGATATGGCCGAAATGCTGCAAAGTGCCGTCAGTGCCGTCCGTGTCGTGCCTGCCTTGATGGGCGAGCTTAAAAAGCGGGCGATCGAGGTTGAACGGCTGGCCTGTTGACCCGGGGCGTCGTGCCGACTGCCTTGGACTTGATCACCGTCGCCGGATAACTGCTTGCTTTGCGTCAAGCATTTCGCCTAGTTTGATCAAAACGAGCCAATTGGGTGAATGAATGGCCGAGGCGAAACAGGGCCGGTTTCTGGGGTCTGAGGCGGCCTATGGTCTGGGACTGGTCAGCCCGACGGCGATCTATGCCATAATGCTGCTGGCGGCCCCCTTGGGCTTTATCCTGATCGCGTCATTTCTGACCGATGGCTATCTGTCGATCATCCCCAAATTTCAGCTGTGCAACTATTTCGGGGAATGCGCCTCGTACAAGGTCGTCGATGGCGCATTGGTCGAGACGCAGAAATACCTTGGCGCATGGAGCGATCCAAGGCTGTTTTCGGTGATGGTACGGTCGCTGGTCGTTTCGTTGCTGGTGACGGTTGCGACTGTCGCCCTTGCCTATCCGATGGCCTATTACATCAGCTTTCACGTGGCCCCCGCGCGAAAGGGCATCTGGCTGTTTTTGATTACCATCCCGTTCTGGACCTCGTATGTGATCTGGGTGTTCATGTGGAACGCAATCCTGGGCTTTAGTGGCGTCATCAACTCGGTCCTGATCGGCATCGGGCTGATCGACACGCCCCTAAACATGACCTTCAACATTCAGGCCATGGTGATCACACTGGCCCACAGCTTTGCCCCCTTTGCCATTTTGCCGATCTATGTGGCCTTGGAAAAGATTGACCGCAGCTTGCTGGAGGCGGGGCAGGACCTGGGCGAAAGCCGGTTTTTGACATTTCTGCGCGTCACGCTGCCGCTGTCGATGGCGGGAGTGGTCGCGGCCGTGTTGATCGTGTTCATCCCGACGATCGGCGATTACGTCACGCCCAAACTGGTTGGCGGCGCGAAATTCCCGATGATTGCCAATGCGATCGAGGTTTTGATGCTGAAGGGTGACAACAAGCCCCTGGGGTCCGCCATCGCAGTATCCGCCATGCTGATCGTCGGGTTGATGTCGGTTCTGTTCCTGTTTTTGAACCGCCGCTATCTGAGGGGGCCGAAATGAAATTCTCTGGCCTGCAACTTTATGCCTTGGCCTTTTTAATCTTTCTGTACGGTCCGATCCTGTTGTTGCCGGTGTTTGCATTCAATGACAGCACGGTTGTCGCCTTTCCGTTGAAAGGCTTCACCACCCAGTGGTTCCAGAATGTCTGGAACGACAGCGACCTTTGGCAAGCCGTGCGCAATTCTCTGTTCGTGGCGCTGTCCGCCTCGGTGATCGCGACGATGTTCGGCATCTTTGCCGCGCGCGCCAGCACGCGCTACAGATTTCCGGCCAAAGGCGGCATCATGGGACTGATCTTGCTGCCGATGGTACTGCCGGACATGATCGTGGCGATGGCGCTGCTGGTGGTTCTGCTGGCGTTGAATGTGCAGTTGTCGCTGCTGACGGTGATCCTGGGCCATGTGCTGATCTGCACGCCGTTTGCCGTGGCGATTCTGTCTTCGGCGTTTCAATCCCTGGACCAGTCGCTGGAAGAGGCGGCCTATGACTTGGGCGAAGGCGCCATATCGACGTTCTATCTGGTGATCCTGCCGCTGGTGACGCCCGGCATCATCTCGGCTTTTCTTATCTCTTTCACCATATCGCTGGATGAATTCGTGATCTCGAACTTTCTCGGCTCCAAGGACAAGCTGCTGTCGGTCTATATCTTTGGCCAGTTGCGGTTCCCAAAATCTGTGCCGACGATCATGGCCCTGGGCGCGGTGCTGGTTGCCTTGTCGGTGGCCTTGCTGGCCCTGGCCGAATATTTCCGCCGTCGCGGCATCGCCAGGACCGGCCTTAAAAATACCGGAGGATTCTTGTGAATCTTGATAAATCCAGCACGACCACGATGATCGAGTTCAAGGATGTCCACAAATACTACGGCGATTACCACGCACTGCGTGGCATCACCGCGACGATCCGCGCGGGGGAGTTCTTTTCGTTGCTCGGCCCCTCGGGCTGCGGCAAAACCACCTTGCTGCGCACGATTGCGGGGTTCGAGGGGATTTCGTCGGGCGTTGTTCTGGTCGATGGCAAGGATATGGTCGATGTTCCCGCCAACCAGCGGCCGACCAATATGGTATTCCAAAGCTATGCCATCTTCCCCCACCTGACGGTAGAGCAGAATGTGGGCTTTGGCCTGCGCAAGGACCCCCGGTCCAGGCCCGAAAAGGCGGCGGCGGTGGCCGAGGCTTTGGCGATGGTCGGTCTGGCCGGCTTTGGCACCCGCGCCGCCCATGCCCTATCGGGCGGGCAGCGGCAGCGCGTGGCCCTGGCACGGGCGCTGATCCTGAAACCCAAGGTGCTGCTGCTGGACGAACCGCTGTCCGCATTGGACAAGAAGATGCGCGAACAGATGCAGGTCGAGTTGATCAAGCTGCAACGGCAGGTCGGCATCACCTTCGTTCTGGTGACGCATGATCAGGAAGAAGCCTTGGTCATGTCCGACCGCATCGCCGTGATGTTCGAAGGCCAGATTGCGCAACTGGATGATCCCGAAACCCTGTACCGCCGCCCCAAGACCCGCGCTGTGGCCAATTTCATCGGCACGATGAACTTTTTGCCCGCAAAAATCCTGTCCGAAAGCGGTGGCAAGGTCGAGGCCGAGGCTCAGGGCTTTGGCCGTCTCACTCTGGACGCCCAGACGCAGGTGACCGGCACCGCCACGCCAGACGGCGCTGCAGTGGGCTTTCGCCCTGAAACCCTGACACTGCTGTTTGAAGGCCAGCAGGTCGCCGACCGCGAAGTGATGGCGACCGTCACCGAGGTGGTCTATTACGGCGACATGACCTATTACGACGTGCTCTTGGACGGTACGACCGATCCTATGCGCCTGTCGATGCGCAATGTCTTTGGCCGACCGGTGCTGGACATCGGCACCCGCACCCGCGTCGGCTGGTCGCCCGGTGCCTTGGTGATGTTCCGTTAGAACCACGAATTTCCTGCGAAAATTCCGGCACAAGTCCGGCGGGATTTTTCGCAGAAAAATCGCTGCATCAAACGTCCGGTGGCAACAGCCCCAGACCCCGCAGATAGATGCCGATCCCCGCCTCCAGCAAATCCTCGGGCGTGTAGGGTGACTTGGCCCCGGGCGCACCGCGCATATACAATTCCACCACGCCATGCGACAGCGCCCAGACATGGGCCGAGAACATCGATGCCGGTGGGCGTTTGCCCAAGGGCATGTGCTGGCTCAGCTGTTCCGCCGCGGTTTCCAGAACGTTGCGGGCCTTTTGCGCGACCAGCGCCAGGTCAGGATAGGCGTTCAGCGCCAACCCGCTTTCGAACATCGCCATATAGTGGCCGGGATACTTGCGGGCAAAGGCGAGGTAAGCCCGCCCCGTCGCCTCGAACGCTGCCAAAGCCGTGGGTTTCCCGTCCGAATAAGCGAACTCCATCACGGCGGCAAATATGTCATAGCCCTGCCGTGCCACCTCGGCCAGCAGCTCGTCGCGCCCGGCAAAGTGGCGGTAGACTGCTGCCGGGGTCACGTCGGCGGCCTTGGCGGCCTCAGACAGGGTAAAGCCGGTCGGGCCGTTCTTGGTGATCAGCGTCAGCGCCGCCTCGACCAACGCCTGCCGCAGATTGCCGTGGTGGTAGCCTTGCTTCACGGAACCCTCAAGTCGGGTGTGCCGCAGATCAACGGGTCGACCGTACCGATGGCTTGCAAGTCTTTGCCCATGAAATCCACCGACAACAGCACGGTCTGCAACGCCGCGATCCGGGCCCGTTTCTTGTCGTCCGACAGGATCATCGTCCAAGGCGCGTAAGGGTAATGCGTCTTGTCCATCGTCTCGTCGATGGCGGCCGAAAACTCATTCCATTTCGTCAGGCCATCAATGTCGATCTGGCTGAGCTTCCACTGTTTCAGCGGGTCTTCTTCACGGTCCAGAAAGCGTTTCAACTGTTCCGCCCGGCCAACCTCCAGCCAGAATTTCAGCAGCACGATCCCCTCGTCGACGATCATCTTTTCAAAATCCGGCAACTGGCGAAAGAATTTCTCGCGCTGCTCATATGTGCAAAAGCCAAAGACCTTTTCCACAATGGCGCGGTTGTACCATGACCGGTCAAAGATCGCCATTTCACCCAAAAGCGGCAACCAGTCGATATAGCGTTGAAAGTACCATTCCGCCCGTTCACGTTCATTGGGTTTGGCAAGCGCCACGACACCCGCACCGCGCGGGTTCAGGTTCATCCGCAGCGCGTCGATGGTGCCGCCCTTGCCTGCGGCATCGCGGCCTTCGAAAACGCAGATGATACGTTTGCCCGTCGCTTTGACATCAGCCTGAAGGCGCACGAGTTGCAGTTGCAGCGCCGACATTTGCGCATCGTAATCTTTGCCCTTCATCTCCTCGCGGTAGGGATAGGCGAGGGACATGATCAGATCTTTGTCGCGATCCTCAATGGCTTTGCGGATGTCTTTGGGGGCGTCGTGCTTGAAATACTTGCTGATCGCACCGTCGAATGGCAGCTCCATGATCTTCTCCCTGATGACAGGCCCACTATGCGCCCCCGGCGGTTTAACGCAATCCGGCGCTTGTCGCAGCGCGGGATATTGCGTCCAGAACCGCCTGAGGATGGGCGTGGTGCGGCATATGGCCCGCGTCCTCGATCACCGTCAGATGGGCATTCGGCAGCCGTTTTGACAGGGGGAGGGAGTGGATCGTGATGGGCACTATGGTGTCGGCGGTGCCGTGGACCAGTTCGATGGGCAGCGTCAGTTCGGCATAGCGCGCACTTTGCGCTGTGATCTCGGCCAGCAAGCCGTTGACCTGATCGGAATTGGTCCGCAGCGCCTGACGACTGATCGACAGACCAGCACCGATGTAAGACAGATAATCTTCAGGTGCGGCGTCGGGTTTGAAAATATTTGTCACAACCCTGTCGATATAGCGTTCCGGCATAAAAGCCGTCGCCAGCGGGATGACGATGTGCTGGCCGATCCAACTGTCGGTCAGCTGATAGAACGGGTCCAACGATCCGGGCCAGGGCAACGACGGTGACGACACCAGCACCAAGGCCAGGGGCCGCAAGGGCGCGTCCAGGCCCCAAGCCAAAGCGACCGAGCCGCCATAGCTTTGCCCCAGCACAATCGGGTCCTTGATCCCCAGCACCAGGGCACCCTTGGCCAGATGCAGCGCCTGTGCCTTCAACGAGGCTCCCAGCGGGATAGGGTCGGACCAGCCAAGTCCGGGCCTGTCGAACGCCGTCACCCTGTACTGCCCCGCCAGCCTGTCCATCAACGGCAGCAGGTCGCGCAGATTGCCGGATGCACCATGGATCAGCACCAGATCCGGCCCGGCCCCCCGCGTCAGCGCGTGCAGCTTGACGCCGTCCACCTCCAGCAACACACCAAGCGGCGGGAACTCGACCTTCACCGCAGCCTCCCGCCGCGTGGCCAAGGCATCTGTAACCAGTGCCAGCGCCACCCCGAGGGCGACGATCAGGGTTAGGCTAATGACCAATGTTTTGAATGTCATAGGGTGTTGTCTGATAAATCTCGTTGACCCAGTTGCCGTACAGCAGATGAGCATGGGCCCGCCAAAGGTTCAGCGGTTTCAGGGCGGGGTTGTCGTGGGGATAGTAATTTGCGGGCACATTGATCGGCGTGCCCGAGGCAACATCGCGGTCATATTCCTGTTTCAGCGTTTCGTTGTCATATTCCAGATGGTTGACGATATACAGCGCCCGGTGTTCGGGATCGGCAATCAGGCAGGGCCCCGACGTGTCCGAGGTCAGCAGTGTCGTCAAACCGGCGCGGGTGATGTCGTCTTGCCGCAACTCGGTCCAGCGGCTGACCGGCATCACGAACTCATCCGCAAAGCCGCGCAAATAGGGCGAGGCGGCGGCCAGATTGCGCTGCGCAAAACAGCCGAACGCCTTGTGCGCGAGCGTATGCTTTGGCACGCCGTGGAAGTGATAGGCCATCGCCATGCCGCCCCAACACACGCCAAAGGTGGAATGAACGTGGGATTGGGTCCAGTCCATCACCTGTTTCAACTCATCCCAATACGTGACGTCTTCATACTCCAGGTGTTCGATCGGCGCGCCGGTGATGATCAGGCCGTCGAATTTCTCGCCCGAGGTCAGAACCTCGGCAAAGGGGCGGTAAAA
>JBBQGU010000138.1:0-9697 GCA_038323315.1 Rhodobacterales bacterium | reverse complement strand
TAAATGCAGCATCATGGCACCGCCAGATCGAACACCAACAGCCCGTCGAGCCCACCCTCGGCATGGGCGACCAACCGGCCACCAAACGCCTGATGGTCGGGGTCGGCGGCATAGGCGGCCAAAGCCTCCCAACTGGCGAAGTCGATGGTGAAGCCGTGCAGATAGCCGCGCTCGATCTGCTCGGGACTTTCGCTGCGGCCACAGGCGTAGTGCTGCACCGCCAGTTTGGCCGCCAGTTTTGGCAGGGCCGAGAATATCCCCGCGATTGCGGCCTCGGTCACATCGGCACGGAAGCGGATCAGAACGATATGGCGGATCATGTGGCACCTTTGATCATGTCGGCCGCCTTTTCTGCGATCATGATGGTGGCGGCGTTGGTGTTGGAGGAGATCAGGCGTGGCATGATCGACGCATCGACCACGCGTAACCCCGATATCCCGTTGAAGCGTAGCTGCGGGTCGACCACCGCCCCCGGGTCCGCCCCCATCCGGCAGGTTCCCACCGGGTGGTGGTCGGTCTTGGCATTGGCGCAGGCGTAGTTGAAATAGTCCTGATCGGTCTGCACATCAGGCCCCGGCAGACGTTCCGCCAGCAGGTACGGTTTCAGCGCGTCCTGCCGCATGATGTTGCGCGCCAGCTTCAACCCCCGGATCGACATTTCGCGGTCATAGGGGTCGGCCCAATAGTTCGGATCGATCAGCGGTGCCGCCAGCGGGTCCGCACTGGCCAACCGCACCGTCCCCCGCGACCTTGGCCGCATATAGGCCGAGTTCAACGTCAACCCGCCCTGCGGCATCGCCGCCACCCCCGCCTCGATCCCTGATCCAAGACCCAGATGCATCTGGATATCCGGGCTGCGGGCGTTTTCGTCGGCATACCAGAATCCTCCCGTCTCAAACAGGTTGGACGCCACCGGCCCGCGACGCGTCAACAGGTACTGCACCCCCGCCAGCACCGACATCAGCGGCTTGGCAAAGCGGTCATAGGTATAGGGGCCGGAACATTCCGCAATGACGAAAAGGTCAAGATGGTCTTGCAGGTCGGACCCGACTCCCGGCTGATCAAGGACAACCGGGATGCCCAGGCTTTGCAGATGATCCGCCGGCCCGACCCCCGACAGTTGCAACAGCCGGGGCGAACCGATGGCCCCTGCGGACAGGATCACCTCACTGGCACGGTAGGTGCCATCGGTGGTCTGAACGCCCGTGGCGCGGTGGTTTTCCACAATTATCTTAAAGACTTGCGCGCCGGTCTTCACAGTCAGGTTCAACCGTCGTCGTGCCGGTGCCAGATAGGCGGTGGCCGTGGACGACCGTCGATAGTTGCGCTGCGTCAGCTGGTAAAACCCCACGCCATCCTGCGACGCTCCGGTCATATCCATGTTGCGCGGGATGCCCACCTGCTTGGCGGCGGCGAAATACGCGTCACAGATCGGCAAGGGCGCACGCGGCTGGCTGACCCCCATCGGCCCGTCCTGCCCATGAAAGCGGTCGTTATGGGTGTCGTTATGCTCGGCCTTGCGGAAGTAGGGCAGGACGTCGTCATAAGCCCATCCGGTGCAGCCCAACTGCCGCCACTCGTCATAATCCAGCGCATTGCCGCGCGTGTAGATCTGCGCGTTGATCGACGACCCGCCGCCGATGACCTTGGCCTGGGTGAACCTGATGCGCATATCCTTCATGTGGCGCTGCGGCACTGTGGACCAGCCCCACGACCCCAGCCCCTTGGTCATCTTGGCAAAGCCTGCAGGCAGGTGGTAAAACGGATGCCGCGCCCGGCCCCCCGCCTCCAGCAGCAGCACGCGGACGGCGGGGTTTTCGGTCAACCGCGCCGCCAGAACCGCGCCCGCCGAACCGCCGCCGATGATGATGTGGTCGTATTCCATGTTACAGCCTCTGGATTGACAGGCCGCCATCGACCGGGATGACGGCACCTGTGGCAAATTGCATCTGGCCCAAGGCAAGGGGAACCGTGATCTGGCCGATGTCACCCGGATGCCCCCAACGCCCCGCAGGCACCAGACCGCCGGCGATAGCGGCGGTGTATCTCTTGGTAACTCCAGCGGTCATCGGCGTCGCAATGATCCCCGGACGCAGGTCGTAAACGCCGATGTTCTCAGGGGCCAGCCGCACCGCAAACAGCTGTACCATCATCGCAGCGGCGGATTTCGACAGGCAATACTCGGCCCGCTCGGGCGACACCATCTGCGCAGAAACCGAGGTGATGAAGATCATCGAGCGGTAATGGTCCGCAGTGCTGGCCAGCATCTGCCGCGCAACCGCCTGCGCCAGAAAGAACGTGCCACGCAGGTTGATGTTCAGGGTGAAGTCAAAGTTTTCCGGCGTCAGGTCCAGCATATCCCCCCGTAGTCGCGCAGGTACCCCGGCATTCGACACCAGCGTGGTCACAGGGCCAACCGCACGCAACAACGCACCTGCGTCCCCTCCGCCCAGATCATGCTGGAAATACCGCGCGCCCGGCAAAGCCTGCAACGCCGCCTGAACCGCCACGGCGTCCACCGGCACTTCAGCGGCCAAAGCTATCTGAAATCCGGCCTCATGCATCGCCTTGGCAATCCCCAACCCTATGCCTTGCTGCCCCCCGGTGATCAGCGCCTGTTTCATAGCGCCGCGATATGTGCGCCCGCCCGCAGCGCCAAAGCGGCGATGGTCAGCGAGGGGTTGACGGCCGCCGAGGTCGGCAGGACCGACGCATCGACGATATACAGATTGTCCAGATCATGCGCCTTCAGGTTCACATCCACGACCGAGGTCGCAGGGTCCGTCCCCATCCGCGCCGTCCCGCATTGATGGCTGGGCGATTTCTTCTCGAACGTCTTCGACACGACCAAGGGCCACCCCGCCCGCCGCAACACCGATTTCAGTTTTTTCGTCAGGTAGATATGCGCGCCAAAGTTCGACCTTTGCCAATGCAGCGAGATCTTGCCATCCCTGACCATCACCCGGCTGTCGGGATTGGGCAGGTCCTCAGACATCGTCATCAGATGCATGGAATACTCTGCCACATACGACGCCAGCCAAACAGGCCATCCCGTCTCTGCCGCCAGAATATCACCTGTCACCTTGCCCAGCATCTGCACATTGCCCAAGGGCTGTCCCCCCGGCCCGCCCGTCAGATACCAGTCGTTGAACTGGATGGTCTTCTCGTACACCGAAGTATTCCGCCGAAACGGGCTGAACGCCAGCACCGCCGAAATATTGTGGTTCATGAAATTCCGCCCGACCTGCCCCGAGGAATTGGCCAACCCCTGCGGATGCGCCGCCCCGCCCGAGGTCAGCAGCAGCGCCGCCGACTTCACCGCCCCCATGCACAGGCAGATCACCGGGGCCGCGATGCGCACGGGCTTACCCTCCGCCAGGTACTCGACCACCGTAATCTTGTGCCCGTCCGAGTGCAGCCGGACCACCTCGGCATTGCGCAGCAGCGTGACATTCGGATGCTTCAACGCCTCGGCCAGCCCACAGGTTTCGGCGTCCATCTTGCCGCCACGGGTGTTCGGAAACCCGTCGAACGTTTGCGGCCCCCCCTTCAACCACTTGTCGATGTCGACGCCCAACGGCACCGGCCCGACATTCAGGCCCTGCGCCACCAACCGCCGTTTCAGATCGGCCACCGGCGGCTCATCGGGCACGGGACCAAAGGGATAAGGCGTCGAATGCGGCGGTTCGCTCGCGTCATAGCCCAAAGTGCCGCGCACGTTGTACATCTGTTCGGCACGGCCATACCATGGCTCCATGTCATCATAGTTGATCGGCCAGCCCGGCGTCCGCCCCTCGACATGCTGCAACGGTGCAAAATCCTCGGCACGGTAGCGCAGCAAAACCGCGCCATAAAACTTGGTATTGCCGCCGGGATAGTAGTAGTTCCCCGGATGAAACGGCTGCCCCGCCTGATCAAGCCATGTTTCCTCCGATCGGAAATAACCGCCAAAGATCGCCGCCCCGTCCCGTGCCTGCGGGCTGTCGGTCAGCCAATCGCCCTTTTCCAGGATCAATATCTGCTTGCCAGACGGAGCAAGCGCAGCAGCCAAAGTCGCCCCGCCCATCCCCGAGCCTATGATGATGATCTCTGGCGTGGTCATCTTACGCCCCCGGAAACTCAGGTTTGCGCTTGTCCCGAAAGGCCGCAACGCCCTCGGCTTTATCGGCAGTGGCGGCAGTCATGCCCGCCCCCAAAGCCTCGATCATCGCACCTCTATCCTCGCCCAGCGCCGCATGCAGCATGTATTTCGCGACCTCGGTCGCACGGGGCGAGGTCACCTTCAGCCGGTCCGCAATTTCGACCGCCGCAGCACAGGGGTCATCTGCCACCTCGGCGACAAACCCCAACGCCAGCGCACGTTCGGCGGTCAAACTGCGCCCGAACAGCGCCATTTCCTTTAGCACCGGTTCCGGCAACAACCGCGCCAACCGCTGCGTGCCCGACCAGCCCGGCACAATGCCGACGCTGGTTTCCGGCAAAGCCAGCCGCGCCTTGGGCGACATCACCCGAATGTCACAGGCCGCAGCCAGCTCCAGCCCGCCGCCATAGGCATGCCCCTCCAGCACCGCAATCGTCGGTTTGGCCAGCCGTGCGATCCGGTCAAAGATTCGGTGCCCCGACCGCACCCAACCCCGCGCAAACTCGGCCGGGGCCAAGTGCCCCCAGGCGTTGATATCCGCCCCGGTGCAAAACGCGCGGTGCCCCGTGGCGGTCAGCAGGACGGCCACCACGTCGTCACGCCCCTCGATGGCATCACAATGCGCCGCGATCTGGGTCAGCATATCCGGCGTCAGCGCGTTCAGTTTGGCCGGATTGTCCAGCCGGATTTCGGCTATGGGCCCGTCCATCAGCAAATGAACTTGTGTCACAGCGTCAACTCCATCGCCGTTTCGGCCAGCAACGCCAGCGGCAGCACCACAGCATTCTCGGCCACCGACACCCTGCCTGCCGAGGCCGCAATGATATCCCGCGCAGGATCAATCCCCGGCATGATCTCGGTCGCGACCAGCCCCGTGTCGGTCAGCCGGATCACACACCGCTCGGTGATATACAGGACCTCCTGCCCCTGTTCCCGCGCCCTCGCCCCTGAAAAGGTCACATGCTCCACCCGTTCAACCATCTTGGTAAATTTGCCGGGCTTGGCCACCCTTAACCCCGAGGCCGTCAACTCAATCTCCGCCCCCGCCTCGAACCACCCCGAGAACACGATTTTCCGCGCATGGGCCGTGATATCGACAAACCCGCCGCAACCCGCGGTCAGATAAGGCTTTTTCCCCAACTTGCTGACGTTCACATTGCCCTCGACATCCACCTCCATGAAGGACAGAAAGGTCATGTCAAACCCGCCGCCTTGAAAATAGGTGAACTGCGCCGGGCTTGGCATAAAGGCATCGGCATTGCTGGCACAGCCAAAGGCGAACCCGGTCAACGGCATCCCCCCCACCGCGCCCTGCTCGATGGCCCAGGTCACGGCTTGCGGTTCCCCCGCCTCCAGGAGCACCCTTGGCACCATGGCGGAAATCCCAAAGCCCAGATTGGCCGTCATCCCCCGCCGCAACTCCATCGCCGCGCGCCGGGCAATCACCTTCTCGACCCCATGTTCCGCCAAGTGAAACGAGGCCCAGGGCCGCATCACCTCGCCTGAAATCGCCGGGTCATAGGCCGTTTCCGTAGTCTGGTATTGCTCCGGGTCCAGCACGATCAGGTCCACCAGATGCCCCGGCACCCGCACATCATGGGGCCGCAAACTGCCCGCCATGGTCAATCGCTTGACCTGCGCAATCACCAGACCGCCATTGTTCCGCGCCGCAATCGCCTGATCGAGGCCGCCAAGATAAGCGCCCTCATGCTCATAGGTCAGGTTTCCCCGCTCATCCGCGGTGGTCGCCCGCAGGATACACACATCCGGCGCAATATTCGGGAAATGCAGCCAGGTTTCACCGCCAAACTCGACGCGGTGCACGATTGGCGCAGCCGCCGCCCGCGCATTCATCGCACAGCCCTCGCGGACCGGATCGGCAAAGGTCTGCAACCCCACCTTGGTCAGCACGCCGGGCTTTCGCGCGGCCACATCCCGGTGCATGTCGAACATGATCCCCGACGGCACATTATACGCCGCCACCCTGTCCTCGGTGATCATCCGCCAAATTTCAGGCATCGGCAAATTGCTGGACCCCGAGGGATATGACCCCCCGATCACCCGTGCCAACAGCCCGTCCTGCGCGATGTGGTCAATCCCCTTGACCCCATACATATCCCCCGCCGCGATCGGATGCAGCGTGGTGATCGCCCTCGGATGGCCTGTCGCCCGAAACCGCGCGCCCAGTGCCGCCAGCACCTTGTCCGGGCATCCCAAAGCCGAGGATGACGACACGGTCACAACCGCCTCATCCCCGATGCGCGCCACGGCCTCGTCTGCCGAAACCAGCTTGCCCATGCGTCTCCCCCGATACGTTCCGGGCATCAGCACCTTATGGAACGTTCCAAACCCTTAGTGGAACGTTCCAAATTCGTCAAGCCTTCACGCCACTGCCCCACAGCGCGAAATGCCCATCCCGCTGCACCCGAACGCCTGTGAACCCGGCCCGCTCCAGATGCGCCGCCAGCGTACCCGCGACAAAGCCGGTCCGGTGCCCCATGAACGCATTGCCTTGCGCCAAGGCCGGCCGGAACCCGTACAGCATGTCCAAGGGCGCAATCGGCCCCATCGCAGACATATAGGCCGCATCCTCCAACCGCCCCGCTGCGACCAGTTCGGCCACCTGTTGCAGGTCGGGCATCGTCACCAGCACAAAGCCGCCCGGTGCCAGCACCCGGTGAAACTCGGCCAACGCAACCGGCACCTCGTGGCTGGCCAGATGTTCAAGGTTATGTGCCGACCAGACGGCATCCACCGACCCCGTCGCCACCATCGGCATTTCGGTGATCGAGGCGACGATATCGGGCAAAACGCCCGGATCGATGTCCAGCCGCAACTCGCTCCACACCCCCGCCGGAAAAAATGCAGCGGGCAGTTTGGCGGGGTCGGCAGCACCGCAACCGACATGCAGGACTTTGCGGGTGTCAACTGCTTGGGCCGCATCAAAGGGTTGGGATTCCAGGGTCATCATTGCTCCATCAGGGTTCGCGCAGGCTTTCGGTCATGCCACGCATCAGGGGGTCCAGAAAGTAATCCAGCACGGTCCGCGTGCCGGTCTTGATCTCGGCGGTCAGGGTCATGCCGGGCAGAACTTGTGCCCCCGGCGGCAAGTTGGTCAGGTCGCCGCTCAGCGTGACGCGACCGGAATGAAGGGCAGTCGTCGTGCCTTCGGGGGTGAAGGAGCCATGGCTGACATCTTGCAACCGCCCCTGAAGCATGCCGTTACGCCGCCACGGAAAGGCGTCGATCTTGACCGTCACCGGATCGCCCATTGCGATGCTGCCCGCCTCGGACGACCGCACGCCGATCTCGGCAATCAACGCCACGTCGCTGGGCACCAGCACCACGACAGGCTCACCTTCACTGATCAGCGACCCCGGCCCGCCCTTGGCGACCGACAGCACAACCCCGGGACGCGGCGCGCGCAGGTCGGCGAGGGCCGCAACCCGGTCCGCCTTGGTCAGTTGCTCGACCAACTCGGCCAATTTGGGGGCGACAGCGGCATAATCCTCGGTCGCCCTGCGTCTGAGGTCGATTTCAAAGGCCAGCAGCGCCGCCTTTGCCTGATCCAGTCGTTGCGCCAGATCATCCAGCCTCGCGAAATGGGCGTTCAACGCGATTTCCGCATCGATCCGCGCCAAGCGCGCCTCCATCGCCTGCAGTTGCGTGCCGGATTGCGCGCGTGCCAGCTTGTCCCGCATCGCCTCGATCTGCAGGGCGATGTTGCGGCGGTCCGTCAGGCCGGGCCCGGCGCCGCGTTCGGTCTGGAGGGCCTGGGTCACCGCGATCTCGGCCGCGCGCAGCTGGTCGCGCTGGGCTGAAGCCAGGTTCGACCGCTGCACCTGCACCTGTGCCTGCAACGCCTGATCGGCGTCGCCAAGGACCATCACCGTGCCGGAAATGTCCGACTGCAACCGCGCCAGTAGTGCGGCCAGCGACCGGCGCTCAATCTCCAGCGCCGCGCGGTCTGCGTCGGTCAGCGTGCTGTCCAGCCGTGCGAGCATTTGTCCCGCAACAACCGTGTCGCCGGGTTTGACCAGCAGTTCCTTCAATACGGCGCGGCTCAGGGGTTGCAGGATCACCGGCGGCGCATCCGCCGCCAACCGGCCCGTTGCCGTCACCACGATATCGATCCGCGTCAGCGCCGCCACCATCACCAAGGCCGCCACCAAGGCCGCTCCCAGAAACGGCCAGGCCCGCAGCATCACCGATAGGGGTTCCACCACCAACCGGTCCAGATCGGCCTGAAACTCCATCGCGCCGGAGGCGACAACCGGGCGCTTCATGTCATATGCTCGGTCTGTTGCTGCCACAGGTGCCGATAGATGTCGCAGCGGTCCAGCAGCACGGCATGGGGTGCCATATCTACCACATGCCCTTGTTCCAACACGACAATCGCATCGGCACGCACCAGCGAGGACAACCGGTGCGACACGATGATCACCGTCCGCCCCTTGGCAATCGCCGACAGGTTGCGGTTCACCACAGCCTCGGATTCCGGGTCCAAAGCCGAGGTTGCCTCGTCAAACACCAATATCCGCGGCACCGCCATCAACGCGCGCGCAATCGCGATGCGCTGGCGTTGGCCGCCCGACAGGTTCGCGCCACCCTCCTCGACCCTTGTGTCAAAGCCTTGCGGCAGCCGGCGAATGAACTCCTCGGCCCCGGCGAGTTTGGCGGCGATCAGCACCTCCTCCAGTCCCGCATCGGGGCGGGCGGTGGCGATGTTGTCGCGGATCGAGCCGCGAAACAGCAGGTTTTCCTGCAACACTACGCCCAGCGACCGCCGCAGATGCTCCAGATCGATCTGGCGGATATCCACGCCGTCGACCTGAATCAGACCGGCCTGCGGCACCTCGATCCCTTGAATCAACCGCGTCAGCGTCGTCTTGCCGGACCCCGACCGCGGCGCCCCGATGACTAACCCGCGCGCGCCCAACCGCTCCACTCCTCTAATTTCGGCAGCAGCGACAACAGCCGCGCCCGCGTCTGCACGATGCTGCCGATCACCACGATCGCCGGTGAGCGCAGCCCTTCGCGTTCCACCAGCGCCTCCAGCCCGCCCAGCGTCGTCACCAGCACGCGCTGCTTCGGCGTCGTCGCCCACACGATCGCCGCGGCCGGCATCGACCCGGCCATCCCCGACCCCATCAGCGCCGCCGTGATCGCCGCCACATGCGTCACCGCCATATACAACACCATCGGCTGCCCCAGCCGCGCCAGCGCCGCCCAATCCACATCTCCCGGCAACACCTCCGCGGCATCGGCACTATGCCCCGTCGCCAACACGATCGCCTGGTTCTCGCCCCGCAAAGTCGCCGGGATGAACGCCGCCGTCAGCGCCGCCAGCCCCGACGAGATCCCCGGGATCACACGGAACGGGATCCCATCCTCCGCCAGCGCCAACACCTCCTCGCCCCCGCGCCCGCCAGCCACACATGACCCGGCAGCAACTCCGGAAACGCGCGCATCGCCATCTCGACCGCGTTCATCTATGCTCGGTCCCGTGGAACGCACTTCTCTGCGCCGCGGCTGGACCACCGGCGCCTGCGCCAC
>JBBQGU010000137.1:0-9704 GCA_038323315.1 Rhodobacterales bacterium | reverse complement strand
CGAACTATCCCAACATGTAGCCTTCACCAAGAATTGCGCCCTACTGCCACGCCAAAGCGGCAAAACCGCTTGGCACCGCATTGCCCTTCCGCCGCCCAGGCCCTAGCCTCATCAAAACGGTTTAGGAGCCTGCATGCCCCGCACTGCCATTCGTCCGATCACCCTTGCCCTTGGCCTCGCTTTGGCATGGACCGCGCCCAGCCATGCCCAAACTGCCGCAAATCCCGGGGCCTACCTCGCCGCCCGGCTGGCCGATGCCGACAGTGACTTTGCCGCCGCGGTCGACTGGTACGACAAGGCCCTGCTGGCCGACCCGCAAAACCCCGACCTTCTGGAACGCGCCATCACCAATGACCTCGCCATGGGTGCCGTGGACAAGGCAGCAGCTTCCGGAGCCATCCTGTTGAAATCCGGCTCGAAAAACCAGTTGGCCTACCTGGCAGTTATGGCAGACAACGGTCTTGCCGACCGCTACGATCAGATCATCGCCGACCAGAAGGCCGGCCATTCCATCGGCATTCTGGTCGACCGTCTTGTCCTCGCCTGGGCCAGGGTCGGCGCGGGCAACATGACCGAGGCCCAGGCCGATTTCGACAGCATCATCCAGGAACCCGGCACCCGCACCTTAGGCTTGTATCACAAGGCCCTCGCCCTCGCCGCGTCCGGCGATTTCGAGGGGGCCGACAAAGTGCTGTCTTCACCCGATGGCGCAAACACCCTGCAACTGCGCCGCGCCGTCCTCGCCCATGTCCAGATCCTCAGCCAGCTTGCGCGTGCCCCCGAGGCCATCGCCCTGATCTACAAGGGTTTCGGTCCGCGCCCGGATGACGGCATCGCCGCCCTGCGCGCCCGCCTTTTGAACAATGAGAAGTTGGATTTCGACATCGCCCGCAACGCCCGCGACGGGCTGGCCGAGGTGTTCTTCACCCTTGCGACCGCGCTGAACGATCAGGCCGACCAGACCTTCGTCCTCCTCTACGCCCGCACCGCTACGGTGCTGCGCCCCGACCACGTCGAGGCGCAACTGATGACCGCCACCATTCTGGAAAGCCTTGACCAGCTTGACCTTGCCGCAAGCGCCTTCTCCGCCGTGCCCGACGGCGACGCAGCCTATATCGCAGCCCAGATCGGCGCCGCCGAGGTCACGCTGCGCATGGGCCGCGTCGATGATGCCGTGGCACTGCTGCAGGCCCTCGATACACGAACACCGGCCGATATCAACGTCCTGACCGCCCTCGCCGACGCCCTGCGCCGCCAGGACAATTGCGCCCTTGCCATCCAATCCTACAGCGCCGCGGTCGCGTTGCTGGACAAACCCGCGCCGGGCAACTGGCCGTTGTATTACAAACGCGCGGGCTGTCTGGCACAGTTGGACCAATGGCCCGCAGCCGAGGCCGACTTTCGCATGGCTTTGACCCTCGACCCCAACCAACCCCGCGTCTTGAACGAGCTCGGCTATACCTATGTCGACCGTGGTGAAAACCTGGACGAGGCGTTGCAGATGATCCAGCGCGCCGTCGCGGGGTCACCAGATGCTGGTTACATCATCGACAGCCTCGCCTGGGCCTATTACCGCCTTGGCCGCTTCCAGGACGCTGTGGCACCTCAGGAAAAAGCCTCGCAGTTGATGCCGGTCGATCCGGTGGTGACCGACCATCTGGGCGATATCTACTGGGCCGTGGGACGCAAACGCGAGGCACAGTTCCAATGGCGCCGCGCCCTGTCCTACGACCCCGACGACACGGAAAAGGCGCGCATCCAGCGCAAGCTGGACATCGGTCTGGACGAGGTCATGGCCGAAGAAAAAGCCGCAACGCCGCCCGCCACCACGAATGACAATTAGGCGTCTGGCCCGCGCCAAGATCAACCTGGCGCTGCATGTGACAGGTCGGCGCGCGGACGGCTATCACCTGCTCGACTCGCTCGTCGCCTTTGCGGATGTCGGCGACCTCATTACGGTGGTCCCTGCCGAAACCCTGTCCCTGACCCTGGCCGGCCCCTATGCGGCAACCCTGTCCAACACCGACAATCTGGTCCTGAACGCCGCCCGCGCCCTGCATCCCAGCCTCGGCGCACATATCACGCTGGAAAAGAACCTGCCCGTCGCCTCGGGCATCGGTGGCGGCTCGGCAGATGCCGCAGCCACCCTGCTCACTTTGTCGCAACTCTGGTCGCTGCCTCTGCCGCCCCCTGAAACCATCCTGCAACTCGGCGCCGACCTGCCCATCTGCCTGCATGGTCGGTCCCTGCGGATGCAAGGCATCGGAGAGCAGATAATCCCAACCAACCTGCCCCCAATCTACGCCGTCCTCGTCAATCCCGGCCTGGCCCTTGCCACCAACGACGTCTTCAACGCCCTGACCCAAAGCCAAAACCCACCCATGACGCCGCTTGCAACCAGCGATCCCCTGATCCCTTGGCTCGCCGCCCAACGCAACGACCTGCAACCCGCAGCCATCGGCCTGGAACCGCAAATCGCCGTCACATTGGCCGCCCTGCACTCCCACCCCCACTGCCGACTTGCCCGCATGTCCGGCTCCGGTGCCACTTGCTTTGCGCTATTCCCAACCGCCGATCACGCCAAAACCGCCGCCCAAACCTTGAAAATCACCCACCCACACTGGTGGATACAGGCCACAATCCTGACCTGACCCCCTTCATTCCGATCCAAATACTCATTCTTTCCGTCAACAAGCGGCCCTTCGCCGCGCAGGTGACAGATCAAATGCGGCTTGCGGCTCAATTTACTTGAAAACCCTCAGGTCAACCGCGACACCACGTAATCCGCCAGATCCCCCAGCACCGCGCGCAACTCATGATCGGGCACCGCACTCAACGCCGCCCGCGCCCGCGCCGCCCAGACAAAGGCGTCCGCCCGCGCCGCCTCCATCGCGCCATGGCGCTGCATAATGGCCAATGCCTCGGCCAGATCGCCGTCCTGCTGCTGGCCCTTCTCGATCACGCGCACCCAAAACGCCCGCTCGGGGCCCGACGCCACGGCAACCGCCTTGATCACCGGCAGCGTCAACTTCCGCTCCCGAAAATCATCGCCGGTATTCTTGCCGATGACCGACGACGACCCACCATAATCCAACAAATCATCCGCAATCTGAAACGCAATCCCCAAAGCATCGCCATAATCGAACAAAGCCCGCGTCACCGCGTCCGACGCCCCCGCAATCACCCCGCCCACCTCGCACGCCGCCGCAAACAACGCCGCCGTCTTGCCGCGCACGACCTGCAAATAAATCGCCTCACTGGTGCCCAGGTCCTGCGCCGCCGTCAGCTGCAACACCTCACCCTCGGCTATCACGGCACTTGCATTGGCCAGAATATCCAACACCCGCAGCGACCCCGCCTCGATCATCAACTGAAACGACCGCGCAAACAGATAGTCCCCGACCAGGACCGACGATTTGTTGTCCCAAAGCAGGTTCGCCGTCGGCCGCCCACGCCGCCGCGTGCTTTCATCAACCACGTCGTCATGCAGCAGTGTGGCCGTGTGAATGAACTCCACCGTCGCAGCCAGATGCACATGGAACGGCCCCTGATAGCCACACAGCCGCGCCGCCGCCAGCGTCAGCATCGGCCGCAGCCGCTTGCCCCCCGCCTCGACCAGATGCGCCGTCACTTCAGGGATGCGCGGCGCATACCGGCTGGCCATCCGGTCGCGGATCAGCAAATTCACCGCCGCCATATCCTGATCCAACAGCACCGACAGCCTGTCCAGCGGCTTTGTTTCCGGCTTTGTGCCCGTCTCCATCACGTCCATTCCTGCCCCGCTCTCGACATGCCCGCCCCCAACCCTTAAATCACCGGGAATGAAGCTCCTGCTGCGCACCACGGACCCGACCTTGATCGCCTTCGCCCAGGCCCTGCTCGCGGGCGAGGGTATATCGGTGTTTGAGTTGGACGTCCACACGAGCATCCTGCAAGGCTCGTCCTTCCTGTTGCCGCGACGCCTCATGGTGGCCGACCGCGACCACTTCATGGCCCGCGCCGCCTTGATCGACAACGATTTTCCCGCCCACGCCTGCCCGCCATGACCTTTGCGCCGGACGAACTGTCGCACGACGCCTTCCTCTGCGGCCGCCTGCACCTGTGGCAACCGGTCAAAGGCTACCGCGCCGCCACCGATCCCGTCCTCCTCGCCGCCGCCTGCCCCGCAACGCCCGGCCAAACTGTCCTTGACCTCGGCTGCGGGGCCGGTGCCGCCACCCTTTGCCTTGGCCTCCGCGTCCCCGGCCTTCAGCTGTACGGTCTTGAACTGCAAGAACCCTACGCCCAACTCGCCCGCCGCAACGCCGTCGAAAACAACATCCCCGTGCACGTGGAAACCGGCGATCTGACCGCCATGCCTGAAGCGCTGAAGCTCAGCTTCGACCATGTCATCGCCAACCCGCCGTACTATCCGCGCACAGGCTCCCCCTCTCCGGTCCCGGGCCGCGACACGGCACTCCGCGCCGAAACCCCCTTGTCCGCCTGGATCGACGCCGCGTCCCGTCGCCTCAAACCCGGCGGCTGGCTGACCCTGATCGCGGGGGCCGACTGCCTGCCCGACATCCTGACCGCCCTGCCCCCCCGCATGGGCTCCGCCGCCATCCTCCCTTTGGCCCCGCGCCAAGGCCGTTCGGCGCTGCGAATCCTCCTCCGCGCCCGCAAATCCGGCCGCGCCGCTTTCCGCCTGCTTGCCCCCGTGATCCTGCACGATGGCCCCGCCCATGACGGCGACCGCGAGTCCTACACGGCCAAAGCGCAAGCCGTGCTGCGTGAACTTGCCGATTTTTCAGCCGAGTTCCGCCAGTATTAACTCGCCGTTAAGTTGATATGTGAAGAATTGATGACAGACGGCCAAAAACATGGCTCACTCGCATCACCGTCCATGGCATAGGAGGATACACGTGACTGTAGCATCGCATATCGCCGAACTGAAACGGAAACACCAACACTTGTCGACCGCGGTCGAGGTGGCGCAGCGTGCGCCCGCCACCGATGCCCTGCACATCGCCGAGATGAAAAAGCAAAAGTTGAAGATCAAGGAGGAGATTTCGCGCCTGCAAAGCGCCTAATCGGCCCCAAGGCTGGCGCGGGCGGCCAATGCCGCTCCGCCGGTAATCATGACCGCTGCAACGATCAACAACATCGACGCCTCAGCTTTCCCCGCCACGATCAACGCCAGGGTTGACAGCAATGGCGCTGCATAGGATGCGACGCCCAGCATCTGGATATCGCCGCGCTTCATGCCAATGTCCCAAGTGAAAAACGCCAACCCAACCGGCCCCAGCCCCAAAGCCAGCACCGAACCCCAGCCGAGGGTGGATGGCCAAACCGTCTCCTCCAAAGCCAGATGCGCCACAGCCGACAAGACCGCCGTGGCCAGGCAAAACACCGTCACACTCTCGGTCGGTACCGCGCCCAACCGGCGCGACATCACCGAATAGCCCGCCCAGGTCAGCGCACACAGAAACGCCAGTGCCAGCGCGGACAGGGATAAACCCCCCGCCCCTGCCGACAACACGATCACCCCCGCCCCGGCAAAGGCCAGCACCGCCCCCTGCACATGGCGCGGGGTCAGCCTCTCTCCCGGCAACAGCCCGGAAAACAGCACGATGAACAGCGGCCACAGGTAGGCGATCAACCCCGTCGCTGCATTCGGCCCCCAGCGAAACGCCGTGAAATACAACAGGTGATAACCGAAAAGTCCTGCCGTGCCATAGGCATAGACCTTCCAGCTGACCTGCCGCAACACCCCGATGCCCGCCCCCCGCAGCGTCCAGACCAACCCGATCCCGCCGCCGATCGCAAAACAGATCGCGTTCAACTGCAACGGCGGCACCGGCGCCGTGCCGATGGTCAGCAGCGCCAACAAGGCCCACATCAGCACGGCAGAAAATCCGACCAGCGTCGCGCGACCTTTCGACGTCACACGAAAAACTGCCCGCCATTGGCCGATATCGTCGAACCGGTAATAAACCCCGCATCATCACTGGCCAAAAACACCGCGATCCGCGCAATTTCCTCAGGCTCGCCCAATCGACCCACAGGAATCAGTGGCACGATCCGCTCGGCCAGCACCTTGGGGTCAATCGCCTTGACCATATCCGTACCGATATAACCCGGACAAATCGCGTTGACCGTAATCCCGGCCCTTGCCCCCTCCAGTGCCAGCGACTTGGTAAATCCCAGATCGCCCGCCTTGGCCGCCGAGTAATTGACCTGCCCCGCCTGCCCCTTTTGCCCGTTGATCGAAGATATGTTGATCACCCGGCCAAATTTGCGGTCGCGCATCCCCGACCACAAGGGATGGGTCATGTTGAACAGGCCCGACAGATTGGTGTCGATCACCTCACGCCATGCCTGCGGCGTCATCTTGTGAAACATACCGTCCCGCGTGATGCCCGCATTGTTGACCAGCACCTCCACCGGCCCCAGATCGGCCTCGACCAGCGCAATCCCCGCCTTGCAGGCGTCATAATCGGCGACCGACCATTTATAGGCTGCGATCCCCGTCCTGGCGGTAAACTCGCCCGCCGCCGCGTCGTTGCCCGCGTAATTCGCAGCAACGCTATAGCCGGCCGCCTGCAACGCCACCGAAATTGCCGCGCCGATCCCCCGGGTTCCCCCGCTCACCAATGCCACTCTTGCCATTCTGGCCTCCTCGCCCAATGCCCTGCCTGTCTTTTCACACAACCAGCGGCCCGCAAACCCAGTGCGGCCCACCTGTTCCCCCCGATGTCAGGCCCGCTCGATGCACATGGCGACACCCATGCCACCACCGATGCACAGGGTCGCAAGCCCCTTCTTCGCCCCCTGCCGCTTCATTTGAAACAGCAGAGTGTTCAAAATCCGCGCCCCCGAGGCGCCAATCGGATGCCCGATCGCAATCGCCCCGCCGTTCACATTCACAATCGCCGGGTCCCAGCCCATATCCTTGTTCACCGCACAGGCCTGCGCCGCAAAGGCCTCGTTCGCCTCGACCAGATCCAGATCGGCAACCTTCCAGCCCGCCTTGTCCAACGCCTTGCGGCTGGCATAGATCGGCCCGACGCCCATGATCGCCGGGTCCAACCCCGCCGTCGCATAGGATGCGATCCGCGCCAGCGGCGTCAGCCCGCGCCGCTCGGCCTCCTCGGCCGACATCAGCAGCACCGCCGCCGCCCCATCGTTCAAGCCCGAAGCATTCGCTGCCGTGACCGAGCCATCCTTGACAAAAGCCGGGCGCAGTTTCGACATGCTCTCCAGCGTAGCGCCATGGCGGATGTATTCGTCGGCATCCACCGTCACATCGCCCTTGCGGCCCTTGATTACAAACGGCACGATTTCATCGGCAAACCGCCCGGCCTTTTGCGCGGCTTCCGCCTTGTTCTGGCTGGCCACGGCAAAGGCGTCCTGCATATCCCGGCTGATCTGCCACTGGTTCGCGACGTTTTCCGCCGTCTGGCCCATGTGATAATTGTTGAACGCATCCCACAGCCCGTCGCGGATCATGCTGTCGATCAAGGCCATGTCGCCCATCTTGGTGCCCGCCCGCAGATGCGCCACATGGGGGCTCAGGCTCATGCTTTCCTGCCCGCCCGCCACCACAATCGCGGCGTCGCCCAACTGGATATGCATCGCCCCCAACGCCACCGCCCGCAGACCCGACCCGCAAACCTGGTTCAGGCTCCAGGCACTGGCTTCCTTGGCCAGCCCCGCCTTGATATGCGCCTGCCGCGCCGGGTTCTGTCCCTGACCAGCCGTCAGAACCTGCCCCAGAATGGTTTCCGACACCTCTGCCTTGTCCACCCCCGCCCGCGCCACCACGGCCTCGATCACCGTGGCCCCCAGATCATGCGCCGGGGTCGCGGCAAACCCGCCGTTAAAGCTGCCAACGGCGGTGCGCGCCGCAGATACGATCACTACATTGGTCATGGTTCTTCGCCCTCTCCCACGGCGCGCGCTTGTACGTATCGCAACGCCTTCGTGCACGGCCTAGGCGCGAAAGGCCATAAACGCAAGTTATGCTTGCTCAGCGATCCGTCCGCCGCACCCCTAACTGGTCTTCCAGTCCGCCCGGACAGGCGCCCACGGCGGGTGAACGGTCGGCGCACCGAACAGAAAACCCTGCATGCAATCCACCCCCAGCTGGCGAAGACATTCAGCCTCGTCAGGGTTTTCGACCGATTGCGCCACGGTCATCATCCCGAAATCCTTGGCGACCCCCAGCAGGGCCTTGACCAGCATCAGATTGTCCGAGTTTGTGTCGATCTTGCGAATGAACTGGCCGTCTATCTTCAGGATATCGAACAGACAGTCCTTGAAAAATCGGATAGCCGAATTGCCCGCACCGAAATTGTCCAACGCAAAGGCCACGCCACGACCCTGGATATCGTCCATGAAAGTGTTGACCAGTTCCGGCAGTGTCATGGCAGAGTTTTCGGTGATCTCCAGGATCAGCCGTTCCCCGATGTCGGGACCGGACCTCAGCCCCTTTTTCAAAGATTGCGACCAGCGCGGGTAGCCGATTGACCGGGCCGACATGTTCAGCGACAGCCTCAGATCGGGATGCCGGGCCAGCGCGGTCAGCCCGAACTCCAGGGCGGCACAGTCAATTTCGCGCCCCAGTTCCAGAGCCTCGACCGCATGAATGAAGTCTTTGGCCGGAATGATTCTCCCATTGGGTTCCCAAACCCGGATCAGCCCTTCGTAAAAGGCCACGCGCCCGGAATCACGCGCAAGAACCACCGGCTGATAGGCCAGCGTCAACGTGCGGCTGTAGACCGCGTCCTCCACCATCCGCAACGTGTCCTCATCCGCCTGACCGACCGCCATCTCCAAAGGGCTTGAAAGGTCCCTGCGGGTGTTGAACCTCAGTCTGTTCTTGTTTGACTGCATCGCTATCCCCTGTTGTCCGCGGCCAAGAGTCACTCCGGCCAGTGACAAATCTGCCGCCAAAGGGTAAAGCGTCGGTAAAAAACGGCATTTGTACCAATTGCGTCTGGAAAGGAGCCTCCCCGTGACCGCAGTGCGTTGCCCCTGGTGCGGCACCGACCCGCTTTACGTCGCCTATCACGATGACGAATGGGGCGTGCCTGAACGGGACAGCCGCGCGCTGTTCGAAAAGCTGGTCCTCGATGGGTTTCAGGCAGGTCTCAGCTGGATTACCATCCTGAAAAAGCGTGACAATTTTCGCCTGGCCTTTGCCGGTTTCGATCCCGAGATCCTTGCCAACTGGAGCGCGCCTCAGGTCGACCAACTGCTGCAAAACCCCGGCATCATCCGCCACCGCGGCAAGATCGAGGGCACGATCAAGAACGCCCGCGCCTATCTGGCGATCCAGACAAGCGAAAGTTTCAGTGACTTTCTATGGAATTTTATCGGCCCCGCCGCCCGGCAAAACCGCTTTTCCGCGGGTCAGATCCCTACCCAAACCGCCACCTCGCAAGCCATGTCCAAGGCGCTGAGGCAAGCTGGCTTCACCTTTTGCGGCCCGACCATCACCTATGCCTTCATGCAGGCCGTGGGCATGGTCAACGACCACCTTGTCACCTGCCACCGCCACGATACCGTCGCAGCCCTGGCCCGTCCAGATGGTCCGGCGTAAGGATCGTCAGGCACCGGGGGCCCAAAACCAGCGCGCCCCCCGCCCCCCCCGGGGCGGGCCGGGCCCCCCCCCGGGTTGTTTTTGGGGGGGACAGCCGCGCGAAGGGGGCAGCAGCCGCGCC
>JBBQGU010000136.1:0-9799 GCA_038323315.1 Rhodobacterales bacterium | reverse complement strand
ACGATCAGTTCGGGCATCGAGGGGGCGTGGAAGCCCAATCCGACGACCTGGGACATGGGCTATCTGAACGTCCTGTTCAAGTACGACTGGGTCTTGGAGCGCAGCCCAGCGGGGGCGCAGCAATGGCATCCGGTCGACTGCGCGCCCGAGGATATGGTGGTCGATGCCCATGATCCGTCAAAGAGACATCGGCCTGTGATGACCACCGCGGATATGGCGATGAAGCTGGACCCGATCTATGGCCCGATCGCCAGGGCGTATCAACAGGACCCGGTCGGCTTTGCCGATGCCTTTGGTCGTGCCTGGTTCAAGCTGACCCACCGCGACATGGGGCCCAAGGTGCGGTATCTGGGGCCGGAAGTACCGGCCGAGGATCTGATCTGGCAGGACCCGATTCCCGCAGGCGTGCCGCTGGACCCGGCGGATGCGACGCTGCTGAAGGGGCTGATCCTGGCGTCGGGCCTGACGATTGCCGAACTGGTCGAGACGGCCTGGGCCTCGGCCTCGACCTTCCGCGGGTCGGACAAGCGCGGCGGGGCCAACGGCGCGCGCATCCGCCTTGCACCCCAAAAGGATTGGGCAGTCAACAAGCCCGTCCAACTCGCCAAGGTGCTGAAGGTGTTGCAAGGCATTCGGGCGGGCTATGCAAGGCCGGTGTCGCTGGCCGACCTGATCGTGCTGGGCGGTTGTGCGGCGATCGAGGCTGCGTCCGGGCTGGTTGTGCCATTCACAGGTGGTCGTGCCGATGCCACACAAGAGCAGACCGATATCGACAGCTTTGCCGCGTTGGAGCCGCAGGCGGACGGGTTCCGCAATCATCTGAAGGCGGCCTACACCCTGACGGCCGAGGAGTTGCTGGTCGACAAGGCGCAACTCTTGACCCTGTCCGCGCCCGAGATGACAGTGCTGGTGGGCGGGTTGCGTGTGTTGGGGGTGGGCGTCGGGCCGATGGGGCAATTGACCGAACGTCTGGGCGTGTTGTCCAACGACTTCTTCACCAACCTCGTCAGCATGGATACCGTGTGGAAGGCGACCTCCCAGGCCGAGGACTTGTTCGAGGGGCGTGACCGGGCGACCGGCGCGCTGAAATGGACGGGGTCGCGGGTTGATCTGGTGTTCGGGTCGAACTCGCAACTGCGGGCCCTGGCCGAGATCTATGCTCAGGATGACGCCAATGACCTGTTCGCCAAGGCATTTGTCAAGGCATGGGTCAAGGTGATGGAGTTGGACCGCTTCGATCTGGTGTAACGCTGGTTGACGCGGTGGAATGGGGGGCAATTTCCCCCGATTTTCATGGCAAGGCGGGCGGGGGAGACATGCACTGGCTTGATCGGCCACTCATCAGCCCTTGCAGGCTTCTTCGTTCGGTCCAGCGAACACTGCCCGCACGGGAATGACGAGCGGGGGCGTTTCCGTCGTCAGATATTGCGATCACCGGCAGGACTTTAGTTGCAAACTAAGGGACGTTTTGGCCTGAATGCGGCGGGACAAAGCGGTTTGACTGATGACAAAGGGGACCTGTTGGCCCCCTTATCACAGCCTGGGTCGTGGGTAGGATGGGCGATGCGCCCATCTTGCTAGCCGATCAGCGGACCCGAGCGACCATAGGTATCGTCATAGTGCCGCCGCAGCCGCTGCAATGCGATGCGCAGCACGATCTTGCCCGATCGCGCGGCCCACCCCATGCGGCGTTCGGCGGCCTCGATCCCCTCCAGAAAGCAGCAGACCCGCAGCGCGACATCGCCCAGACCCGGCCCCAGATCGCGCAGCGCGACCGCAACCCGGTCGCGTGCCGCCCGTGGCCCTTCGGCCCCGCCGCTGTCGGCGTTGAAACCGCCGCGGTCGCTGCCGGTCAGAAACCGGTCCCAGTTCTGCGCCACGCGCGGGCCCATTTGCGCCAGTTCGAAATCCTCACGCAACCGCTCGGCCGCCTCGACCAGGTCCTGTTCCAGAAACGCCTTGCCATCCTTGTCACGCCGGCGCCCCAACACCGCGACCGGGCTCTCGGCGAGGTTATAGCGGACACGACTGCGTGCGCCCTCCTGACCGACCTCCTTGTGGCCCCATTCGCCGTGCTGGGCGCCAAAGGGCGCGGCGGTCTCGGCCATGCCGATGCGGCCCGCCTCCTCCTCCTCCAGCATCCGCTTCAGGGCGGACCGACCGGTTGCAGACAATTCGTAACTGGCCACCCGCCCCGATTTACGGCAACTGATCCAGTCCTTCAGCGCAAAGGCCAGTGCCACCGCGCGGTCCACCACCCCGGTGCGCGCCGTGCGGCCATCGGGGAACACCCGCATCACGGCGGCCTTTTCCATGTCGGGCGCAATCGCCAGTACTGATCCCGGTTCGGCCAGACGGCGCAGGATGCGCTTACCCTCGCGCAGGATGGTGGCCTCGTCAATCGCAAGCGTCTGGTGGCGGATGGGGGCGGACATGCTGTGAGCTTCCTTGTGTTCAGGAATGGCTTTCTGGGACAGGGTCTGATCTGCGCTATTGCGGGCAAAGGCATCGCGCGACAGCGATTGCAACGCCTCGTCCAGCAGGGGATCGTCGCGGCGCACCTCGTACCGCCTGACCTGTCGCAACACGGTCGAGGCATGGCTGCCATCGCGTCTGGCGATGGCACGCAACGAAAGCCCGTCTTCGGTATGGTCAAGATACAGACGCACAGCCGGCGGCAGCCAGGCGGGCAAGGCAAAGTCAGCAGACAGATTGGTACGCATGGCGATTGGCCCAGATGGGGGGTGAGATCGGAAAATGTTCGTTTCTTGTACGTTTGCAACCCTGCGTGGCATTCATTACCTATTCGTTAACATCTGACATAATCCGAATAATTGTTTCTAATTCCTAAACAATGCAGAAAGGTGCGGGCGGTTGAACTTGCACATATGCAACGCTGAGTTGAGGTGGTGCAGTATAGGCTTCGGACCACAAAGGAGCCTGCCATGACCGACTTTCGCGCTTTGCTTGCCGACCTGCGCCGCCCGAAGCTGCTGATCCGCGCCGCCCGCTTTGGTCTGGCCGACTACCGCCGCGACCGCGATTTGCGGCGTTTGCTGGATAGTCAGCCCTCGCCCGACCGCGCCGTGCGGCGTTTGCTGACCGAAGAAGAGCATCTGGAAGCGATCCGCCAAGCGGGCGAGGCCAGTTATTCCGTCTCGCGCCATATCGAGGTGTTGATTGCGTTGATGTCGGAAGTGCGCCTGTTGCCGCGCGTCATTTCAGCGTCATAGTACGGATGGCCTGCGCAGTTTGGCGCAGGCCATTGTTTCCGGACGGGACCCAATCAGACGAAGGCGTCCGGCATTTCGGATTTGCGGCGGGCGACGTAATCGTTCAGCGCCTCCTCGATCCCGGCATCCAGGCTGGGCTGCTGGTAATCGCCCAGCATCTTGGCCACGCGTTCGCTGGCCAGGGTCTGGGTGTCGCGCGCGCCCTCTTCGGCCCAGGTCTCGAAGGGTTTGTAGTCGAACAGATCGCTGCGCCAGAACGCGGTCTTGAAATTGCCCTGGGTGTGTTCGCAGCCCAGAAAGTGCCCGCCGGGGCCAACCTCGCGGATCGCATCCATCGCCTGGCCGTTGGTGTCGATATGGACGCCCTGGGCCAGATGGTGCAGGGTGCCCAGTTGGTCGGCGTCCATCACGAATTTCTCGTAGGAACTGACCAGCCCCCCCTCCAGCCAGCCGCACGCATGCAGCATGAAGTTGACCCCTGCCAGCAAGGCCATGTTCAGGCTGTTCGCCGATTCATAGGCCGCCTGCGCATCGGGCAGTTTCGAGCCGCAAAACGCCCCGCCAGAACGGTAGGGCAACCCCAGCCGCCGCACCAACTGCCCGGCACCATAGGTGATATGGGCAGCCTCCGGCGTGCCAAAGGTCGGCGCACCCGAATTCATGTCGATCGAGGTCACAAAGGCCCCCGCGATCACCGGCGCACCGGGGCGGACCAGTTGGTTGTAGGCGACGCCGGCCAACACCTCGGCCAGCACTTGGGTCAAAGTGCCCGCTACCGTAACGGGTGCCATGGCACCGCCGACGATAAAGGGGGATACGATGCAGGCCTGATTGGCGGCGGCATAAACCTCCATCGCGCCCATCATGATGCCGTCAAAGGTCAGGGGCGAGTTGATGTTGATCAACTGCGTCATCACGGTGTGCTGGTCGACAAAATCGGCGCCAAACAGGATCTTCGCCATGTCGACCGAATCGACGGCCCGTTCAGGTGCTGTGACCGACCCCATGAATGGTTTGTCTGACAGCGTCATATGGGCCAGCACCATGTCCAGATGGCGCTTGTTCACCGGAATATCGGTCGGCTCGCACACCGTGCCGCCCGAATGGTGCAGCCATTTCGACATATAGCCCAGTTTCACGAAGTTGCGGAAATCCTCCAACGTGGCATAGCGGCGGCCGCCCTCGGCGTCACGCACGAAGGGCGGCCCATAGACGGGGGCGAGCACCAGATTGCGGCCGCCGATCTCGACATTCCGGTCCGGGTTGCGGGCATGCTGGGTGAAGGTTTTCGGGGCGGAGGAGCAGAGCTTCCGTGCAAGGCCACGGGGGATATGCACCCGCTCGCCCCGCACATCGGCGCCCGCGTCGCGCCAGCGCTGCAGCGCGGCAGGGTTCTCGATGAAATTGACGCCGATCTCTTCCAGCACGGTTTCGGCGTTGTATTCGATGATCTGCAGGGCTTCTTCGTTCAGAAGGTCGAAATTCGGAATGTTGCGCTGGATGAAGCGTGCGGTGTCGAAGCTGACCGCCGTCCGCTCGGCGCGCCGCGTCGCCCCGCCGCCGCCCCGTGCCCTGCGTATGCCTGTATCGCTCATGACCGCCCCTCCGAAATTTGCCCCTGTATGATGCCAAGCGGGACAGGAATGCGCCCCGAATACGCCGTTTGCGCTCCAAAAGCGACATAAGCCTATGACGGAAACGACGCTTTCTGCCAGACCCGCCCCCTTGAACTTTCCAATCCCAAAGGCTAGGGCGGGCCATGACACAGCATGACCGTCTTTTGATCATCGACTTCGGCAGCCAGGTAACGCAGTTGATTGCGCGCCGGTTGCGTGAGTTGAATGTCTATTGCGAGATTCACCCCTATAACAATGTGACCGACGCCTTTCTGGCTGACTTTGCTCCCAAGGCCGTCATCCTGTCGGGCGGCCCGGATTCGGTGACGCGGGCAGGCTCGCCTCGCGCGCCCGACGCGCTGTGGTTGCTGGGCGTGCCGGTCTTGGGCATCTGCTATGGCCAGCAGACCATGATGCAGCAATTGGGCGGGCTGGTCGAACATGGCCACGGCACTGCCGAGTTTGGCCGCGCATTCGTGTCACCGACCGAGGCGTCGTTGTCCATCCTGGACGGCTGGTTCACAGAGGGCCGCGAACAGGTCTGGATGAGCCATGGCGACCATGTGTCCCGCATCGCGCCAGGCTTTCAGGTTTATGGCACCTCGCCCAACGCGCCCTTTGCCGTGACCGCCGATCCTGCCCGACATTTCTACGCCGTACAGTTCCACCCCGAAGTGCACCACACGCCGAAGGGCGCGAAGCTGTACGAAAATTTCGTGCGTTTGGCCGGGTTTACCGGCGATTGGACGATGGATGCTTACCGCGAGCAGGCGATTGCGGCCATCCGCGCGCAGGTGGGCGACAAGAAAGTGATCTGCGCGTTGTCGGGTGGGGTCGACAGCTCTGTCACCGCGATGTTGCTACATGAGGCGATTGGCGATCAGTTGACCTGTGTGTTCGTCGATCACGGGCTGTTGCGTTTGGGCGAGGCCGCGCAGGTCGTGGCGATGTTCCGCGACAATTACAATCTGAACCTGATCCATGCCGACGAATCCGCGCTGTTTCTGGGGCGTTTGGCGGGTGTTTCGGACCCAGAAACCAAGCGCAAGATCATCGGTGGGTTATTCATCGACGTGTTCCAGAAATATGCGAACGAGATCGCCGGGGCAGAGTTTCTGGCACAGGGAACGCTGTATCCCGATGTGATCGAATCGGTCAGCTTCAGCGGCGGGCCGTCTGTCACCATCAAAAGCCACCATAATGTCGGCGGTTTGCCGGCGAAGATGGGGCTGAAGCTGGTCGAACCTTTGCGCGAACTGTTCAAGGATGAGGTCCGCGCCTTGGGCCGCGAACTGGGGCTGCCAGCCAGCTTTATCGGTCGCCATCCCTTTCCGGGGCCTGGCCTTGCGATCCGCTGTCCGGGTGAGATTACCGCGGAAAAACTGGACATCCTGCGCCGCGCCGATGCGGTGTATATCGACCAGATCCGCAAGCATGGGCTGTATGACGAGATATGGCAGGCCTTTGCCGCGATCTTGCCGATGAAGACCGTCGGCGTGATGGGCGATGGGCGGACCTATGACTATGCGTTGGCTTTGCGGGCGGTCACGAGTGTGGATGGCATGACGGCGGATTATTATCCATTCAGCCATGACTTTCTGGGCGAAACCGCGACGCGGATCATTCAAGAGGTGCGGGGCATCAACCGGGTGTTCTATGACTGCACCAGCAAGCCGCCGGGGACGATCGAACTGGAATGACAGCCGATTTTTCTGCGAAAAATCCCTTGTGGCAGGTTGAATTTTCGCAGAAAATTCGGGGTCGCGGATGATCCGTCTGCGGGGCCGTTTGGTCTGCATCTCCGAGGGAGAAGCGCACGCTGTCCGCGCCCATTTGCCCGACCATATCTGCATCGCCCGCGCCGAACCGGGTTGCCTGACCTTTGGCATCAGCCCGAACTATGACCCGATGGTCCAGTAAGTGATGGAAAGTTTCCGCGACAGCGCCAGCTTTGCTGTTCATCAGGCGCGGACGCGGGACAGTGCGTGATTTGCCGCCACCCGCGGCATCTTGCGCAATTTCAAGATGGAAGAACTGGGCGGCTGACGCAGCCCTTTAATCCTTTGTCAGAAACTGCCGCGATGGGTGGTTTCCGCCAAAGGCAGGCGTCCATTCGGGGTTTCCCGTGCCCGTAGCGCCTCGGGCAGGGTTGCGGGATCGCCCTGGCGACCGATAGCAACCACAGCATGAATCAAGTGGTTGGCGGGCAGGGCAATCGCGGGGGCAAGGGTTGCGGCGTCGAACCCGCCCATCGCATGGGCAAAGAAACCCTTCAGATGGGCTTGCAGGGCAAGCTGCGCCCAGGCGGCACCGGTGTCAAAGGCATGGGGGCCGTTGGGTTTCTGTTCACCCTCGCGATCAACCGTGGTTTTCGAGGTCAGCACGACGAAGCCCGCAGCCTTGTGCGCCCAAGCGAAGTTGGAGGGCACCAGTGTGGCGGCGATAGCGTCAAAACCGGCATCGCCGCGCAGCGCCCAGACAAAGCGCCAGGGTTGCACGTTGCTGGAAGACGGGGCCCAGCGGGCCGCCTCCAGCAGGGTCAGCATGTCGGCCTCGGTCATGTCTGACCCATCAAAGGCGCGGGGCGACCAGCGGCCAAGGAATTGCGCGTCGACCGGGTGGTCGGCGATGCGGGCGGGGGGCGTGTTGGCGTTCATCTGGTCACCTCTTTGGATCTTGGGCAGATAGTGCGGCAGGGGGCCTGCGGTAAGCCCTCGTCGTGCAGAGACGGCGTGCATTGTCGCACAGGTCAGAAATACATTGACCAAAGCGGCGCAGCGCCGTTTTTATGAGCCAAAAGGAGATGACATGCGCGCTGTTCAATTGTTGGCCAAGGGTGTGGTGGCGCTGACCACCCTGCCCGACCCCGTGCCGTCCGCGGGCGAGATCTTGATCCGGGTCGAGGCGGCCGGGATTTGTGGCACCGACCGGCATCTGTATCACGGCGAGTTTCCCAGCAATCCGCCCGTCACCCTGGGTCATGAGTTTTCGGGGCTGGTCGTGGCGGGTGATCTGCCACCCGGCACCCGCGTCACCTGTGACCCCAACATCCCCTGCGGCACCTGCCCGCAATGCCGCCGTGGCCGCGTCAACCTGTGCGACAACAATATTGCCATCGGCCTGCACCGCAACGGCGGCTTTGCCGAGTTCGCCGCCCTGCCCCTGCACCGCGCGCATATCCTGCCCGCCGGCCTGAACCCGCTGCATGGGGCGTTCTGCGAGCCTTTGGCCTGTACCCTGCACGGGCTCGACCTTGGCGCGCCCCGGCCGGGCGAGCGGGTTGTGGTGTTGGGCGGCGGCGTCATTGGCCTCTTGGCCGTGCAACTGGCGCGGCTGGCGGGGGCCGAGGTGATGCTGGTGACGCGGCAAAAGGCCAAACGCGATCTGGCGGTCGAGGTTGGGGCCAGTCTGACCGCCGCCACGCTGGACGAGGTTCTGACGCTGTGGCCGCAGGGTGCCGATCTGGTGCTGGAATGTGCCGGGGTGGTGGATACGGTCGAGGGTGCGCCGCGTGTCACGCGCACCGGGGGGCGCATCGTTTTGCTGGGGGTGCTGCCCAAGGGGCAAAGAGTGCAGATCGAGCCGTTTGATCTGTTGTTTCGTGAAATCAGCCTGATCCCCTCGTTTATCAACCCCTTTACCCATGCCCGCGCCACGGCGATGATTGCGGGCGGCCTGATCCGGGTGGACCCCTTGATTTCGCGGGTGATCGGGCTGGAGGAGGCGGCGGATGCCATTGCGAACCCGCCGCGCGTGGGCGAGGTCAAGGTGATTGTGCAGCCTTAGGCTGTTTCGCCCTTGCGGCTGGACGGGCGCGGCGTAAAGGTCCGCGCCTGATCGACACAGGTATATCATGGCCTCTTCGCCCTTTCGGTTCATGTTCCGGCATCCGGATTATCTGCGCTATTTCGCTGCCATGGTGCCCATTCAGTTCGGCGGGCAGATCGAGGCGATCACCATCGCCTGGCAGGTCTATCACATCGCGCGTGAGACGATGTCGATCGAGGAAAGCGCCTTCATGGTCGGCATGGTCGGCCTGTGCCAGTTTGTGCCGTTGTTCATTCTGACGCTGTATGCGGGCACGATGGCGGACCGGGTGAACCGCAAGACCATCATGCTGTGGGCCATGCTGGCCGAGGTGGTGGGCGTCGTGGCCCTGACGGTGGTGTCGTTGCAGGACGCGCCGCAACTGCTGCATATCTTTGTGATTGCGGGGCTCTTTGGCGGGGCGCGGGCGTTTCTCGCGCCCGCAGCCTCGGCCCTTGTGCCCATGCTGGTGACGCGGGAGGACATGCCGCAAGCCATTTCGCTGTCGACCACGCTGTGGATGACGGCGGTGATCGTCGGACCCGCATTCGGCGGCTTTCTGATCGTGGCCAGTATTCCTGTCGCCTATGGCGTGACGGCGCTGTGCTATCTGTTGGGCCTGGGCCTGGTGGCCACCATCAAGACCAACACCACACCCGAGTGGCAGGACGGCCATCCCCTGACCCTGCTGCGTGAAGGGCTGGTCTATGTCTGGCAGAACAAGGTGGTGTTCGGCGCAATCTCGCTGGACCTGTTTGCGGTGTTGCTGGGCGGGGCTACGGCGCTGTTGCCAGCGTTTGCCAGCGACATCTTGAAGGTGGGGCCGATGGGCAATGCGCTGCTGCGGTCGGCGCCTGCGGTGGGCGGGTTGATCATATCGGCCTTGCTGGTCTTCTACCCCATTCAACGCAAGGCCGGGGTCAAGATGTTCCTGGGTGTCGCGGCCTTTGGACTTGCCACGATTGTCTTTGCGTTTTCGCAGTCGATGGTGGTGTCGCTGCTGGCATTGGCGGTGCTGGGCGCGGGCGACATGATCTCGGTCAATGTGCGCCAGACGCTGATCCAGATCGTGACGCCGGATCATATGCGGGGCCGGGTTTCGGCGGTGTCGGGGATGTTCATATCCGGCAGCAATGAACTGGG
>JBBQGU010000135.1:0-9843 GCA_038323315.1 Rhodobacterales bacterium | reverse complement strand
CCCAGTCAAAGCTGACGTGTTCGGGAAAGGGCCGGTCCACGGTCTTGTTGTTGGTGTTGCCCAAAAGGCCCGAAGCCGGGTTCACGAAGCGGGGGTTCGTCTCATAGGGCAGCAGGCCCTTGAACCCCGCCGCCGGGTCATCCGCCAGCACCGGCAGCCGCCCTTGCGAGGGGTGGGCGGGGTCGCGCGCGGGCATCGCGCCCACCACCTGCAGCGCAATGCCGGTGTTATCGGCCAGCATCAGGTTCTGGGCCGGGGCCACGACCAACCGCCCTGCCTCCAGCGCTTCGGGGATGTTCTTGGACATCATCAGGCGCAGGGCCGCAGTCATCGACGTGTCGGCGCCGCTTAGCGCCGTCCAGCTAAGGGCTGCGACATGACCCTCTGGCGTGATCGAGGCGAGGTCGTAGTGCGTGCCGGGCAGGATCGGCCCGTTCCTGGACCAGCGCAGGGTCAGCGTGATCGGGGCCGCATCGGCCACCGTGATGATAGACTGGCGGCTCTCAAACCGGGCCCAGCCGTCTGGGGTGCTGTATTCCTCGGGGTTGTCGGGGTTCAGCTTTTCGATCAGCAGGTCCTGATCGTCCAGATAGGCCGTGGTCAGCCCCCAACCCAGCCGTTCGGACCGGCCGATCAGCACCGCAGGCACCCCGGGGATCGTAGCGCCTATCACCCCGCCCGATTGCAGTTCCAGCCGCGCAAGGTACCAGATCGTCGGGGCCGTCAGGTCAAGATGCGGGTCGTTGGCCAAGAGGCTGCCCCCCGCCGCAGATCGTGTGGGCATCGCCGCCCAGGCGTTCGACGCCCCCGCCATCCCCGGTGCCGCCACCGGCGACAGGGGTCCCAGCGCAAAGTCGAGCGGCGCGTAAGACGGGGTCACACCCGGCACAAGGTTTGCAAAATCGGGCAGGGCCGCGATGCCGGTGCCGGGATCATCGGGCAGGATGTCTGCCAGCCGCGCCGCCGGCAACAAAAGCGAGGTGCGGGCCCGCAACACCTCATTTTGCAGCGATCCGGTCAGTTGCAGCGCCATAAGCTTCAGGATGGCGATGGAATCCGCCGGGGCCCAGGCGGCAATCTCGCTGGAGAAAAGCAGGAACTCGGGCGCGCCCCGCCCCCGCGCCCCGGCGCTTACCTCGCCGATCCAGGCGTTTACGCCGGCCGAATATGCCTCCAGTGCGGCGCGGGTCGGGGCATCCTGCGCCTCGACCGAGGCGAGCGCCAGCCCGTACAGATCGAGCCGCCGCATCAGCTCATCCACCTGAACCGTCGCCGGGCCAAAGGATTCCGACAGCCGCCCCTGCACGGTCCGGCGCAGCATGGTCATCTGCCACAGCCGGTCCTGCGCATGGGCAAAGCCCAGCGCGAAGAACACATCCGCATCCGTCGCGCCAAAGATATGGGGAACATTGTCATTGTTCCGCACAATTTCCACCGGCGCTGAAATCCCGGTGATCGAGAAGTCCTGATCATAATCCGGCAAGGACCGCGACAGGAAATAGTAGAAAATCACCATCGCCAGCAAGCCAATGCCGATCAAGCCCACGAAAAGGCGCAAAAGCCAGCGAAAGGCGGTCAGCATGGATGGCCCTGTTCTTGACGGCGCTACGGTTTCACCCCTTAGTCCATTCACCGCGCATGGGCAATCGAAGGAGGGCGTATCATGGCCAAACTGGCATTTCTGGGATTAGGCGTGATGGGCTTTCCCATGGCGGGGCATCTGGTCGCCAAGGGGCATCAGGTCACCGTCTATAACCGCAACCCGGCAAAGGCTGCGGCTTGGGTCGCCAACCACGGCGGCACGTCTGCCGCCACCCCGCGTGAGGCCGCGACTAACGCCGAATTCGTCCTGTCCTGCGTCGGCAATGACGACGACCTGCGCGCCGTCTGCCTCGGCCCAGATGGGGCCTTTGCCGGCATGGCGTCCGGCACCGTCTTCATCGACCACACCACAGTCTCGGCCGAGGTTACCCGCGAACTGGCCTCCATCGCCGCCTCCGCTGGCAAAGGCTTTGTCGACGCGCCCTTGTCCGGCGGCCAGGCCGGGGCCGAAAACGCCGTTCTGTCCATCATGTGCGGCGGCAGCGTTCAGGATTACACCCGCGCCGAACCCGTCATGCAATCCTACGCCCGTATCTGCAAACGCCTTGGCGACACCGGGTCCGGCCAGCTTGCCAAGATGATGAACCAGATCTGTATCGCCGGTCTGGTTCAGGGTCTGGCCGAGGCGCTTGCCTTCGGCGAAAAGGCCGGCATGGACGGCGAAGCGGTGGTCGAGGTCATCAGCCAGGGTGCCGCAGGCAGCTGGCAGATGGTCAACCGCCACAAAACCATGCTGGCCGACAAATTCGACTTTGGTTTTGCCGTGGACTGGATGCGCAAGGATCTGGGGATATGCCTCGCCACCGCCAACCAGATCGGCGCCAGCCTGCCCGTGACGGCCTTGGTCGATCAGTTCTACAAGGATGTCCAACGCCTTGGCGGCCACCGCAACGACACCTCCAGCCTGATCCGGCGTTTGCGGTAGGGCGGGGTTCACCCCGCCACCCCGTCTAACCCATCCAATCCGCGCATTGACCTACATAAGCGCTGCCAGTAACTTTACGGCAATTGATAAATGCGGGGGTTCTGATGGTGGATATCTCTGTGGCAACGACACTTGCGGATTTCCACGCCTTTCACAGCTTGTTGGATGAGATGGCGATCTGGGACGACGCGGAAACCCGCGCGCAGGGCCATGACACCACGGCCCTGCTACTGGAAGCCTACAGCGACAGCGCCGAAGATTTGCTGGCCCATTTCACCGGCCCCGGTGCGACGCTTTTTCTGGCGTATCATGGCGGCAAACTGGCGGGATGCGGGGGCTTCAGCGGCGTGGGTGATGGTGTGGCCGAGGTTGAAAAGATTTATGTCCGCCCCGAATTTCGCGGCCTTGGCGTGGGGGCTGCGCTGCTGCGTGCTGTCATGACGGGGATGTCCAGTGGCGGCTATCAACGCGCCCGGCTTGAAACCACCACTTTCATGACATCTGCAATAGCACTTTATGGCCATTTTGGTTTCACCATAGTCGCACCATTTCGCCCATCCTTGGGCAATCTGGGCAGCATGAGCGTGTTCATGGACTGCGAACTTGGCGCGCAGGACACGTGAACTTTCGATTTTGATCTGTCCTCTCCTGATCCGCCGCCTGTAATAGGAGCATCTGTTGAAAATCGTCCAAACTCCCAACGCACCTGCGCCCGCATCGAACTATTCACAGGGCATTGTCGTGCCGTCCACTGACCGGACTCTGCATGTCTCCGGTCAGATCGGCGTTATGCTCGACGGGACGATCCCTGACGACCCCGCAGCCCAGCACGACCTGGCTTGGAAAAACGCCATGGCGATCCTTCAGGCCGAGGGGATGGACCACAGTCATGTCGTGATGGCCCGCGTCTACATCACGGACCCCGGTCAGGTCATCCTGTACCGTCAAACCCGCGACCGTTTCATGCAAGGCCACAAACCCGCCGCCACCCTGCTGATCGTGGCAGGTCTGGCCGACCCGAGGCTGTGCGTCGAGGTTGAATTGATTGCCTCGGCCTGACTCAGTCTGTTTCAATCGGCGCAAACCACGCTTTCCTGACGGCGCCCAGCCATTCCCTTTGGTCGGTTCCTAAAGCACAAGCCGAGCAATGGTCCGCACAAACCTTACCACCCGGATAACCTGATCGCATAAATTAATTTGAAACACTTTCGTCTGGCGCGTGGAAACCCCCTTAAGGAATGATCCGGCTATACTTGACGCCCGACAAGGTCGCCCCCGCGATCAACCCCTGCTGGCCAAAGATCAGCCCGATCACCGGGTCCAGTTCGGTCGTATCCGTGCCGATCGACCCGCCCTGTTCCGGCGTCGCATAGCGCACATCGGCCCCCGCAGCCCAGCCATTGCCGCGCCTGAAATTCGCCAGCGCATCCTCGGTCATGAAGAACAAGGCATGCGCATATTGCTGCGCCCCGATCTGCAACCCGATCGTCGCCCGCGTCGCCGAATAATAGTCGACCGTCACATCACCGATCCGCAGCGCCCCACGCCCATACCCGCCGCCGACCCCAAAGCCGACCTCGGTCAACAACGGCATGAACAGGATCCCCTTCGCGTCACGGGACAGACTCTGCGTGCCGGGATAGTTGCCGACCAGATAGTCGCGCGTTGCATCGACCCGCGCATCGATCTGCGCCGCCCCGTTGCTGCCGACGCCGTTGCCGATCAGCGACCCATCGCAAGCGGATAAAAACGCCGCCGCACCAAACCCCATGAAACCACGCCGGGAAACCTGCATCTTCGTCACCTCTCTGCCTCGGACAGGGCTCTCTGGCCCATTACGATCATGTTAGCGCAAATCCGCGAGCCTGTCATGCCTGACCACGCCAATGGGCAGGCCCCCGCCGAATTAAATCCGGCCAGCCTTGATTGCCCGCGCAGCCTCGGGCGCGAAATAGGTCAATACCCCGTCACACCCGGCCCTCCGAAACGCCATCAGGCTTTCCAGCATCGCCTTCTCGCCGTCGATCCAGCCCCGGTCCGATGCCCCCTTGATCATCGCATACTCGCCGCTGACCTGGTAGGCATAGGTCGGCGCGCCGAACATGTCCTTGGCCCGGCGGATGATGTCGAGATAGGGCATCCCCGGCTTGACCATGACCATATCCGCCCCCTCGGCCAGGTCCCGCTCGATCAGTCGCATCGCCTCGTCACTGTTGGCAGGGTTCATCTGATAGGTCTTCTTGTCGCCCTGCAACGCGCCCGTGGCCCCCACGGCATCCCGAAACGGTCCATAAAACGCCGAGGCATATTTCGCGGCATAAGACATCAGCACGACTTCCTTGTGCCCCGCCACCTCCATCGCCTGCCGCAGCGCGCCGATCCTGCCATCCATCATATCCGACGGTCCGATGATATCCGCCCCCGACTCGGCCTGTACCAGGGCCTGGCGCACCAAAGCCTCCAGCGTCTCGTCATTCAGGATCATGCCGTTGCGGACCAACCCGTCATGGCCGTTGGAGTTATAGGGATCGAGGGCGACATCGGTCATCACGGCAATCTCGGGCACCGCCGCCTTGATCGCCCGGATCGCAAGGTTGGTCAGGTTGTCGGGGTTCCAGGCTTCACAGCAATCTTCGGTCTTCAGGGCGGTGTCGGTATAGGGGAACAGGCAGATCGCGGGGATGCCCAGACCCGCCGCCTCCTCGGCCGCCTTGACCACCAGATCGACCGACAGCCGCGCCACGCCGGGCATCGAGGCGACAGGCTCACGCAAGCCAACCCCGTCGCGCACAAAGACCGGCCAGATCAGATCGCCGACCGACAGCGTATTCTCTTGCGCCAAGGCCCGCAAAGCCGGCGTCTGCCGCAGCCTGCGAAACCGCGAGATCGGGAAAGGTGCAGAGATTGGGTGCATGTTGTGGCATCCTTGAACAGCGAGGGCTTGCAGCTTTGCCCTCTGCCTGCCATGGAAAGGCGCGCTGCTCAAGCTATCTTGCATGTCGCTTGTCGCAACCAAGCCATGTTGTCACCAAGGACGGAGACTGAACGTTGAACTGGTATCAGACCTTGTTCGATCTGATCGACATGCGGTCGTTCTCCAACCTGTGGTACTGGATCGCCCTGGCCGTCATCTGGTCCTCGGCCAGCTATTGGGTGCTGGGCGTACCAAACGACATGGTCGGCCGCGCACGCCGCGAAGGGGGGCAGGTGCTGGACGATCTGGAAACGCTGGTGCGCATCAACGTCTCACGCATGCTGCACGCCTCGCGCACTTATGGCGCGGTTTTGGTCGGCATGTTGTGTTTCATCGTCACCACGCTGGCCATATTGGGGTTCTGGTATCGGATGGAGTTTGCACAGGCCGTCCTGTTGCTGTTCGTGCCACTGATCATTCTGTTGTTCCTTTCGATGCGGGCCGCCGTCATGATCGAGGCGGGCGAGGATCACGGCGACGCCCTGTTCCGCCGGTTGGGCAGGCACCGGCTGTCGGTGCAGTTTCTGGGCATGATCTCGATCTTTGTCACCTCGCTGTATGGCATGTATGTCAACATCCAGATCGCGATGCCGGGCTGATCCATGGCTGACCGTATCCTGCTAGGGGGCGCACCCGAAGGCTTTGACGCGCGGCTGCTGGCCAAAGAGGCGGCGCGTGGCCAGTCCGTGATCTTTGTCGCCCGCGACGACCGGCGGATGGAGGCGATGCGGGCGTCCCTGGCGGCGCTTGCCCCCGGTGTGCCGGTGCTGGACCTGCCGGCGTGGGATTGCCTGCCCTATGACCGCGTCTCGCCCAATCCTGAAATTCTTGCACGGCGGATGTCGACCTTGGCGGCCTTGGCGGCGGGTCTGACCAAGCCCATCGTTCTGCTGACCACGCTGAACGCCGCAACCCAAAGACTTCCCGCACGTGAGGTGATGCAAGGGTCATCCTTTGTGGCCAAGGTTGGGGACCGCGTCGATGACCAGCGGCTGAAGCGGTTTCTGGCGGGCATGGGGTTTTCGCCGGTCTCCACCGTGGCCGAACCGGGCGATTATGCCCTGCGCGGTGGCATCGTTGATATCTTTCCGCCGGGGCGCGGCGGGCCGGTGCGGCTCGACTTCTTTGGCGACGTGCTGGATGGCGCGCGGCGGTTCGATCCGGTCACGCAACGGACCACGCAGAAACTGACTGCCGTGGAATTTGCACCCATGTCCGAAGTGCTGCTGGATGAGGCGGCGATCACCCGGTTCCGGCAGAATTATCGGTCGGAATTTGGCACGGCAGGGTCGGATGACCCGCTGTACGAAGCCGTTTCTGCAGGGCGCAAGCATCAGGGGATGGAGCATTGGCTGCCCTATTTCCACAAACGGCTGGAAACAATGTTCGATTATATGCCGCTGGCCTCGGTCATGCTGGACGATCAGGTCACAGCCTCTCGTCTGTCGCGGTGGGAAGGGATTGCCGACCAATACGACGCCCGGCGCGAGGCGCTGACGGCCAAGGGGCGGATGGACAGCGTCTATAAACCTTGCGCGCCGGAATTGCTGTATCTGGACGATGCGGCATGGGAGGCGGCGGTGCGGGATCACCGCGTCGTTCAACTGTCGCCCCTGCAGCAATCGCCGGGGCCGGGGGTTCTGGATGCCTCGGGCCGGATCGGGCGCAACTTCATGCCCGAACGCCAGCAGGAAAACGTCAGTCTGTTTGGGGCCTTGGCGGACCATCTGACGGCGCTACTGCGGGAGCGGCAGGTCGTGATCGCCTCTTTCTCGGAAGGTGCGCGAGAGCGGTTGGCGGGGCTGCTGACCGATCAGGGCGTCAAAGGGGCGGTTGAGGTCAAGGATTTCCGCGATGTGCCGGAGGGGCGGGGCGGGTTGTTCCTGATGATCTGGGCCCTGGAGGCGGGGTTTACCGCGCCGGGTCTGGCGGTGCTTTCGGAACAGGACATTCTGGGCGACCGTCTGGTTTCCAAACCCCGCCGCAAACGCAAGGCTGATAACTTCTTGCGTGAGGTGGACACGCTGACCCCCGGCGATCTGGTCGTGCATGTGGAACATGGCGTGGGCCGCTATCTGGGGCTGGAGACGATCACAGCGCTTGGTGCCCCTCATGACTGCGTGGCGCTGGAATATGCCGAGAATGCCAAGCTGTACCTGCCGGTCGAGAATATCGAATTGCTATCTCAGTATGGCCATGAAGACGGCCTGCTGGACCGCTTGGGCGGCGGCGCATGGCAGGCCAAGAAGGCCAAGCTGAAGGAACGCATTCGCGAGATAGCGGATAAATTGATGCGGATCGCCGCCGAACGGGCGATGCGGCACGCGCCAATCCTGGAGGCGCCGCACAGCATATGGGAGGCGTTTGCCGCGCGCTTTCCCTATCAGGAAACCGACGACCAGTTGACCGCGATTGCCGATGTGGTGGCCGATCTGGAAAAGGGCAGCCCGATGGACCGGCTTGTGGTCGGCGACGTGGGCTTTGGCAAGACCGAGGTGGCGATGCGGGCGGCTTTTGTCGCGGCCTTGTCGGGAATGCAGGTGGCGGTGATCTGCCCCACGACCCTGCTGGCACGACAGCATTATCGCAGCTTTGTCGAGCGGTTTCGGGGCTTCCCCATTTCGATCAGGCCCCTGTCGCGCTTTGTCAGCGCCAAGGATGCCACTGCCACGCGCGAGGCTATGGCGCAGGGTGAGGTCGATATCGTCATCGGCACCCATGCCTTGCTGGCCAAGGCGGTGCGGTTCAAGAACCTCGGCCTGATGGTGATCGACGAAGAGCAGCATTTCGGCGTCAGCCATAAGGAACGGTTGAAAGAGATGCGCTCCGAGGTGCATGTGCTGACCCTGACCGCCACGCCGATCCCGCGCACGTTGCAACTGTCCCTGACCGGCGTGCGCGACCTGTCGATCATCGCGACGCCGCCGGTGGACCGGTTGGCGATCCGCACCTATGTGTCCGAGTTTGACACGATCACGATCCGCGAGGCGTTGCTGCGCGAGCATTACCGGGGCGGCCAAAGTTTTTATGTCGTGCCGCGCATCACCGATCTGCCCCAGATCGAGGATTTCCTGAAAACCCATGTCCCGGAAGTGACCTATGTGATCGCCCATGGTCAGATGGCCGCCGGGGATCTGGATGACCGGATGAACCAGTTCTATGATGGCAAGTATGACGTTCTGTTGGCCACGACCATTGTGGAAAGCGGCCTGGATATCCCGACGGCCAATACGATGATCATCCACCGCGCCGATATGTTCGGCCTGTCGCAGTTGTATCAGATCCGGGGCCGGGTCGGTCGGGCCAAGACGCGGGCCTATTGCTATCTGACCACGAAACCCCGCGCGCCCCTGACCCCGCAGGCCAGCAAACGGCTGCGCTTGCTGGGATCGCTGGACAATCTGGGGGCAGGGTTCAATCTGGCGTCGCACGACCTCGACCTGCGCGGCGCGGGCAACCTGCTGGGCGAGGAGCAGTCGGGCCACATCAAGGAAGTCGGCTACGAGCTGTATCAGGCCATGCTGGAAGATACGATTGCCAAGATCAAATCCGGCGAATTGCAGGGCCTGTCGTCGGTCGACGATCAATGGGCGCCGCAGATCAATCTGGGCGTGCCCGTGATGATCCCCGAGGCGTTCATCCCCGATCTGGACATCCGTCTGGGCCTGTACCGCCGCCTGTCCGGCCTTGGCACCAAGGTCGAGCTGGAGGGGTTTGCCGCCGAATTGATCGACCGTTTCGGGCCGCTGCCAAAAGAGGTTAACACCCTGATGGTGATCGTCCGCATCAAGGCCCTGTGCAAGAAGGCCGGGATTTCGCGGCTGGATGCCGGCCCGAAAGGGGCCACGGTGCAGTTTCACAACGACAAGTTCGCCAACCCCGCTGGCCTGGTCGAATTCGTCAAGGCCCAAGGGCCAGCCGCGCGCATTGTGGGCAACAAGATCGTGCTGGTGGGCGAGATGAAGACCGAAGCCGACCGTATCAAGGGCGCGTTCAACGTGGCCCGCGATCTGGCCGAAAAGATCGTGAAACCCGGCAAAGCCTGACAGGGCCTTTGTCATGCAAACCGGGGGTCGGGGGCTTGTCTGGCGGCAATCGAAAAATACTTGTAGTTTCCACGCGCACAACCCGGCTAAACATAAACACAAGGAGATGATTGCATGCGTCCGACGGCCAAAGGTTCGACCCGTATTCAGTGCGCCGCCATTCTGGCTGTTTTATCCGTAAGCCAGGCAGGTGCCGAAACCAGTCTGGGATTGGGGGTCGGGATTGCGCCCGATTACAAAGGCTCGAACGACTATGCCGCGATTCCGCTGCCGTCGTTTTCGTTTCAGATTGCCGG
>JBBQGU010000134.1:0-9863 GCA_038323315.1 Rhodobacterales bacterium | reverse complement strand
TTGATCGCACTGCCGTTCCTGTGCGCCTGCACCGCGATGGGGTTTGCCCTCGCGCTTGCGATCCCATGGCGCGAAGGGGTCGTGTTCTTTCTTGTGGTGATGGGGATGCCGCTGTTCTTCCTTTCGGGCATCTCATGGCCGGTCGAGTCGATCCCCGAACACCTGCGCGCCCTGTCGCGGTTGGTGCCGTCGACAACGGCAATTCCTGCCTTCGTTGCGGTCGACCAGATGGGTGCCAAGCCACAAGACATTGCGGGTGCCGTACAGCTGCAAATCGCACTTGCGTTCGGCTATACAGCGCTGGCCATCGGGATCGCCCGGCTGACGCGCCCGCAGGTGAAAGATCACACCTGAAGAGCAGGGGCAGATTTCTTGCCAACGCTCTTTCGCAGACCGTTGCAGGGCGCTGATGCCAAGGGCGCCGCCCCTCCATGCCAATGATCTTGAGACCTCCGATCGGCTGAAATCTACTCTTGGGAACGGCTCTGTTGCACAAATCGATTGAGGGGCGGACTTCCCCTTTCCCCAGACAAACTGATCCTCCGACTTCAGTGACGGGAATGCCGAACGCGGTGAAGCCGTCAAGAATGGCGACATGTATCTGGAACTCTGCAACCTGACGGTCGCAGTCTCGAGCGGCCAGACGCTGGCCCAGCAGTTTGACGCAGTGCATCTTGGTTTTGACTCGGCTTTTGCGGTGGTCGCCGCTCCATCGTCGCCAGATGGTCCGACCGAAGCGTTTTGATGCGGACAGGGCTTCGTTGCGCGCGATCGCCCCGGCCGTTTCGGGCTTCCACGGCTTTGCGTTTTTACGGGGCGGCATGATGGCGGCTGCGTTGCGAGCCGCAATGCCCTCGTGACACTTGCGGGTGTCGAAGGCACCGTCCGTTGCCCCCCTCTCACACATGCTGCGCATGTGTTGCCGGGCAACGGGCGACGGTTTGCCACACTGGATTCACAAGATGAATCCCTCACAGGATTTGTGCAACAAAGCCATCGGACACCGCAAATGGGCTCAGGAGTTCTGATCAGTGCAGGTTGGCATAAGTTGCGCTTTGCCCGGTTTTGATCCTCCCGATCCGACCAATTTGACCACCCGACAGTCCCGCGCAAATAGCCCTGCTGTCAGAACGCCATCGTCGCGGCAACCGCCCGCTTCCAGCGGTCATATTTCGCATCCCTGACCGCCTCAGACATTGATGGAGCAAACCGCCGTTCCAACGCCCAATGCTTGCCGAACTCCGCAGGCTCCGGGCACAACCCCATCTGTAAACCGGCCAGATAGGCCGCCCCAAGCGCCGTCGTCTCGGTCACCACGGGCCGGTCCACCGGGGCTGCGATGATATCGGCCAGAAACTGCATCGCCCAGTTGCTGGCCACCATGCCGCCATCCACCCGCAACACCCCCTCGGCAGCTCCGCCCCAATCGGCACGCATCGCCTCCAGCAGATCGCGCGTCTGATACCCTACGCTCTCCAACGCCGCCCGCGCCAGTTCCGCCGGCCCCGAGTTTCGCGTCAAGCCAAACACCGCGCCCCGGCACCCCGCCTGCCAATAGGGCGCACCAAGCCCGGTAAACGCCGGCACCACCACCACGCCCTGCGACTCATCGGCCTGTTCCGCCAGCGCCTGGGTTTGCCCCGCCGACCCGATCAACTTCATCCCATCCCGCAGCCATTGCACCACCGCACCTGCCACAAAGATCGAGCCTTCCAAGGCATAGACCGGCTGCCCCTTCAGCCGGTATGCAATCGTCGTCAGCATCCGGTTGGTCGAAGGCACCAGAGTTGTCCCGGTGTTCAGCAGCGCAAAGCACCCGGTGCCATATGTCGATTTCATCATGCCGGGCTGGAAACACGCCTGCCCAACCGTCGCCGCCTGCTGATCGCCCGCCACTCCGGCAATCGGCAGGGCGGCGCCAAACAGGCCCGATTCAGTCACACCAAAATCCGCAGCACAGTCGCGAACCTCTGGCAGCATCGGCAAGGGCACCCCCAAAGCGCCACAAATCTCGGCGTCCCACGCATTCGTGCCGATGTTGAACAGCATCGTCCGTGCCGCATTGGTGGCGTCGGTCGCGTGCACGCGGCCCCCGGTCAGCCTCCAGATCAGGAAACTGTCCACCGTTCCAAACGCCAACTCTCCCGCAACCGCCCGGCCATGCAGGTCATGTTCGTCCAGGATCCATCTGATCTTGGTCGCGCTGAAGTAGGGGTCCAGCAACAGGCCGGTCCGCGCCGTTACCAGCGGCTCCAGCCCCTCCGCTTTCAGCCGTTCGCACAGTTTGGCCGTCCGCCGATCCTGCCAGACAATCGCATTGTGCAACGGCTTGCCGGTCTTGCGATCCCAGACCAGCGTGGTTTCCCGCTGGTTGGTGATGCCGATCCCCGCCACCTGCGCCGCTGTGATCCCCGCTTTTGTCAGCGCCGCCCGCACCGTACCCAGCACCGTTTGCCACAAATCTTCCGGGTCATGTTCCACCCAGCCAGAGTTTGGATAATGCTGCGTGAACTCCTGCTGGGCAGTCGCCACCGGTTTCAGATGGGTGTCAAACACGATCGCGCGAGTCGAGGTCGTCCCCTGATCGATGGCAAGCAGATACGTCATGGCGCCCCCCCTTTTGACATTTAGTGCGTCAAACTGGCAGATGCCGCAGCGAATTTGAAGGGGTGGCGCGGGAATGATTCGCCATAGATCGCAGTCCGGTCAGGCCGCAGCGCGGCAAAGACGTAAAATGTCAACACCGGCAGATACTTACCCCCGTAGCCGCACAGACCCCTTGCCGCTTTTATCCCAATCGTTACATTATCCGCAAACCAACCCAAGGATACCCCATGCCCACCCAAGCGCCCGAGACCCAGATCGTCACGCATTGGAAGATCGCCTGTGACGGTGGCGAGGGCGGGCTTGGCCACCCCCGTGTCTGGCTGACCATCCCCGCGGATACCGGTTTCGTCGAATGCGGCTATTGCGACAAACGGTTCGAGATTGACCGCGCCCACGCCCACGACGATCACTGACCCCCGGCAGCCTCCGTGGCATCGGCACGGATGAACCCCGGAAGCCTCGCTGAACGCGGGTTGGCGTGAATGGATGTCGAGATGCGCCAGAATACAATCCGCCGTGCAAAGACGTCGATCACGACGGTCACGCAGACCATCCCTGACCATGTGGGCACATAAGTGAAGTCTGAACCCACAACTTGTTTGGCCGTCCCAGTCTGAATTGGCCGCCTTGAACAGGCGGTTCACCTTGTCGTCTGGGTAGGGCAAAGACGTGTCCGGGTTCGTGTTAATGACTTTCTTGCCCCCGAACGACGCCTTTGATGCCGAAGGCGCGCATCAACCGCTTCACAGCGCAGCGTGCAACGTCCTTACCTTGACGTCGCAGGACGTGCCAAATCTTGCGCGCGCCATAGAGTTTGCGGTTGTCCCCCCGGGCCCCGTCGATCTTGAGGCTCGGTGTGGCATCGGACTTGGCCCGCGCTGACGCCCGGTCAGGAACGCGCGCAATGGCGCGCCGTTTACAATAGGTAGAAGAGGCAATCTGCAGCGCCCTGCAGATTGGCGTCCATCGGGGAAATTTATCCCCGGATCAATTTCCGGACCCTCGGACCCCCGAGGGCTTCTCGGCTTTCCTCCCCTCTCACGCATGCAAGAATGCGTTGCCGGGCAACGAATGAACTACATCATCTGCGAAACGGGCAGTCGAGCCGCTACAGGCAGTGCTGAAGCAGTGCTGCACTGCCTTTCGCACCTGAGCAAAATATGCGCCCGCCATTGTCCTTGGACCAATGGCGGGCCACTCACCTGCCAGAATGCATGACGCAAAGTTGATGCTTTCTGCCAAGAAGAAACGGCGCAAACCCGACGGTCAAAACCGCCTGTCCGAGATCACCCAGGGGGTTGAATTCCGCGACGGGATCAAGCCCGAAATCAAAGCCGCCTGATCGCTCCGTCACCGACTTTCGGGCACAGCTCCCTTCTTACGCGGGGTTGAGAGTGCTATAAAAACATCATCCAGCCCTCTCGGAAGCCTTGAAGGCTGACCCGACCGCGGTCACAATCCTCTGCTGCACCGTTTCATCCTGTGCCGCCACCGCTGCCGCGAGCGTTCGCAACTGCGCCCGTGTCGCATAAAGTTGGTCGAGCAGCGACAGCACAATGGGCAATGTGTCGTCCTCGATTTCCAGTGTGTAACGCAACGTGCACAGCAGACGCACACGTGCGCGGTCAGGGTCGGCAAACAACAACTGGCCAGCCTCCTCCTGTGGGGTCACCAGTGCGTCGCGCACCCAGCGGGCAAGATCGTCGTGGTGCAGGCCTTCGGTCGTGGCCAGAAGGTCGTCCATGTGGATCATGGCAGCATCTCCTTTCGCGGTGTGTCGGGGTGTTCAGGCGTCCAGCTTTCCAGAAAAGCCGCCAGTTCGGGTTCGGCCGCAGTGGGCAGCACCACTTTCAGGGCAATGTACTGGTGCCCGCGTTGGCCGGTCTTGCGGTTGCGGATGCCGCGGTCCTTCAGTCGCAGGACGGTGCCGGTGTTCGCGCCACGCGGTACGGTCATCGCGACCGGTCCAGAAATCGTCGGAACCTCGATGCGCGCGCCAAGGACCGCTTCGCGCAAAGTGACGGGAAGGGCCACATGGATGTTGTCATCCTTGCGCTCAAAGAAAGCGTGCGGTTCGATGTGCAGTTCCACATAGGCATCGCCGGGCGGCCCGCCACCAAAACCAGGCATCCCTTGCCCCACCAACCGCAGCATCTGCCGGTCCTCTGCGCCTTCGGGGATCGTGACAGCCAGGGTCTTGCCGTCTTGCAGGGTGATGGTCCGCGCAACACCGTTTGCCGCGTCAAGGAAGGCAACCGGCAGGGCATAGCTTACGTCCTGTCCGCGGGCACGAAAGGTTTCGCGATCGCCGCCGCGTTGGCCGCCGAAAGCGCGGGCAAGAAATTCTTCCATCGCGGCGGCATCGGGAAATCCGTCTTGCCCGGCATGGCCGGACCCCTGCGCCTGATCGCGGTAGAATGGTTGCTGCGGTCGGTCAGCACCCGTGGCATCGATCTCGCCCGCATCGAAGCGGCGGCGGCTTTCGGGGTCTTTCAAAAGATCATGCGCTGCGGTGATCTCTTTGAACCGTGCCACGGCAGCCTTGTCGTCGGGGCGCAGATCGGGATGGTGTTTGCGCGCCAGCTTCTTGAACGCCGCCTTGATCTGCACATCCGTTGCGGTTTTCACCAGCCCGAGCGTCTCATACGGGTCTTTCATCTCAGGGGTTCTCCTTTCGTTCATGAGCCAACCGGCCGTTCGCCCAACTGCAAAGCGGACCGCCACAGCGGTTTCAATGCCTCCAGCACCAGCAGCACGGCGATCCCGGCAAGAGGTGGCAGCGCCAGCCACCACCCGGTCAGCGGCCCAAAGCCGAACAGGTCGCGCGCCGGTGCCCAAAAGAAGGTCAGCGCCAGCACCGCCCCGACCACGGGCAACACCACGGCAAGCGCGCGGTTGGGGCGCAGCACTGCCGACAGGATCGACGCGGATGTCGACCGGTCGATCAGGATCAGGGCCACGATGCCAAACACCAGCGTCGCAAAGGTCAATCCGCGCACCTGATCAGCGTCCAGTCCGTAGTCTGGTGCGAACCAAGCGACCGACACCGCAACCCCAAGCACTGTCAAACCTTGCACAAAGCTCCACACGACTGTGGGCCATGAAAACAAAGGCTCCGTCACCGGGCGGGGCGGGCGGCGCATGACACCGTCTTCCTCGCGTTCGGCCTCGAAGACCAGCGCACAGACCGGATCGATCACCATCTCCAGAAACGCGATGTGAACCGGGCCGAATAGCAGCGGCATGCCGAACAGCAGGGGCATCAGGGCAAGCCCGGCAATCGGCACGTGCACAGCCAGAATAAAGCTCATCGCCTTGCGCAAGTTGTCATAGATGCGCCTGCCCAACCGTACTGTGGTGACGATCGAGCCGAAATCGTCGTCCAACAGAACGATCGACGCGGCCTCGCGTGCGACGTCGGTGCCACGCCCGCCCATCGCCACGCCGATATGCGAAGCCTTCAGACTGGGCGCATCGTTCACCCCGTCGCCGGTCATCGCGACGACCGCACCGGCAGCCTTCAAGGCATTGACGATGCGCAATTTCTGTTCCGGCAGGATTCGGGCAAAGATCGTGACACGTGTGACCGCCGTCGCCAGTTCGGCATCCTGCATCGTCGCCAGATCGTCGCCGGTCAGCACTTTGTCGCCCGGCAATCCGGCCTCCTGCGCGATGGTTCGGGCAGTGGCCGGATGGTCGCCGGTGATCATGATGATCCGGATCCCGGCTGCCCGACACTCGGCCACCGCAGCGGGGACCGAGGCGCGCAAGGGATCGGCCAGCCCGACAAGACCCAGCAGACGAAACGGGAACCCGGTTTGTGCATCGGGCAGATCGCCCGCAGGCCAAGCCGCCTCGGCCACAGCCAGGACGCGCAACCCGTCGCGGGCCATCGCCTCGACCTCGACTGTCAGAGCGGCGCGCTGTTCGGGTGTCAGGCCGCACAGGACAGCCATAGCCTCGGGCGCACCTTTGGCAGCCACGGCAAAGCCGTTCGGCGCATCCCAGACTTGCGACATCGCAAGCAGATCAGAGGTCAGCGGATAACTGCGCATCAGCGTTCGACCCGCGCCAGGCACCGTCTCGCCGCCTTGCAGATCTTCGGCCGCGAGCCGGTGGAACGCCTTTTCCATCGGGTCGAACGGTTCCGGGGCCGACGCCATGACACCCGCCGCCGCCAGTTCGCGAAAGGTTGCGGGCAGGGCCGTGCCCGCGTCGATCCGCATCGCGGTGCCATCGGCCAGTCGCAAGGCCGCGATCGTCATGCGGTTTTCAGTCAGGGTGCCGGTCTTGTCGGTACACAGCACGCTCGCAGCACCCAAGGTTTCGATGGCCGACGCGCGGCGGGTCAGCACCCGCACCTTGGAAATGCGCCACGCGCCCATTGCCATGAACACCGCCAACACCATCGGAAACTCTTCCGGCAGCATGGCCATGCCGACCGCGATGCCGGCCAGCAGCGCGTCCAGCCAACCGCCGCGCAACACCCCGTAAAGCCCGACGACCAGCGCGCTGACCCCTAGTCCAACCCCCGCCATGGCCAGCACCAACACCCGCATCTGGCGTTGCAAATGCGGGGTTTCCGTCTCGATCTGGGACAGGCTTTTGCCGATCCGTCCGATTTCGCTGCCAGTTCCGGTGGCCGTCACTTCGGCCACGGCCGATCCGCCTACGATCAGCGTGCCGGAATAGACTTGCGGCTGATCCTCGCCACCCGGTCGTTGCGCCACCTCGCCCGAGCCGACACGCTTGCGCACCGGCACCGCCTCGCCCGTCAGCAGCGACTCGTCTGCCGAAAGGCCGGTCGCCGTGATCAGGCGCGCATCCGCCGGCACCCGGTCGCCTTCGGACAGGACGATCACGTCACCCCGCACAACCTCGCGCCCGGCAATCCGCAGCCGAGCGCCGTCCCGGATCACCAAGGCGCGCGGGCTGGTCAGATCGCGGAGCGCCTCCAACACCCGCTCGGTCCGCGCTTCTTGCACAGCCGTGATGGCAATGGACATGCAGGCAAAGGCCAGCAGGATCAACGCCTCCTCCCGGCTGCCCAGCAGCAGATACACCACCCCGCCGCCCAGCAGCAGCGCCAGCATCGGCTCGCGCAACACATCCAGCACGATGCGCAGCGTCGCCCGGCGTTTTGCCGTGGGCAACTCGTTTGGCCCCTCTGCCAACAGCCGCGCCGCCGCCTCGACTGCCGTCAGACCCCCACCGCCCGCCGCCTGTTCTGCCGGCAGTTCTACTTTTGCAGCCGCCATCACGCGGAGATCGCTGGTGCGTCTGCCGACGGCGTGACGCGACCGGCCACCATGAGCACCATCGCCCCAAGCCCCCACAGAACCAAAGCCAGGTTCACGATCCAGCCAAGGAAGGGGATGAAGTTCAGCAGCGCCATCACCACGACACCCGCCGCCAAAGCGCCCACCCGTCCCAAAGTGCCCGGATTGACCGGGCCACCAAGGGCCGCCAGCAGGCGCAGGGCCAGCACATAGGCCGCCAACAGATAGGCCAACGTCCACAGGACCAGGGTCGCCAGCAGCACGAAGGGCACCAGCGGCAGGCCCAGAATGGTCATGGCGCTGACCGGCACCAGCCCGAACAGGCAAGCCAACCCAAGAAACCCCGATAACAGGCAGCGCCCCGGCCGGGCCAGCGCGGCTTGGCGCAAACTCTCGACCGGGCCGGGCAGGAATGCCAGAAACGCCGCCCCGACAAGCGCCAGAAAGCCCAGCGTCACCAAAAACCCGCCGAACAGCGACATGAACCCCGGCAGTTTGGGCATACCATGCTCACCCATCCTGTCGGCCATTTGGCGGAACCGCTCGTTCATCTTCGTCTCGACGAATGTCACCCGGTCCGCCGCGATCACGCTCGCGGGGATCATCACCGGCGCTGGCGCGAAGTACCGCAAAGTTCCGTCAATCTTCGCCGCCGGGCCAAAGCGCAGACTGCCCGCAGAAAGCACCGCATCGCCCCCGATGGGCGCGTTCAGCACCACCTCGCCACCCGACGCGCTGAGTGCGCCCGTCACCGGCCCTTCGATCGTCACAACGCCGCCCGCGAGCCTTGCGTTGCCCGTGGTGATTGCCTCGCGCCCTGTGCGCACCGAGAACCCCGTGGCGTTCAGGTCCTGCCCGATCACCCCGCGCAGCGAAACCGCAGCCCCCGCCACATAGACGCTGCCACCAGTTGCGGCCTCGATCTCCACATCGAACCCGGTCGCGTGAGTGTCCGCCGCGACAGAGCCGCGCAGGCTGACCGTCGCACCCGCCGCCAACACATCGCGCGGTGCCGTCAAGGTTTCGTTGGCTGACACTCCCGACAGGAACAGGTCATCGCCATTGCGCAGGGTCTGCGGGTCGGCAAACACCGCCGTCGCATTCAGGACAAGGCTCGCCAAAAGGATGTTCAGGCATCTGATGGTCATTGGGTTCGCTCCGCCAGGGCATTTCGCACCAACATTGCTGCATTCATCCCGGCTTGCGTTGATCCGTATCAACCTCGGGCATGTTTCCCACCGGTACACCGCTGCCAAGATGCCGCCAAATCCCGTCCGGCTTCGGACAACACCCCGAGTCACCGCCAAGGGGGTGCCAACTCTGGCGCGCGTCACAAAAGTTGAAAGTGGTCGGAAAGCATAGCGACCAGAAATCACCTGGCCCGTCCTGATGACTCACCACAAAGCTTTGTCCTTACAGTGAGGATCATCGACCAACAGTCAAAGAACACATTGAAATTGCGTGATAAAAGTAAAATCTGCGTGGCTGTGGGAGCAATCGAGTCTCTTTTTCTGACGGGATACGGGTCCTGGTGGCGAATCAGCGTCAGCATTTCGTTTATTCTTGACCGCTGCTAAGGTCCGTCTGAACCAATCCGGATTTCCAATGGCATCGAAAACGACCCTGAACGCAAAAAACCTCGAGACGCTGGGCGCCGCCCGTCTGGCCAACCTGCTGATCGAGATCAGCACCGGCTCGGCCGTTGCCAAGCGGCGGCTTCGGCTGGAGCTGGCGGGCGCGCAAAGTCCGAAAGAGGCGGGGCGCGAGGTGGCCAAGCGGCTGACCAGCATCGCGCGGGCGCGCAGCTTCGTGAACTGGCAAAACCGCAAGCCGCTGGTCACCGATCTGCAAAGCCAGCTTCGGGCGATCAAGGAGCAGATCGCACCGACCGATCCGACCGAGGCGCTTTCGCTGGCCTGGCGCTTCATGCAGGTGGCGACGCCGCTGTTCGAGCGGTGCGATGACAGCAGCGGCATC
>JBBQGU010000133.1:0-9987 GCA_038323315.1 Rhodobacterales bacterium | reverse complement strand
TGTGACTTATATCCTGTGTGCCACAATGGCGGCGCTGTGCGGCACGCTGCTGTCGTGTTTTTCGGGCGGGGCGGCGTTGACTATGGGGACGGAATATCTGATGATCTCGATCACCGTCGTGGTCATTGGGGGTACGGCGGTGGCCGGGGGGGACAGCAATGTGCCCGGCATCTGGGGGGCCGCGTTGTTCATGTTTCTGGTCGTGTCCATGCTGAACACCTATGGCCTTGGGGCCGGGGTTCGGTTGATCATGACCGGGTTGATCATCATCAGCGTCATTCTGGTGGCATCGGGCCGCCAGTCCACGCGTTAGGAGGGACCATGTCACACCCACAATACCAGATCGACGACGAACGGTTCGGCTATCTGATTGCCGGATCCTCGCGGTTGGAAAAGCTGTATGGCGGCTGCCGCTGGGCCGAGGGGCCGGTCTGGTTCAACGACCTTGGCTGCCTGTTGTGGAGCGATATTCCCAACCAGCGCATCTTGCGCTGGTCCGACAACGGGGTGAACGGTCAGGCGGTGTCGGTGTTTCGGCAGCCGTCAAACTTTTCCAACGGTCACACCCGTGACAGGCAGGGGCGGCTGGTGTCGTGCGAACATGGCACGCGGCGCGTCACGCGGACCGAGGTTGACGGATCGATCACCGTTCTGGCTGACAGCTTTCAGGGCAAACGCCTGAATTCGCCCAATGATGTGGTGGTACATTCGGATGGGTCGGTGTGGTTCACCGATCCGACCTATGGCATCATGTCCGACTATGAAGGCTACCGCGCGACGCCCGAGCAGGCCGTTCACGGCGTCTACCGGATTGATCCGTCAGGCAGCATTGCCTTGGTCGCCGATGACTTTGCCCAGCCGAACGGGTTGGTCTTTTCGCCGGACGAGCGCAAACTGTACATCGCGGACTCGGCCTTTAGCCATAACCCGCTGGCCCCGCGCCATATAAGGGTGTTTGACGTGGCGGGGGCCAAGCTGACCAACCCACGGGTCTATGCTCATATCGACGCAGGGTTACCAGATGGCATCAGGATGGATCAGGACGGCAATGTCTGGTCCAGCGCTGCGGACGGGGTGCATTGCTTTGCACCGGATGGCACGCGCCTGGGCAAGATACTGGTCCCGGAATGCGTGGCAAACCTGACCTTTGGCGGGCCGAGGCGCAACCGGCTGTTCATCGCTGCGACCTCGTCGCTGTATGCGATTTATGTGGCCGCGACGGGGGTGCAAACGCCCTGAGTTGACGGGCTGGTTCAGCAACGCCTAAGCAAGGCCTTGGGAAATCATGGTGTCCCAAGGCCATTGCAACCGCTAGACCTGCACCACCCAAAAGGCCCCACAGGAGCATGCGATGCCGGTTGAAACCATCCAGACGCTGATCATTGGCGGGGGTCAGGCGGGGCTGGCGCTTAGCGCGCATCTGGGGCAGCGCGGGTTGCCGCATCTGGTGCTGGAGCGGCACCGGATCGCCGAACGCTGGCGCAGCGAGCGCTGGGATTCGCTGGTCGCCAACGGTCCCGCCTGGCACGACCGCTTTCCACCTTTGAAATTCGACGATCTGGACCCCGACAGTTTTGCCCCGCGTGACCGGATCGTGCAGTATTTCGAAACCTTTGCCGCGCAGATCAGATCGCCGATCCGCTGCGGGGTCGAGGTGACCTCGGCCACCCGAACCGACGACGGGATCTTTGCCGTGGAGACCACCCAAGGTCCGGTCCGGGCGCGCAATCTGGTGGCTGCCACCGGCCCGTTCCAGCGGCCCCTGACCCCCACGACTGTGCCGGAAGCGGCGGGGCTTATGCAGATCCATTCCTGTCGCTATCGCAACCCGGCGCAGTTGCCCCAAGGAGCGGTGCTGGTTGTCGGGGCAGGGGCATCGGGCTCGCAGATCGCAGATGAGGTGTTGCGGGCGGGTCGCAAGGTTTATTTGTCGGTCGGCCCGCATGACCGCCCGCCGCGCGCCTATCGTGGCCACGATTTCGTCTGGTGGCTGGGCGCCTTGGGGGCTTGGGACGCCAAGGCGCGTGAGCCGGGGATGGAGCATGTCACGATCGCCGTCAGCGGTGCCAATGGCGGCGAGACGGTGGACTTTCGGCGGTTGGCCGAGCGGGGGATGGTCTTGCTGGGCCGTGCGGGGGCCTATGCGGACGGCGTCATGCAATTCGGAGGTGATCTGGCGCGCAACATCGCGGCGGGGGATGCAAACTATCTGGCCGTGCTGGACAAGGCCGACGCCTATGCCACGGCCCATGCTCTGGACCTGCCGCCCGAGCCTGAGGCGCGTCGGTTCGGGCCCGATCCGGATTGCGTGTCGCATCCCATCCTTAGCCTCGATCTGGGCGAGGCGGGGGTGACGTCGATCATCTGGGCGACCGGCTATACCCTGGATTTCGGCTGGTTGCAGGTTGACGGGTTCGACGCCAAGGGCCGCCCACAACATGATCGCGGGGTGGCCGGCCTGCCGGGCCTGTACTTCATCGGTCTGCCCTGGCTGTCGCGACGCGCCTCGCCCTTTATCTGGGGGGCGTGGAGCGACGCGGCATATCTCGCGGGGCATATTCAGGCGCGGGGCTGACGGCGGGGTCAGATCACAAAGAAATCGGCATTGGTCAGAGTCAGCCGGTTGTCGATTTCCGCAAACTGAACCGCCAGCCCAAACCCGGTGCCATCGGCATCAAAGTACAGATTGCCGGTGTCGGTTTCGTAGATGATCCGGTCAGTGCTGCGGCCCGCCGACCCCGACGCGTTCGCCGCGAAGGCCGAGGCTGCCAGCACGCCGCCCGGCAGCAGGGCAAAGACCGCGTTATCCAACTGCATCGTGTCATCAACGGCTTTGAAATCGGTGATGATGTCGAAGTTGCCACCGCCAAAGTCGGTGTCAAAGACAAACGCATCCGCCCCTGATCCGCCAGTCAACGTATCCGCGCCGGCATTGCCGTAGATCAGGTCATTGCCCGCGCCACCGTCAATCTGATCGTTGCCGAGGCCCGCCTTCAGCGTATTGGCTTGGGTGTTCCCGGTCAGCGTGTCATTTCCGGCACCCGAGGTCAGATTCTCGATCGTCTTCAGCGTGTCGACGCCATAACCGGTATTCTGGAGCCCTGTCAGGCTCAGGTTGACCGTCGCCGCCTCTGCCCCAATGAAGAACGCGGTGTCGTTGCCCGAGCCACCCTCGATGCTGTCATCGCCAAGCCCGCCGATCAGGGTGTCGTCGCCCCCCGAACCGTTCAGCGTGTCATCGCCGGCATTGCCGTCCAGAATGTTGCGGGCGGCGTTGCCCGAGAGGACGTCGTCATTGACCGACCCGGTCAGGTTTTCGATGCTGGATTGCATGACAGTCTTGATGCTGACAAAGGTGTCAAATCCGGATGCAAGGGTGTTTTGCGCGCCCACGATCGACAGATCGGCAACCACGCCGCCCTCACCCGCCTTGACGTTCAGGTAAGATACCGTGTCGCTGCCATTGCCGCCGTTGAAGGCGTTGTTGCCCAGATCGCCGGTCATCACATCGTCAAAACTGCTGCCGGTCAGGTTCTCAAAGTTCTTGATGACATAGGCAATCACGCCCGATGTCGCCAGCTGGCCCTGCAAATCCACCGTGAACCCGGTTGTGGCCGAGTCAAACGACAATGTGTCCACCCCGGCAAGCCCGTTCAACACGTTGGTGACGGCAGAGCGGATCAGCAGGGGATTGTAGTTGCCTGACAGCAGGTCGTTATAGTTGCTGCCGATCAGATTCTCGAAATTGCGCGCCGTATCGGTGCCGGACCCGCCGGTCTGCTGGGCGTCGGTCTTGCCAAGGTCAAAGGTGATCCCCGAGGTCGCGCCATATTCATAAGACAGCGTATCGCCGATGGCCGTCGTGCCGATCATCGGGTTGACGCCGCCATCAACTTCGTTGTTGGCGATATTCACCCAGATGGTGTTGTTCAGGATATTGCCGGTGCCGTTCAACGGGTTGGTGCCCATCAGGCGCAGGTTTTCGATGTTGTTGCCCAGCGACAGGTTGACATAGGTCATCACCAGATCGGTGCCGGCACCCAGATTTTCCGAGATTTCGTCGCCCAGATTGTCCACGACATAGGTGTCATTGCCGCCGGCGCCGTTCATCTTGTCGGCCCCGGTCAGCCCATCCAGGAAATTCGCGCCCAGATTGCCGTCCAGCCGGTTGTCCAGATTGTTGCCGATGCCGTTGATCGCTGCCGTGCCGGTCAGAACCAGATACTCCACATTCGCGGTCAGACGGTAGGATATGCTGGATTGGACGGTGTCCAACCCCTCGACTGCCCCTGCAAGTTCGGTCACCATATCGGCCCCGTCTACGACATAGATGTCATTGCCCTTGCCGCCGGTCAGCACATCGGCACCCAAACCGCCGTCCAGAATGTTGGCGGCGGCATTGCCGGTCAAATCGTCGTTGAAGTGGCTGCCGGTCAGGTTTTCGATGCCGATCAACCGGTCAAAGCCGGAGCCTTGGGTGTCCTGTACGCCGGTAAGGGTCAGATTGACCGTCACGCCCGCGGTTGTGACGCTGTAGGTGATGGTCGGGGTGCCGGGATTGGCGCCCACAAGGCTGAGCAGACTGACGCTGGCATAAGATGCGGTGTCTGTGCCGCCCTGCCCATCCAGCACGTTGTTGCCTGCATTCGCATACAGGATGTTGTTCAGTGTGTTGCCGGCCGCATCTATATCGGCACTGCCGAGCAGGCGTAAATTCTCCAGATTGCTGCCCAGAACATAGCTGACACTGCTGGCGACAAGGTCGATCTGCGAGGTGGCATTGCTGGTCTCGGTCACGGTATCGCCCGAGTTGTCGACGATGTAGGTGTCGTTGCCATCGCCGCCCGCCATGCTGTCGGCCCCGTAGCCACCGTTCAGCGTATTGCCCAAGCCGCTGCCAGTCACACGGTTGGCCAGAAAGTTGCCCACGCCGACCACGGCCTTGTCGAACAACACCAGGTCTTCGAGGTTAGCCCCCAGGGTGAAGTTGATGCCCGCAATGACGGTGTCGATCTGGGACGCGTTGCTGTTCGTTTCGGTGATCCGGTCAGCCAGGTTGTCCACGACATAGCTGTCATTGCCCTGACCGCCAAACATGGCGTCGCCACCGGCCTTGCCATCCAGAACATTGTCCGCATTGTTACCGATCAGAGTATTTGCCAACGTGTTGCCGGTGCCGTTGATGGTGCTGGAGCCGACCAGCGTCAGGTTTTCGACATAGTTGGTCAGGGTATAGCTGACCGAAGCCCGGACTTGGTCCGTGCCCGACCCTTCCAGATTGTCCTCGGTCACGATATCGGCGACATTGTCGACCAGATAAGTGTCGTCGCCGAGGCCCCCGACCATCAGGTCGCCGCCAACCCCGCCGTTCAGCAGATCGTTGCCGCCGAGGCCCAGCAACGCGTCATCCCCAGTAAGTCCGATGAGGACGTTGTCGGTGTTGCCGCTTTGGGCCGTCGTACCCTCGCCAACCAACAAAATGCCGGCCGACACGAAACGAACGTTCGGCAAGGATGTGGCAGAACTGTTCCCCAGATCATCCAAGCCGATGTCGGCCAGAATGATCGACTTGCCGCCAACCGAGAACTGGACCCCGCTCGTCGTGCCGTTGATCAGCAATTCCGCCGGGCGGATCGCGGTGTCAAACAGCAAAACGTCATTTAATGGGTCAAAGATGATTTTTTGGTTATTTGTCAGTGTGCTGAAGGAATAGGTGGTCATTCCAAACCTCATTTGAACCTGGTCTGATCCTATTGCCCTGCCATTGCGGCAACAAAAAGGAAATGTCGCAACAACAGGGCAACCCTTTGCAGCGGGTTAACCCGGAAAGGTCGCGTGCCGGTCACCTGCCCTTCAGCAAATTCCATGAATGCGGACGCCCAACGCCAAGCCCGCGTGTGACGTTGGGCACACATATTCCGCGAGTTGGCAGTCTTTGGGCGTCGATGTTCAAGGTTCTCGCTTTACAACAAGCCGCGTTCGGCGAGGTTGGTCATCAGCGCGCGTGTGCCGAATGCCCATTCCGGCGCTTCGGTCGAGAGGCGCACAGTGTTGGTCAGGCTGCCCAGCGCGGGCGCGGCGACGGTAACGATATCGCCAAGATGGTGGGTAAACCCCTGACCCGGCCCGTCGCGGTCCTGAATCGGGGAAAACATCGTGCCGCAATAAAGCACAAGGCCGTCGGGATATTGGTGATGCCGCCCGCGTGTCTGCGCCACCAGATCGGCCGGATCGCGGCTGATTTCAGACATCGACGATTGCCCCGTCAAGGTAAAGCCGTCGCTGCCGGTGACGGTCAGCGACAACTCCATCCGGCGGACGGTATCCAGCGTAAAGCCTGCGTCGAACACCCGGATGAACGGCCCAAGGCTTGCGGCGGCATTGTTGTCCTTGGCCTTGCCCAGCAGCAGGGCCGAGCGGCCCTCGACATCGCGCAGGTTGACGTCATTGCCCAACGTCGCACCGACGATGCGCCCGGTGCTATCGACCACCAGCACAACCTCGGGTTCGGGATTGTTCCATTTGCTGATCGGGTGCAGACCGACGCTGGCCCCCCAACCGACCGCGCTCATCGGTTGTGCCTTGGTGAAGACTTCGGCATCGGGACCGATGCCGACCTCCAGATATTGCGACCAAAGCCCCTCGGCCTGCAGCACCGCCTTGACCTTGGCTGCGGCGGGCGAACCCGGCACCAGATCGCGCAGGCTGTCACCCATCATGCGGGCGATTGTCTCGCGGATTTCGGTCGCGCGGGCGGGATCACCACCGGCGCGTTCCTCGATCACGCGTTCGATCATCGAGCGGGCAAAGGTGACACCGCAGGCCTTGACCGCTTGCAGATCGCAGGGCGCCAGAAGCCGGGTTGCGTCGACAGATGCTTCGACACTGGCCGCGACGATCGATATCAGACTGCCGATATCTTCACCCGGAATGGCCGCCACAAAGGCCGGGATGTCGGCCTGTTCCATCAGGTCGCGCATGGTTGGGGCGGACTTTGTGGTGATGTCGAACACGTGGCCCTGCCGCAGGGTGACAAGGCAAGGGCCCATACCAGCGCGCCAGACGCGGCCAAGAAAAAGTGCATCAGAGGGAAGGTCGATCAATGGCCAAGCTCCAGTCAGGGGTCAGGGTGGTCGTCAGGCTTCGGTCGGCTTGTACCAAGGTCAACCCCGAATGTCCGGCAGAATATGTAACATCCGCCCGCTTCACGAAGCGCGCCGAACATCCGGCAGCCCATCCCCTATACGGTGGCCTGCTGATCCTGAAGCCCCGAGGTTGCGCGAGGCCCGCTTGCAAGTTTCTTTGGCACGGACCAGCCGTTGACCCACGTCATCCGAGTTGTAAGGAGGGCTGCGACAGAGAGATTTCAGATATCGTGTAACTTGGGCGCGTGTGGGTCGGTTGCGCGGACGGCGGGTGTGACGAACATCTGCGCGGCAGCCCCGATGATCCCTGCGTCGTTCCCCATGGTTGCGGGGACGATCAGCAACCCTGTAAAGTAATCCTGAAGTCCGCAGCGTCGTGCCTCTGCCTCAAGCGGGGCCAGAAGCAATGTCCCGGATGCGCCGAGGCCACCGCCGATGACCACCATATCCGGGGCAAAGGTATGCACCCAGGATGCCACCGCCCTGCCGATCCAGCGTCCTGCCTCTGCAAGGATGGCTTGGGATGTCGTGTCGCCTGCCAGGGCACAGTGAATGATGGTTGCGGCGTCAGGCTGTGTGCTTGGGATGGCAGCGTGCCGGGCGATGGCACCGAGTGGCCTGTGGGCCGCCTCGGCCATGGCCAGATCGTCAAGCGCCGCGGCCGATGCCATGGCTTCCAGACAGCCCGTGCATCCAAGGCGACAGCGCAGTCGGGAGGCGCCGTTGACGATGATGTGCCCGGCGTCGCCAAGGCAGCCGCCCGACGTGACCATGGCCCGGCCGTCCACAATCATGGCCACGCCAATGCCAGTGCCTGCCGTCACCATCAACATCCGCTTTGCCACACGCCCCGCGCCGAAACGCGCCTCGGCCAGGGCGGCGGCTGTCGCGTCATTTTCAAGACGTGCGGGAAGCCCGACCAACGCGGTCAGGCGTTTCGCCAGCGGGTAGTCGTTCAGGCCCCCAACATTGCCCACACCGCCGGTCATGTTGCCGGGATGGATCGGTCCGGGGTAACCCACGCCGATGCCGGTGACCGAAACACCCGGCCGCAGCAGACCTTTGACCCCATCGGCAATGCACTGGACGATCTCGTCGCCATGGCCTTGGGGATCGGGAGAAAGTCTGCACCGATCGAGGATCTGACCATCTTCCGAGACCAGCCCGATCTTCGTGCTGCCCCCACCGATATCGATGCCAATGGCGTGGCGCATGGCAGTCTCCTAAAGCCGGTAGCGGTTGACGTGCAGCATGAAGCCGTCACCGCGATAGATGGAGCGCACGTATTCGCAGACCTGATCGGTGTCGGTTGCCGTCACGCGCCAGACTGCCAGCACCGGCGCACCGGGCTGGATCTGCAAATGCTGCGCCTCTTCCGGCGTGGCAGCGACCGGTTCGAACATCGCATCCGCCCAGGCCGGAACGATGCCCCAGCCATTTGCCATCCGCGCATAAAGCGATCCGTCTTCGAAGGCCGCGCGGTCGGCTTGCGGATACATCGACATTGGCAGGTAAGCGTCTTCGAAGGCAACAGGGCGCCCGTCAATTGACCTTAGCCGGCGCAAGGCGATGAAGGCTTCGGAACCGTCCACCTTCAGATGTTTGCGAAAGGCATCTGGCAGGCTTGCATCGGTCGCAAAGCTGATCAGGGCCGAGCCGGCGATACCGCCCAGCTTCTGGACCTCGGAGGTGAAGCTGTGGAAACCGGAAAGCCCCTGCAGACGCGACGTGGTCGTAAAGTACCCGCGACCCTGTTCGCTGTAGATTGCACCCCGCGTTTCCAGCTGCTTCAGGGCTTGCCGGATGGTAACGCGCGACACCCCGAATTCACGCGACAGATCGCCTTCGGACGGCAGCGCAGAATATTCGCCCTGCAGGGATTTTACCTTTTCACTCAGGATTTCGGCCACTTGCATGTAGATGGGCGGCGTGCCGTGACTGCGGATCGGCCGCTTGCGGGACCAAGGCTTGGCGCCTGTTTGGGTTTTTTCAGGCGTGGCTGTCATGGTTCACCCTCATCCCGGTCCCAGCGTCGAAAAGATGCAGCTGATCCGGCGCGAGCCGGAGCGCAAGCGTTTCGCCTATGGCAAGCTTGCGACGGGCCGGAAAGCTTGCGACGACCTTTTGGGTGCCGAGGCGTCCGGTCACGATCAACTCCGGCCCTGTCAGTTCCGAAACCTCGATCATCAGCGGAAAGGAAAGCCCTTCGGCACCGTCATGCAGCGCTTCGGCCCGGATGCCGAGCGTGATTTTTTCGGCTTTGGCCGCGAAAGGACGTTCTATGGGCAGAGTCACGTCTGATCCGTCAATGCGCAAACCGTCCAAAGCCCAGGTTGCGTCCAGCATGTTCATCGGAGGCGCGCCGACAAAGCTTGCGACATAGGTCGTGGCGGGGCGCTGGTAAATCGCTTCGGGCGTATCGAACTGTTCGATCCGGCCATTGCGCATGACAGCGATCCGGGTCGCAAGGGTCATCGCCTCGATCTGGTCATGGGTGACGTAGACGACCGTGGTTTTCAGCAATTGATGCAGCCGCTTCAATTCGGTCCGCATTTCCATGCGCAGTTTGGCGTCCAGATTGGACAAGGGCTCGTCAAACAGGAATATCTTGGGATGCCGCACCAGTGCCCGCCCGATGGCCACGCGCTGACGCTGGCCGCCGGACAACTGGCTGGGTTTGCGGTCCAGAAGCGGCTCGATCTGCAGCAGACGCGCCGCCTCCAGCACGGCGCGGTCGCGTTCGGCTTTGGGTACCTTGCGCATTTCCAACCCGAAGCCGATGTTGCGGTGCACCGTCAGGTTCGGGTAAAGCGCGTAGGACTGGAACACCATCGCAATGTCG
>JBBQGU010000132.1:0-10015 GCA_038323315.1 Rhodobacterales bacterium | reverse complement strand
TGCAGTTGCAGATACAGGCCGTTCATCAGGCGCAGGGGGCGAAATTCTTCCTCGGTCAGCGAGCCGTCAAGGCGGCGGGCGACCTGACCCGAGAACTGGTCTACGCGGGAGCGGACAAAGCTTTCGTCGAAGTCGGAGTATCTATACATTTGTCAGGTCCGCTTGCTTGCCGTGATTGTAGTTGGAGGGGCCGCGGGTGCGGAATGCCTCGCGGAAATGGGTGGGTTCGGGGCCGTTTGGCCCTGATTTGGCGTCGGCCAGGTAGGCACCGACAATGTACAGGCGTTGCGCGGCACCGTGCAGCAAGCGCATCTGGGCGTGGGCCTCGTCCGTGATGAGTTCGGCCTGATGGTGGTGCTGGGTCCAGCGATCGTCTGCGGTCAGGTAGACGACATCGCCCTCGATCAGGCGGTTGGCAGTGACGACTTTGGCGGTGAAGCGGCTCATGCGGTGGCCTCTTGGAGGGCTGGGAGGGCGAGGGAGTTGCGTGGGTGCAGGCCGTAAAGGATGACGGCGGGGCCTGCAAGCTGGGCGGCGGCGTCGTGCAGGGTGGACAGGGTGGCGGGCAGGATGCGTTGGTCGGCGCGCGAGACGTTTTCGATGAGGGTGACGGGCGTGTCGGGCGCGGCGTCATGCATCATCAGGCGACCCTGCATGAAGCGGGCGGATTTCTTGGCCATATAGATTGCAGTGACCGCATTCGGGCGGGCGATGGCGCGCCAGTCTTGTTCCGCGAAACCGTCCATGTCGTGGCCGGTGACGATGCGCAGGACGGCATTGCGGCCACGGCTGGTCAGGGGTTGGCCGATAGCGGCGGCGGCCACGGCAGCTGCGGTCAGGCCGGGCAGGATGTTGTAGGTCAGGTTGTGGGACTGGATGGCCTCGATCTCTTCATCGAGGCGGCCGAAGATGCCTGCATCGCCGCCCTTGAGGCGGACCACGCGGAGGCCGTTGCGGGCCTCGCGGATCAAGGCTTCGTTGATGGCGGATTGGGCGGTGGAGGGGCCGAACCCCTGTTTGCCCATGTCGATCAGGCGGGTTGTGGCGGGGATCAGGGCCAGAATCTCGGGGCCGACAAGGCGGTCATGTATGACAACCTCGGCCTGTTGCAGGGCACGGCAGGCGCCCAGCGTCAGGTGATCGGCAGCGCCCGGACCGGCACCGACGAAGGTTATTGTGTATGGTGCAAGGTCGGTCATGGGGATTCCAGCATTTACTGGTCATAATATAGAATAATTTCCCGAGTTTGCGCCAGTCACCCTTGCCAATAAGGACATTTGTTCTGATTATGACCGAGAATGGAACCTGGTTCTGCAAATCGGAGGTTATTGCGAATGGCAGCCCAGTTGGACGAGTTGGACCGGAAAATCCTTGGCGAATTGCAGGCGGATGCCGAGCAGTCGCTGGATGAAATCGCGGGCAAGGTCGGGTCGTCGAAGACGCCGGTCTGGAACCGCATCCGCCGGATGCGCGAGCAGGGCGTGATTCTGCGCCAAACCGCCCTTCTGGACCCCGAGGAGTTGGGGTTGGAGGCGTGCTTTTTTGTGCTGATCCGGACATCGGAGCATGAATTGGGCTGGGAAAAGCGCTTTCTGGACGTGGTGCGCCGCCGCCCGGAGGTGTTGGAGGCGCATCGCCTGGCGGGGGATGTAGATTATATCCTGAAGGTCTGGGTCAAGAACGCACGGGCCTATGACGCGTTTTATCAGGCGCTGATTGCCGAGGTGAAGATCTATAACGTGACGGCGCTGCTGAGCATGGAAGAGATCAAGATGACGACGGCCTTGCCGCTGTGACGCATCTCGGGGCGCTGCCCCGGACCCCGGGATATTTCAGTCAGAATGAAAGGCCATAGGGTCAGCGTGCGACCAGCAGTCGTTTCAGGCCATGGAAATGGTAGACATCGGCATAGGTTGGCGCCTCGGTCAGGTGAAGGCCGGGCAGGCGTTGGAACAGGATGGGCAGGGCCAGTTGCAGTTCCAGCCGGGCCAGGGGTGCACCGACGCAGAAATGCAGACCTGCGCCGAAAGTGGCGTGGGGTTTGACCGCGCGCGTCGGGTCGAAGCGGGCGGGGTCGTCCCAGACGCCGGGGTCGCGGTTGGCGGCGGCGAGGAGGAGGGCCACACGGTCGCCACGCTGGAACTGGTGGCCCATGATATCGACATCCTCGTACGCCCAGCGGGTGAACATGTGCAGGGCGGGGTCGTGGCGCAGGATCTCCTCGACGGTGGGTTCGGGGTTGGACAGGGCGCTTTGGGTGCCGGTTTCCAATAGGGCTTTGACGCCATTGCCGATGGTGTGGACGGTCGCCTCGTGTCCTGCGTTCAGCAGGAGGATGCAGGTGGTGATCAGTTCGTCCGTGGTCAGGCGGTCGCCCTGATCCGATGCGGCGATCAGGTGGGTGATCAGGTCGTCGGCGGGGCGGGCCCGGCGTTCATCGACATAGGCGCGCAGGAAGGCCACGAAAGCCTCGGTGGCGGCGATGGCGCGGTCTTGGCGGGCGCGGGTCTGGGCGTGATCGTCGCGGCCGGCCATGTACATGCCGACCATGGCGTTGGACCAAGTGATTAGGTCGGGTGCCATGGATTCGGGGACGCCGAGCAGGCGGGCGATGATGATGACGGGGAGTTTGGTGGCGAAGGTCGGCAGCAGGTCAAACGCGCCCGGCGGGAAGGCGTCGATCAATGCGTGGGTGAGGGTGGTGATTTCGGGGCCGAGGGCCGCGATGCGGCGCGAGGTGAAGGCGCGCAGGACGAGCGACCGCAGGCGGGTGTGGCGGGGCGGCTCCAGTTCCAACATGGAATGCGCCTCGACCGCGTAGAAGGGTTTCAGATGGTCGGGGATTTGCAGCGGCGTGGGGCTTTCGCGGCCAAAGCGGCGGTCGCGGAAGATGGCGTTGCAGGCGGCGGCATTGGTGGTGCAGGTCAGGTTGTAGTCAACCCAGTGGAACAAGGGGCCAGCGCTGCGGGCCAATTCGTAGAACGGATACGGGTTCTGGACGAAGCCAGCGTCGGTGGGGGATTGGCTGAGCGAGATCATCTTGGCAACCGGATCAGGCCCTGAGCGATCAGAACGCCGAACGCGACGACCACGGCACCGAAGGCCTGGGGCCAGTTCCAGGGGCTGCCAAGCGCGAACATGATCAGCATGACATAGAAGGGCACGGCGTTCATGTGCAAGGATGACAGGCCGATGCCGATCTGCCCCACGGCCATGATCCACAGGACCTGGCTGATCGCCAGCGACCCCACGCCGAACAGGGCCAGCGCGCCCCATTCGGGCAGGCCCAATGCCGCCCATTGCGTGGGCGGTCCGCCAATCGCGGAATAGGCCAGCGACATGACGGTGGTCAGGACCGCAGCACCTGTGACGGTGACGGTGGTCCGGCCCAAAGGGGTCAGATCGGGGAAGGCCGTGACCGTGGCACGCGAGCCCCAGGTGAAGGCCAGAACCGAGCCGAGGGCCGCCAGCGCGCCGAGGCCCAGTGTCATCGAACCGACGCCCGCGCCATAGGCCACGAAACCGCCGAACAGGCTGAGGGTGAGGCCGATGATCAGGGCGAGGGTCAGTTTGCGACCCTCCAGCGCCACCTCCAGTGTGATGCCGATGATGGGCATGATGGCGGTGATGACGGCGACGGTGACCGGGTCGGTCATGGCCTGCGCCACCACCAGCAGCACCGCACCGAGGCCGATGCAGACGCCGCCGACCAGAATGCCGTTGATCCAGTTGGCGGTCAGGAATGGGCGGGTCCCTTCAAGTGCGATCCATAGCGGGATCAGTACGGCGGCGGCCAGGCCGGCGCGCATCGCGGTCAGGGTGATGGGCGGGATCAACGGGATGATCAGTTGTGCGGCAGGCAGCCCCGCCGACCAGACTATCATCGAGGCGAGGCACAGCAGATTGGCCACAAAGATGCTGCGCGGGGGGGCGATGACGATGGACATTCAAGGAACCTAGCGAGCGGGCGGACTTTGTGCTGCGACGGAAGCGACGGCTTTGTCGGTTAGGACGGCAGACGGGTCAGGCAGCAGACGGGTCAGGCGTCAGACAGGGCGGCGATGATGGCGCCGAAATCGGCAGCCTTGAGACTGGCACCGCCAACCAACGCGCCGTCCACATGGGGGACGGCAAAGATCTCGGACGCGTTCGAGGGTTTGACAGAGCCGCCGTACAGGATGCGCACTTTGGACGCGTCGGCCCCGATCCGGGTTTCAAGCCGCGCGCGGAGATACGCGTGAACCTCGGCAATCTGGGGTATGGTGGGGGTGCGACCGGTGCCGATGGCCCAGACGGGTTCATAGGCCACGACGAAGATGGTGCTGTCCGGCAGGGAATTGTCGAGCTGACTGCCGATGACGTCGAGGGTTGCGTTGGCATCCCGCTGCGCCTCGGTTTCGCCGATGCAGATGATCGGGATCAGACCTTCGATCCGTGCAGCATGGGCCTTGGCCTTGACCATGGCGTCGGATTCCCAGTATTTGGCGCGGCGTTCGGAATGGCCGAGGATGACATACGTGGCGCCGGCGTCGCGCAGCATTGCCGCCGAAATGTCGCCGGTATGGGCGCCGGAAGCGTCAGAATGGCAATCCTGACCGCCCAAGGCGAGGCGCGAGTCTTTTGCGGCCCAATGCATCTGCGCAAGCAGCGTGGCGGGTGGGCAGAGCAGCATCTCGCAATCCGGGTTGGGATGGGCGGCGATGAGGGCCTGAACCTCAGTCAGGGCGGCGGCAAGGCCGTTCATCTTCCAGTTCCCGGCGACGAGTTTTTTCATGAGGCTGCTCCAGAGCGGCTGTCGGAATGGGTGGCCGGAGCCGTAGGGGGAGGAAGGATTTTTCGCAGAAAAATCAGGTTGGCTTCGCAAATTTTCTGCGAAAATTTCCGGCCGGTCAGGCGTCGGGTGCATCCTTGAACTTGATGCTTTCGCCACAGCCACAGGATTCGGTCACATTGGGGTTACGGAATTTGAACCCCGCTTGCAGCAGGTCGATCTCATAGTCGATCTCGGTGCCGATCAGGAACAGTTGGGCCATGGGGGCGATCAGCACGCGCGCGCCATCCTGTTCCACCACCTCGTCCAGCGGATTTACGGTCGAGACATAGTCCATCGTGTATTCCATGCCTGCACAGCCGCCCTTCTTGACGCCGATGCGCAGACCTTCGCTGCCCTTTTGCGCCATCAGACCGGCGATCTGTCGTGCGGCGATGGGGGTCAGGGTGACAGCAGCCTTGCCGGGAATGCCAAACATCATGGATCTCCTTTTATTTGAACCTAAGGCAAAAGGTCGGGTATTCCAAGGGTCGGCAGGTTATTTAACAACATCGTGGTCATCAGGGCGGCAGCGATGGCCCAACAGACAGAAGCCAGGGTGCCGATGATGACATATTCGCTGACTTTGCGGTCATCGGAGACGGTGCCAAAGCGCAAGACCGATTTGGCGGCGATCAGAAAGCCGATGTTCTGGGTCTGGCCGGACAGGATCAGCAGGAAGATCAGCCCCCGCTCCAGATTGCCGATCACGCGGCCTGCACCGGACAGGCCGATGGCTTCGGAGGCCCAGGGCTGCATCAAGAGGCCTATGGCGAAACCGCCCGCACGGGTGGCAAGGATTGCCCCTGCGGTCAGGGCCATCCAGGCGGTGGTCGTGGCGGACCAGCCGGTCTGGATCAGGGGCGCCAACAGCAGGATCGTGGCGGCATGGGCGCCCTGGTCGATCATGAAGGGCCAGAAGGTGCGGGTCGCGCGGGTTTTGACCAGATCGATGACAAGATGGGCTGCGGTCAGGGCCAGAAGCCAGGGCGACACTGACCATGTCGCCAGCGCCGCCGTGGCCAGCACCACCGCGCCGTGCTTTGCCAGCGTCAGGGGCGCGGATTTGGTGGCGACCATGGCATTGGTCTGCAAGACGAAATCGGCCAGGACATGTGCCAGAAACAGGGCGGCGAGGGTGGGGAACATTCAGGGCTCCATCGTTGTGCGGTCAAGCTCGAAGGCCAGCAGCGCGCTGGTCATGGCGGCAAGGCCGGTTCCCTTGAGGCGGGACTGAAACGCCTGGCGGCTGATGCCGAGATGGGCTGCCAAGGCCTGATCGGTCAGGCGCGGCAGGTCAAGCGCCAGCATCGCAGCCTCGGCCTGTTCGCGGGTCCATTGCTGGGTCTGCCAGGCGGCTAGGTCCATGACGGCGGTTTGCCAATGATGGTCGCGGTCAGGCGCGGCGTAAACGAAGGTCGAAAGCGAGGCCATCTTGTCGAGGTTCCGGCCCGAGACGGTGAAGGCAGTGCCAGACGCCTCGGCCAGACCGCTGTTGCCAAGGCGTTCGACCGTGCCCACGGCGACAGATAGGCGGGTCGCCAGACCACCGCCTTTGGCGCGCAGGCTGGCCAGCAACAGCAGGCTGGCGCGCAGGACCAACGCGGGGTCCGCGAGGCATATCTGCCAACCATCACCGCGAAAGCGGGTAAACCGGGTGTCTTCGGCTGCCCAATCGGCAATCGTTGCGGCGGCGCAGGACAGGGCTGCCATCGCCAAGTCAACAGCCTCGGGCTCGACCTCGGTCGAGCCGATCAGGTCACCTGTCAGAACGGCGGATGAAGACATGGGCAGGCTATAAGGCTTGCATATGCGAAATGCAAGCTAAAAGGGTTGCATTCATTATGTGCAAGCTAAAAGGGTTTCGTTGGGAATATGCTACCTAAATGACTTGCATGTACCGGATGCAATGTATTGAGCTTACCTTACATGAAGCCCATTTCAAGCCGGGCCTCGTCGGACATCATCTCCATCCCCCAGGGCGGGTCGAAGGTCATCTGAACATCGACATCCTTGACGCCGGGAACGGTTTCCACGGCGGCACCGACCCAGCCTGGCATCTCACCCGCGACGGGGCAGCCGGGGGCAGTCAGGGTCATTGCGATGACCACCGCATTTTCGGTGTTGATTTCAATGGTATAGACCAGACCCAGATCAAAGATGTTCACCGGGATTTCCGGGTCAAAGACCGTGCGGCACGCCTGAACCACCGGATCATACAACGGGTGATCCGTGGAGGACGGCCGGATCAACGTGGCACCCTCGATCTTTTCCTGCGGCTGGTTCATCGATCACACTCATAGTTGTTGAGTGATTATATAGGGAATGCGCAGCAAAGGTCCAGTGCCGTGCCGCTGGAGCGGTGAAATCAGCGCCTTAGAACGGAATTTCGTCATCCATCTCGGAGGGGCGGCTGCTGGGGGCGGGGTTGGTGCTGCCACGACCACCGCCATAGCCCCCCGAACCACCGGAGCCGCCGCCAGAATTACCGCCAGAATTAACGCCCGAATTTCCGCCCGAGGTGCGCCCGGAATATTCGTCATCGCCGCGATCTTGCGACGCGCCGCCACCGTCACGGCCGCCGAGCAGCGTCAACTCGCCCCGGAACTGGCGCAGCACAACCTCGGTCGAATAGCGGTCGGCGCCGGATTGGTCCTGCCATTTGCGGGTTTCCAACTGCCCCTCGATATAGACGGTCGAGCCCTTTTTCAGATATTGCTCGGCAATCTTGCCCAGATTTTCATTGAAAATCGCTACCGAATGCCATTCGGTCCGCTCTTTCCGGTCGCCCGAGGCTTTGTCGCGCCAGTTTTCCGACGTGGCGATGCGCAGGTTGACCACCCTGCCGCCATTGGGAAAGCTGCGCACTTCGGGGTCGGCCCCCAGATTGCCGATGATGATGACCTTGTTGACGCTTCCTGCCATGACCTTATCCCCCTGGGCTGTGCTTAATCAAAAGCGAATCTTCCCGACAGGCTCGTCGAGTTTGGTTAACAAATTCTATAGACCGCCAGACCCCGTGCCGCAATGTGATGCGCGGCAGAATATCTCAACGCTGCTGGACGGCTTTGCGCTGCACTGCAGGCCGGACCGGCCGCTGGAAGGGGTTACGCCAGTGCCAAGAACGGTGATCGGGTCCAATCTCGTGCCGCAGCGACCGGTGGGGTGTGTTGCATTGGCGGATTGCCGCCGATGCCAATGCAGGGCCGTGGCCTTTGTTTGCTGGACCGGGGTGTAAATGCCGGTATGATTGCGCCGGTCACGGAGTGGGATGCGGATGAGGGTGGTCGAGTCAAAGCTTGTTGCGGCCTTGCTGCTGTCGGTCGGCGTTATGCTGGGCGCAGTGGAGACGGTGCAGGCCCAAGGTTTGACGCTGGGCGGTGGCAGCAGCAGCCGCAACAGCCTGTTCCGATCACAAACCTCGTTGCTGGACGGGCGGTTGTCGCAGCAATATGCCGCGTCCGAGCGGTTGAAGCCCGGCGCCGACAAGGGCGCCAAGCCCGGCATCAAACGCTATACCGGCAATTACAAGGGCAAGTTTTTGGTCATGGCCAAGACTGCCGCGAAAAAACATGGTATCCCCGAGGATCTGTTTCTGCGGCTGGTCCAGCAGGAAAGCGGCTGGAATCAGGGCGCCTTGTCGATCAAGGGCGCGATTGGTCTGGCGCAACTGATGCCCGGCACGGCGGAGCGGCTGGGAGTCGATCCCAACGATGCCGCACAGAACCTGGACGGCGGGGCGCGGTATCTGGCGATGATGTACAGCCGGTTTGGCAGCTGGAAACTGGCTTTGGCGGCCTATAATGCGGGGCCGGGGGCGGTCGAGAAATATGGCGGCGTGCCGGATTATGAAGAGACGCAGAATTATGTGAAGGCGATATTGGGGTGACGCTGGAGCGTCACTGCCGCCGTTACAAAAATCGCCGTCACGATGACCGCGCCCCAACCCGGGTTTATTCAGCGGCGATCTTGATCACCGGTTCCATCGTCGCCAGCACCTCATCTGACAGGTGGCATTTGAGCTGATGGCCGCCCGCCAGCGTTTTGACGGGCGGCATGACGGTATCGCACAGATTGCCCGGCACCTGGGATTTCCAGCGGCAGCGGGTCTGGAACGGGCAGCCGGGGGGTGGGTTGACGGCTGAGGGAATGTCGCCTTCCAGCACGATGCGCTTTTTGGTCACGCGGGTGTCGGCGATGGGGACGGCGGATAGCAGCGCCTCGGTGTAGGGGTGGTAGGGCGGTTGGAAGACCTGGTCGGTCGTGCCGGTTTCCACGACATGGCCCAGATACATCACCAGTACGCGGTCGGCGAGGTAGCGGACGATACTGAGGTCGTGGCTGATGAACAACAGGGTCGTCTTGTTCTCGCGCTGAATGTCCATCAACAGGTCGGTGACGGCGGCCTGAACCGAGACGTCGAGCGCGGAGACGGGTTCATCGGCGACCACCACCTTGGCACCACCGGCAAAGGCGCGGGCGATGCCGACGCGTTGCTTTTGGCCGCCGGACAGTTGGCGGGGCATCCGTTCGGCAAAGGCGCGGGGCAGTTTGACGAGGTCGAGCAGTTCGAGCATGCGGGCGGAGCGTTCCTCGTCCGAATTGCCGAAGTTGAAGATTTCCAGGGCGCGGATGATCTGGCGGCCCACGTTCATCGAGGGGTTGAGGGTGTCGAACGGGTTCTGGAACACCATCTGCACCGAGGAGACGGTGTCGGTGTTGCGCTGCTGGATCGGAGTGGACTGGACGTTTTCGTCAAACAGCATGATCGTGCCGGAAGTGGCGGTTTCCAGACCCATCAGGACTTTGGCGAAGGTGGATTTGCCGCAACCGCTCTCGCCGACGATGGCAAGGGTTTCGCCTTCACGCGCCTCGAACGACAGGGTTTCGTTGGCTTTGACGACTTTGGACGTGCCGCCGCCGAACGCGCCGGTCGAGATGGAGTAGTATTTCTTCAAGTCCTCCATTTTCAGGACGACTTTGCCGATCGGGGTTTTCGGCTTCATCACCTTGGCTTTGACGGGGGCGTTCCAGTCGATCTCGGCCCATTTCAGGCACCGGCTGCCGTGGCGGTCGTCGCCGGGGACGGTGGTCATGGGGATGTCGGCGGCGTCGCAGCGGCCCTTTTCAAAGTAATCGCTGCGGGGGCCGAAGTTGCAGCCGGGGGGGCGTTCATGGGGCAGGGGGAAATTGCCGGGGATGGAC
>JBBQGU010000131.1:0-10110 GCA_038323315.1 Rhodobacterales bacterium | reverse complement strand
GATCTGCTTGCGGCGCTTGGCGACCTCGGGCCCCGGCGCGTGAACCTGTGTGTACAGGATCATTTCGTTCGGGATCACCAGCTTGGTCGACAACCCGCGCGGCGACAGGCCCAGCGCGGTCGACCGCAGATAGGTCAGCGCATCCCCCAGATCCGCGGCATCCAGAGGTGAGGCACCAACCTCCTGCCAGCCGCGGGTGGTTCGGTGCAACAGCGATATGACGCCATCGCGGAAATCTAGGGCGAACGAAGGTTTCATCTGTCCGGTCTTACACAGCGATACGGGCCACGGGAACGTTGCCCATGCTTTGGCCGTCTTCCTACAGCAGCTTTCTGCCGAAAGAAAGAAAAACACTATTCCCACCCAAGCCTTGGATGGTCCAATACGTCATATGAGGCAGAACCTACCTGAACCGGAGTTAAATATGCGTAAACTTCCCCCCCTCCTGCTGATCCTGGCCCTGTCCGTGTCGGGCATGACAGCCCGCGCTGATTCCACGCTGACCGTCACGGGCATGGCCTCGGTCGCAGCCACCCCCGACCTTGCCACGATCCAGTTGGGCGTCACCACAACTGGGGCCACGGCGGGCGCGGCGATGAAGGCAAATTCGGCCGCCCTCGCCGCCGTCATCGCGCGCTTGCAGGCAGCGGGGCTTCCGGCCAAGGATTACCAGACCACCAACCTATCGCTGAACCCCAACTGGGTCAGCAATGCCGCAGGGTCTGGCAGCGAGGTGAACGGCTATATCGCGACCAACCTGTTGACGATCAAGGTGCGCGCGATCGATCAGGTAGGCACCGTGCTGGACGCCGCGATCACCGACGGAGCGAACACGCTGAACTATTTGAACTTCGGGCTGCAAGACCCCCGTCCGGTCGAGGATGAGGCCCGCAAACGCGCCGTCGCCGATGCCATCGCCCGCGCAACGCTGATCGCCACGGCGGCCGGGTCAAAACTGGGCGCAATCCAGTCCATCACCGAAGGCGGTGCCCCCGGCCCGATGCCGGGACCGATGTTCAGGATGGCTGCCGAACAGGTTCCGGTGGCGGCGGGCGAGGTGGAAACCTCGGCCGCCATCACAGTGGTGTTCGAACTGACCCAGTAAGGGACGCAGGGCGGGCCGGAGCTTGCGCTTTGACGCAAACGCCGACCCGCACATCCCAGTTGGATGGCGGCTGCGTCAGACCGCCGCCGCCAATGCCTGATCCAGATCGGCGATGATGTCGCGGACATCCTCGATCCCGACGGACAGCCGCACCACATTCGGCCCGGCCCCGGCGGCCACGCGCTGTTCGTCCGACAACTGGCGGTGCGTGGTTGATGCCGAATGGATCACCAGACTGCGGGTATCCCCCAGATTGGCGACATGGCTGAACAGCTTCAGGTTATCCACGAACTTGACGCAGGCCTCATATCCCCCCTTCATCGCAAAGGTGAACAGACCCCCGGCCCCCTTCGGCACGATCATCTTGGCCAGATTGTGATAGGCGTTCGACGGCAGGCCGGGATAGGTCACATATTCGACCCTCGGGTCCTGCTCCAGCCACTCCGCCACGATCTGCGCGTTCTCGCAATGCCGTTGCATCCGCAAGCTCAGCGTCTCGATCCCCATCAGCGTATAATGCGCGCCCTGCGGGTTCATCGTCATGCCCAGATCGCGCAGGCCAACGGCGATGGAGTGGAAGGTGAAGGCCATCGCCCCCAATGCAGCGTGAAACTGCAAACCGTGATAGGCGGGCTCGGGTTCGGACAACGACGGGAACTTGCCACTTGCCGACCAGTCGAACTTGCCCGAATCGACCACCACGCCGCCGGTGACGGTGCCGTTGCCGGTCAGGTATTTGGTGGCCGAATGCACGACAAGCGTGGCCCCATGCTCGATGGGGCGGCACAGATAGGGCGAGGCGGTCGTGTTGTCGACGATCAGCGGCAGGCCGGCATGATCCGCAACCCGCGCAATCGCGTCCAGATCGCTGATCGCCCCGCCGGGGTTGCAGATCGTCTCGCAGAACAAGGCGCGGGTGTTGTCGTCGATCGCTGCCCTGACAGCGTTCATGTCATCGAAATCGACCAGCTTGGCCGACCAGCCAAACTTGCGGATCGTGTTGGTGAACTGCTGCACCGTGCCGCCATACAGGCGCGAGGATGCCACTACATTGCAGCCAGGCTGCATCAGCGGAAACAGCGCCATCAACTGGGCTGCATGACCAGACGAACAGCAGACAGCACCCGCGCCGCCCTCCAGCGCCGCCACCCGGTTGGCCAAAGCCGAGACGGTCGGGTTGGTCAGGCGCGAGTAAATATACCCGACCTCTTGCAGATTGAACAACTTGGCCGCGTGGTCGCTGTCGCGAAACACATAGGCCGTGGTCTGATAGATCGGCACCTGCCGCGCGCCGGTGGCAGGATCGGGTGCCGTGCCCGCGTGAATGGCAAGTGTGTCGAAGCCGTGAGTCATTGAAACCTCCCCTTTTATCCGGCGCAGGTTATGCCGGGGCGGGCGCTGCGGCAATCGTTATAGCGCCCCTTTCGCGACGTCGCGAAAGGCCGCTCGCCTGCCCGCATGAGCGGCCCGACCGGCCGCTCATCATTCCCGTCGGTCATTCTTCGCTAGCGCCCCCCCTTGATGGATCCGAACCCAACGAAGAATGACCGGCCGGGAATGATGAGTGTCCCCGCTGGCCGAATATGAACTGCGCCGGCTTTGCCGGGGCAGTCCGGGTCTTGCCGTCTGGATGGTACTGATGGCCTCAGATCTGGCCGTGTCTGGCCGCCACCGTTCAACGCATCAATCGCAACCCCTGCCTGACCAACCATGCCATAGGTCCAGTCCTCGCCCCGGTTGTTACCCCAGCCGCGACCTCAGCCTGCCCCAGCATTGCCGAAGCGGTTCCGCTGGCCATTTTCGGCAGCACCAAATCCTGTCCAGCCAAAACACCGCTAACATTTTTACTTATATAAATCAAATACCTAACCAGACGCCCACACGTGGCAGCCTAGCGCATCCACAACCCTTCCCGCTTGATCGCATTCCGGATCATCTGTTCCCGCCGTGGCAGATCATCCCGGTCAAACAAGGCCCTGACCTGCGCCCCCTTGCCCTGATAGATCATCTTGCGAAAGGCATCATATTCCTTGATCACCTTCTTGACGACATTGCTGCCTGCGACTTCCTCCAGCACCCTGACAACCTCATCACTTTCCCGCGCATATAGCAGCGGCAAGGTCCGGTAATGACACGTCACCCCCCCATCCAGGCCCGCCAATCCCGGCCCTGGCCTGCCCCCGCCAAAGGAATGCACGACCAGCGGCAGCACGACCTGATCCAGCCACGGGGTCATCTCCTGACAGACCAGTTCCGCAGGCGGATCACTCCGGACCTGCAAGGCAAAGTCAAGGAACCGCGTCCCGAACAGACGCGGGCTGTGATGAAAGAACCAGCCCGCGTTGAAATAAAGATATCGTTGCCAGTATTCATCCGGCTGCGACAGGTCGAGCGAGCTGTCAAAGTCCAGCCCGAACTTGGCATACAACGATCCCCAGATCCCGGCATATCCGGGCCCATAAACCTCCAATACGGGCCAAGTCCCCTCGCGCCGCATCGACGCCGAGGGGCGGTTGAAATCGAAATCGACATCGTCGAAAGACCCGGTGATCAGCGTGTCGGTGTCCAGAAACACAAACGGCTCGTCCGGCAAGGCGGCCAAGGCCTCGATCTTGTTGCCATAGGGATAGCTGGACCCGAATTCGCGGCTTTCAAACGGCAGAAAGGTCGCCCCCAGATCGGTCAGCAAGCCCCGGATGACAGGCGAGGTGATGCGGGGATCGTCGGTCCATCCGGGCGAAGGTTGCGGTTCGGCGATGAACAACTTGCCCGCGAAATCCGGGTTGAATAGCCGCCAAGAGGCCGCCAGCAGCACGGCCTCGTATTGCAAACGGCCGGACTGTCCCACAGCAACGATGTTGAAGGCTTGCCGCGTGGTCATCAGGTTGCAGCCTTCGATAGGAGTGCAGGACTGAAACTATCCGCCACTGTTCAGCGGCGAAAGGGGTGATCGCATGGCACGGACATCGCATGGCACGGACACGGATCAGCGCGGAACGGGTGGCGAAAAACGCAGCGACAGGCACGACATCCCGCCATCCAGCTTTGCGCATTCCGAATTGCCGATCACCTGCACGCGAAAGCCCGCCATCTGCAGCTTTTCCAGCGTGCGCGGGAAACCTGCCGGCATCAGGGCCAGATCGTTGAAGCGGATCGCATTGGCACAAGCCTCTTCTCCCTCAGCCGTGTGGATCACCTTGTAGCCGTCAAAACACCCGGACGCATCAAGCCTTGCGGTGGCAAGGATCGTCTCGGCATCCAGCAGCGAGCAGTCGGTCTTGAAATGCAGCACACCGGGCGGGGTGATGACCTCGCGCACCTGATGGCCCCAGCGCGCGACCAGATCCGCTAACTCGGCGATCCCGGCGGCATTGGTGCGGGCAGAGCGTCCGATCAGAATCTCGGTTTCGGTCGTCAGGATGTCGCCGCCTTCGATAAAGCTGTCGGGGCCCGTGATGTGCAGGACCTGCTCGTAAAGGGCCGTCAGATGTGGGGCCATCAGGGCCGCCTCACCCAGACGGGTGGGCGCGCCGGGACGCATCACGACGGCACCCTGGGGCAGGCAAAGGGCGGTATCCTCGACGAAGACGGAATCGGGAAAGGCCTCCATCGCGGCCAATTCGACCACGGTGGCTCCGGTCGAGCGCAGGGCTGCCACATAGTCGACGTGATGTTGCAGCATCAGGTCGAGCGACGGCGCGCCGGTATCGACGGCGCGCAGGCCTTGCACAATGCTGGCGGCCGGGCGGCGGGTGATCGCGTGGCTGAACTGGTAGGACTGGGCGGACATGGGCTGACCTTTGCAAGGGACATTGCAGGCGCTTAGCATCCTCGGGCGTGCTCTCCAAGTGGCGGGGTTGCGGGCAAATCGGGAATTATTGGCGGCTGCGGTCGGTGTGCGGACATTTTATGATTGCCAAAGGCCTGCCCCACGATAATTTGATCTCGGGACCAAAGAAACGGCACTGCGCCGACAAGCGCATCAACATGAGGGAGAAGACCATGACGACATTGAATCTGATGGCGACGACGGTTCTGACGCTGGCCATGGCCACGTCACCCGTACTGGCGCAGATGACGGCGGTGGGGGAGGGCGAAGGTGCCCTGAACATCGTCGCCTGGCCCGGCTATCTGGAGCGCGGTGAAACCGATCCGGCCTATGATTGGGTCACCAAGTTCGAAACGGCCACGGGTTGCAAGGTCGCTGTCAAGACTGCCGCCACTTCGGACGAGATGGTCACGCTGATGAATCAGGGTGGGTTTGATCTGGTGACGGCGTCGGGCGATGCCTCGCTGCGGCTGGTGGCGGGCAAGAAGGTGCAGCCGGTCAACATCGATCTGATCCCGTCCTGGAGCAAACTCGACTCCCGTCTGAAGGACGGCGCGTGGTTCACGGTGGACGGGGCGCATTACGGGGTGCCCTATCAGTGGGGGCCGAATGTGTTGATGTACAACACCGAGATGTTCAAGGAAGCGCCGAAATCATGGGCCGTTGTGTTCGAAGAGCAGATGCTGCCCGATGGTAAAAGCAATGCCGGACGGGTGCAGGCGTATGACGGGCCGATCTATATCGCCGATGCTGCACTGTATCTGATGACGCACAAGCCTGACCTTGGCATCACCAATCCCTACCAGTTGAACGCCACACAATATGCTGCCGCGTTGGAGTTGCTGCGCGGGCAACGCAAACTGGTGGCGCGCTATTGGCATGATGCGGCGGTGCAGACGGATGACTTCAAGAACGAGGGCGTCGTGGCCTCGGGGTCGTGGCCCTATCAGGTGAACCTGCTGGCGGGTGAAAAATTCCCGATCGGCTCGACCATCCCGGATGAGGGGGCGACCGGTTGGGCGGATACGTCGATGTTGGCCACGGATGCGGTCAATCCCAACTGCGCCTACAAGTGGATGGAGCATACGCTGAGTTCCAACCTGCAAAGCGATCTGTCGGCCTGGTTCGGCTCGGTGCCCGTGGTGCCTGCGGCCTGTACGGACGGATCGGGGATGCAGACCGCCGAGGGGTGCACGACCAATGGGTTTGACGACTTTGACAAGATCCGGTTCTGGACCACGCCGGTTTCCGATTGCGAACAGGGTGCCGGCATGTGCATCGCTTATAACCAGTGGGTCAGCGACTATATGGCCGTGATCAGCGGCAACTGATCCAAGGCGCCCCACCCCTCACCCTAACCCTCTCCCAACCGGGAGAGGGAATTCCCCTGCACCTGGCCCCAACCAGATCGCCCCCCTTCTCCCTGTCCTGTGGGACAGGGTCGGGGTGAGGGTTTATCACGGACCGTCCATGACCCATGCTGTCGAATTCAATGCCGTGTCACGACACTATGGGTCCACACGGGCCGTGGATGCCGTGGACCTGACCATCGACGAGGGGACGTTCTTTGCCATGCTGGGGCCGTCTGGGTCGGGCAAGACAACCTGCCTTCGGCTGATCTCGGGGTTTGAAAAGCCTTCGGGCGGGCGGATACGGATATTCGGCGAGGATGTCTCGGCGGTGCCGCCGCATCTGCGGCAGGTGAACACGGTGTTTCAGGACTATGCCCTGTTCCCGCATATGACGGTCTTGGACAACGTGGCTTACGGTCTGATGGTCAAGGGGGTGGGGCGTAAGGCGCGCCATGCCTCGGCCGAGGCGATGCTGGATCTGGTGCACCTGGACGGCTATGGCGCGCGCAAACCGGCACAACTGTCCGGCGGCCAGCGGCAACGGGTGGCTTTGGCGCGGGCTTTGGTCAACGAACCCCGCGTGCTGTTGCTGGACGAACCGCTGGGCGCGCTGGACCTCAAGCTGCGCGAGGCGATGCAGGATGAGTTGAAGGCATTGCAGCGGCGGCTCGGCATCACCTTTGTCTTTGTGACGCATGACCAATCCGAGGCCCTGTCGATGGCCGACAGTCTGGCCGTGTTCCATCAGGGCAAAATCGCCCAGATCGGCACCCCTGCGCAGATCTACAGCCAGCCCCGCAGCCCGTTCGTCGCAAATTTCGTCGGCTCATCGAACATCCTGCCCCCGGCCCTGACCCAAGCCTTGGGTGGCCCGGCCCAATGGGCCTCGTTGCGCCCCGAGGCGTTGCGGGTGGTGGAATTGGGGCCCTTGTCCGGTCCGGTCACCGCAGTGCGCTATCTGGGCGGCAGCACCAGGGTCACCATTCTGGCGCGGGGTCAGGAGATTGCGGCGCTGTTGCCCGCCGGGTCGGCGCTGCCCGCGGCGGGCGACCGCCTGACGCTGGGCTTTGACCCGGCCGCCGTGCATCTGATGGATGAGGCGTGATGGACCGCAAGGCCACCATGGCACCGCGTGGGCTGGCAGACCGGCTGACCGGCCTGTTCTGGCGCAGGCCCAATCTGCTGCTGGCGTTGCTGGTTGCCCCGCCGCTCATGTGGCTGGGCGTGGTCTATCTGGGGTCGCTCGCCGCCCTGCTGCTGCAAAGCTTTTACGCCATCGACCCGATGTCGGGGCTGGTCATCCCCGAGTTGACCCTGAAAACCTATGGCGATCTGGTCCGGATATCCAATCTTTACATCATCTTGCGCACCGTTCTTATGGCGGCGTCGGTCACGGCAGCGTCGGTCGTGCTGGCCTTTCCGGTGGCCTATTTCGCTGCGCGCTATGCCAAGGGTCGTTGGAAGGCCGCGTTCTACCTCGGCGTCATGCTGCCGCTGTGGAGCAGTTATCTGGTCAAGGTCTATGCCTGGAAGCTGATCCTGGCCAAAGAGGGGATCGTGACCTGGGCTGCCAATGCCACCCATACCTCGGGCCTCGTGGATGCCGCCCTGGCGCTGCCGGGGGTGGGGGGAAACTCGCTGTCGACCTCATTCCTCGGCACCTTCATCGTGTTCACCTATGTCTGGCTGCCCTACATGATCCTGCCGTTGCAGGCCGCGCTGGAGCGGGTGCCGCAGTCGATGCTGGAGGCGTCCGCCGACCTTGGCGCCACTGCGGGGCAGACCTTTCGCAGCGTCACCTTGCCTTTGGCCATGCCGGGGGTGATCGCCGGGTCGATCTTTACCTTTTCCCTGACCTTGGGCGATTACATCATCCCGCAGATCATCGGCACATCGGCCAGTTTCATCGGCATGGCGGTCTATCAGTTGCAGGGCACGGCGGGCAATGTGCCACTGGCGGCGGCCTTTGCCGTCGTGCCCATCGTCATCATGTTGGTCTATCTGACAGCGGCCAAGCGGGCGGGGGCGTTTGATGCGATCTGATGCCTCGCCTTGGTTAAAGCTGGCGGCGTTCGCGGGGCTGTTGTTCCTGCATCTGCCCATTCTGTTGATTTTTCTGTATGCTTTCACGACGGAGGAGCGGTCCTTCGCCTTTCCGCCCCCCGGCCTGACCCTGAAATGGTTCGCCGTGGCGTGGAATCGCGCGGATATCTGGCCGCCTTTGATCCTGTCGTTGCAGGTTGCTGCGGCCTCGACCGTGGTGGCGCTGATTCTCGGTACGATGGTCTCTGCGGCGATGGCGGGGTCGCGGTTCTTCGGGCGGGATCAGGTGTCGCTGCTGATCATCCTGCCGATCGCCTTGCCGGGGGTGATCACCGGCATGTCGCTGCGCTCGGCCTTTTCGGTGATGGACATCCCCTATTCGACGCTGACCATCATCATGGGCCACGCCACGTTCTGCATCGTCATCGTTTACAACAACGCCGTGGCACGGTTCCGGCGTCTGTCCGGCGGGATACTGGAGGCTTCGGCCGATCTGGGGGCCAACGGGTTTCAGACCTTTCGTTATGTGCTGTTGCCCAACCTTGGCTCGGCCTTGCTGGCGGGCGGAATGCTGGCCTTTGCGTTGAGTTTTGACGAGGTCATCGTGACCACCTTCACCGCTGGCCAGCAAAGCACCCTGCCGATCTGGATGTATCAAGAGTTGGTGCGGCCCCGCCAACGACCGGTAACCAATGTTGTGGCAATGGTGGTGTTTCTGATGACCTTCATTCCGATTCTTGGCGCCTATTACCTCACACGGGGTGGACATGAGACGGCAGGCAGCGGCAAGTAGCGTGCCAACGGGATTTGACCGCGCCGGTTCTGCTGACAAACGACTTTCGGGGGTTAAAAGGCCGGGTTCACAGGTTCGATTCCATCAAGGTTTTGATCCGCGACCTTGTGCAACAGGGCAATCATGTCGGCGACCATCTTTTCTGCGGTGACATGGCCTTTTTCGGCGGTGGCAAGATGCGCTTCGCCGACCACGCCGTTGGGGTTCAGGTCCGACGCAATCCAGCCATAAGAAATCCCGCCGATGGGCGATATCGCACTGGTCTCGGCGCTGGATCGGAAGTCTTGGGCAAGGCTCATGTCGACAGTCTCGGGGCGAAACGCCAGCACCAGCGAGGTTTCGACATCGCCGCCATGGATGCCGTAGGTGGTTTCCTGTCTGGAATACATCCCCTCGGGCAGGCCATGCGCGCCCCAGCCCAGTTTGACCACATACAAGCCCGCGCGCACCCGCAACTCGCGTCCGACGATCGAGATCAGGTCGACATTGCCGCCATGGCTGTTCACGATCACCAGTTTGCGAATGCCCGCACGGGCGACCGACAGGCCAATCTCGGTCCACACCGCAAGGGCGGTCGGCGCGGTCAGGGTCAGGGTGCCCCTGGCCCACAGATGTTCGTTGGATTTGCCGACAGCCTGCGTGGGCAGGATGCGCAGGTCCAGATCATCCGGGCAATGGCTGCGCAGCAGGTCCATCAGACCGTCGTTGATGATCGTATCTGTACCGACCGGCAGATGGGGGCCGTGCTGTTCAATCGCGGCAGTCGGCAGGATGGCGATGGTTTTCAGCGGGTCCACCGTCAGCCATTCGGGGGCGCGGTAGTCTTTCCAATCCAGACGGCGTGTCATTGGGGACCTTTCATTGCGGGCCGATCAGGCGGTCCATGCGCGTGGCGACATGGGCCAGATGGCGGGTGCGGCTGTCGGCAGTGGAACTGTCCATCAGGTAATGGGCAGCAAAGATTTTTCGGGTGCCACGCGGGCACAGC
>JBBQGU010000130.1:0-10121 GCA_038323315.1 Rhodobacterales bacterium | reverse complement strand
GCAGCATCGCCACAGCCATCGAATCTGTGGGTCCGCCCCTTTTCCGTGACATCTGCCAGTCTGAGCAAGGGTCACTGCAGCCAGCCGCGTTATGGCAATCGGCGGTGAAACACGGTATCGTTTCGGGGTGACGATAAAAGGATACGACGATGACACCAGCCTTGATCATGGCCGATTTCGAAGGCCGGGGGGGATTGCCGCGCGCAGCGCTGATGGCGGCGAGACAATCGCGCGCCGAGATGGTGCCGGTCTTTCTGACCTATATCGACCGTCTGCAAACATCAGATTGCGATGATCTGGACGATCTGAATGCGTTCACCTTCATCATGTACCTCTTGGCGGAATGGCGAGAGACGCTGGGTTATCGCCCCCTTGCAAAGTTGTTTCGCCGAGAGCCGGCGTTTCTGGAGGCCTTGATGGGCGATGGGATCACCGAATCTTCGGCGCGTATCATGGCCGGGGTGTTCGACGGCGATCTGCAACCGCTGTTCGACATCATTCTGGACAACCACGCCGATGGATTTTTGCGCGGCGAAATGTTCGACACCCTGGCTTTGGTTGTGCTTCACGATCCTGTCCTGCGGCCGGGTGTGACGACGTTTCTGACGGATTTCTTCGATCTGACAGGCGAAGTAATGGGTGAGGAAATCTGGTGGGCTTGGGCCGAATGTGTTGCGGCTCTTGGGCAGTCAGACCTTCAGCCACAGGTCCGCGCCGTGTTCGACCGCGGCCTGATCACGCCCGATCACAGCAGTTTCCAAGATTTTGCATGGCGTTTGCAGGCAACAACAGATGCGGGCCGGCCTGACTGGTTCACGGATCAATCCACCAATCGACCGATCAGCGACACCGCAGCCGAGCTTGAACCGTGGTACTGTTTTTCCAAGGAATATCTGGCACATGAGGCAGCGCGCCATAGGGTCGTGTCGACGCCGCTGAGCGAATTGGAAAACCCTTTCGATGCCGTCTTGACCGTGAAAACCGGCCGCAATGACCTATGCCCCTGCGGCAGCGGCAAAAAGTTCAAGAAGTGCTGCCTGCACTGATCTGAACCCACTGCAAGTCTTCATCTGCGCCGTCAAGTGCCAGCCCGCCTCTCATGCCCCGCCAGATCGTGTGGTGGGGGCGCAGAAAGCCGATTGTGATCGGGTCCGATGTCGGTCTATGCAAAGGGACTTCATCGAGGCTTGACCCATGCGCCACATCTTCCTTCCGGTTCTTTTTGTGCTGACACTTGTTGCTGGTTGCGCCAGCACGGAAGTTGGCCGCGCGGTTGTCAAGGGCGCCGGGCCGGATGAGTTTCTGAAGCTGCGGGCAGGTCCGGGGCTTGGGTTTCAGGCGATACTTGGGTTGCCGGATGGCACCTCGGTGACGCGGCAGGGTTGCGTGACGGAACTGGGCCAGTTGTGGTGCAGGGTTGCGCTGACCGCGGCACCCGGGATTTCGGGCTATGTCTCGGATGATTATCTGACGGGGCCGTGATCATGTTCGATCTGATCCTGCGCAACGCCAATCTGCCCGACGGCCGGTCTGGTGTCGACATCGCCGTTCGGGGTGACAAGATTGCCGCTGTCGACCCGCGTCTGATGGCGGAGGCGGCGCAGGAGATTGACGCGACGGGGCGGTTGGTGACGCCGCCGTTCATCGACCCGCATTTCCATATGGACGCGACCTTGTCGCTGGGTCTGCCCCGGATGAACCGGTCGGGCACGCTGCTGGAGGGCATTGCGCTGTGGGGCGAGTTGCGGCCCCTGCTGACGCGGGAGGCTTTGGTGGACCGGGCGTTGCGCTACATTGATCTGGCCGTCACGCAGGGGATTGGGGCAATCCGGACTCACGTCGATACCTCGGACCCGAGGCTGGTGACGGTCGAGGCGATGCTGGAGGTGAAGGAGCGGGTCAAGGACTATCTGGACCTGCAGACCGTCGCATTTCCGCAAGACGGCTTTTATCGCTGCAAGGATGGGGTGGCTTCGCTGGAGCGGGCCTTGGATATGGGCGTCGATATCGTCGGCGGAATCCCGCATTTTGAACGGACGATGGAGGAGGGGCGGCTGTCGGTCGAGGCGCTGTGCCGGATTGCGGCCGATCGGGGGCTGCCGGTGGATATGCACTGCGACGAGTCGGATGATCCGATGAGCCGGCATGTCGAGACTTTGGCCCAGCAGACGATCCGGTTCGGGTTGCAGGGGCGGGTGGCGGGGTCGCATCTGACCTCGATGCACTCGATGGACAACTATTATGCCAGCAAGCTGATCCCGCTGATTGCCGAGGCGGGAATGAATGTCATCCCGAATCCGCTGATCAATATCATGCTGCAGGGGCGGCACGATACTTATCCAAAACGGCGGGGCATGACGCGGGTCCGCGAATTGATGGAGGCGGGTGTCAACGTGTCGTTCGGGCAGGATTGCATGATGGACCCGTGGTACTCGATGGGGCAGGGTGACATGCTGGAGGTCGGGCATATGGCGGTTCATGTCGGCCAGCTTGCCGCGGTCGCGGATAAATCGCGGGTTTTTGACGCGTTGACGGTGAACTCGGCCCGGACGATGGGGTTGATGGGGTATGGGTTGCAGGTGGGGTGCTTTGCCGATCTGGTGATCTTGCAGGCAAGGGACCCGGCCGAGGCGTTGCGGTTGAAATCGGTCAAGCTGGCGGTGATCCGGCGGGGCAGGGTGATTGCTCGCACGCCGGCCCGGGTCGGGGAATTGTTGATACCTGGGCGGGAACGTCTTGTGGATCCCGCGAATGGGTTCGCACCGGAGTATTAAGGGGGCTCTCACGTGTGGGAGGGGTCTTAAGTAACTGATCATAGTAGTATTTCGGTTTTTTTTTGACCCGCTCAGGTGCGGGGCAGGTCTTGCGGGGGGTACAGCTCGTTTTCGGGTCAGTGTGCCCCGCTTTGCGCGCCAAAAGTTGGGCGAAAAGCGGGGGCATTTTCGACGTCAGTTTCCAAAGGCCTTGCGAAGTTCGCCTGAGGCGAGGGCTTGGGCATCGCGCGCCTCGTCTACGACCGTGGCCATGCCAAAGAATTCATGGGTGACAGCGGGATAGGTTTTTTGCGTGACGGCGACACCGGCCGCTTCCAGAGCCTTGGCCAAGGCCTCGCCCTCACTGCGCAAGGGGTCGATCTGGGCGTTGATGATCGTGGCGGGCGGCAGCCCAGCCAGATCGGTGCGGGCCACAAGGTTCAGGCGCGGGTCCGCGGTTTCTTCCTTGGTATTGAAGACCTGTTCCACGAACCATGCCATGCCAGCCTTTCCGAGCGGCTGGGCGTCGGCATTTTCCTCGTATGAGGGTGTCATCATGTCATTGCCTGCGACAGGATAGATCAGCACCTGATGCAAGGGCTGCGTCCAGCCGTTGTCCCGCGCGGCGATAGCGACGTTTGCCGCCAGATTGCCGCCGGCGCTTTCACCGACAACGGCGATCTTGGTGGCATCGCCGTTCAACTCGCCCGAGTTTTCCACGATCCATTTGTAGGCGGCGATCACGTCGTCATGGGCGGCGGGAAACTTGAATTCCGGGGCCTGACGATACGAGACTGAAACGACGATGGCATCGGTGCCCACAACCAGTGCCCGCGGCGAGGCGTCATAGACGTCGATATTGGCGATGACCCAGCCGCCGCCGTGGAAATATACGATGAGTGGAAAGGGGCCATCGCCTGTGGCGGGCGTGTAAAGCCGCGCGGGTACCGGACCATCGGCGCCCGGAATCGTGAAATCGCGGGTTTTCACGGCGGTGATCGCCTCGGGGGCGGTGATGCCCTTGTCTTTCATCACTGCTTTGACCGCATCGGCCGGGGTTGGCTGTTTGCGGGTTTCTTCGACAGAGAGCGTCCCCAAAGGTTTCGCGCCCAGTTCGGCCAGCTTGTCCAGCACGGCTTGCATTTGCATGGATGGCGTTGCCATTTTTTCTGGCGTGGTTTGGGCCATGGCGGCCCCGCCAAAAGTTGCCAATCCGGCCAGTGCGATTGTCGCAGCGACAGCGAAGTTCGATTTCATGAGGTATTCCTTTCAAAGGTCACCTGATGAAACAAGGCGCTGGACTTATTGTTCCGGTTTGCCGGCTTGACCGTTCACAGGCGGGTTTGGCGTTACGGGTTCATCAGGCCGTCTAACTAGCCCCATGCCCCCGCATGAACGGCCGCTGCCTCCTCCTCCAGCATGGGGCCGATCACCTCGACATGGCGTTGACCTGCGGCGAAGACGACCTCGCAGGGCAGGTCGAGGGTCGGGTTTTCAGGGTGGTTGCCGGTGATGGTTTTCAGGTCGCGTTCGGTCAACCCGTAGACGACGCGCTTTAGCCCGGTCCAGTAGATGGCACCTGCGCACATCGCGCAGGGCTCGGCCGAGGTGTAGATCGTGCATTCCTTCAGCAGATCGGGGGCCAGGGTGGTCGAGGCGCGGGTCATCAGCACGCGCTCGGCATGACCGGTCATGTCGTGGTCGGGCATGTAGGCGTTGTGCTGGGTCATCAGGACGGTGCCGTCCGGGCCGACGAGGATCGAGGCAAAGGGGTGGTTGCCCGCGTCGCGGGCCTTTCGGGATTCGGCGATGGCGAGGCGGAGGAAGGTTTCGTGGTTGAGCATGGGGCGGCCTTTCGCGGTTTGGGGGAAAGGGTTGCCGGGTTTGGGGGTGGATTCAAGCGGAAAGCTGGCAAACAGGCAGATGCTGATAAATAAGCCATTGGAGTGATGAAACTCTTGGCGGCTGCGCATTTTTAGGTCTAGCGTGGCCCAGATGTGACGATGGAGGCCGACCTGAGCGACGCACCCAGACTTGAACTGATCGGGATCACAAAGCGGTTTCCAGGGGTTCTGGCCAATGATCACGTCAGTTTTGCGGTGCGCCCCGGCGAGATTCACGCGCTGTTGGGCGAGAATGGCGCGGGGAAATCGACGCTGGTCAAGATGATTTACGGAATCATGCAGCCCGATGCTGGCGAGATCCGCTGGAACGGGCAGCGGATCCTGGTGGCGAACCCCAAGGCGGCCAGGCGGTTGGGCATCGGGATGGTGTTTCAGCATTTCTCGTTGTTCGAGGCAATGACGGTCTTGGAGAATATCGCGCTGGGGATGGATGCCAGCATTCCGGCGCGCGACCTTGAGGCGCGGATTTTGGCGGTGATGGCGCAGTATGGGTTGAAGCTGGAGCCGCATAGGATCGTGTCGACCCTGTCGGTTGGGGAACGCCAGCGGATCGAGATTGTGCGGGCGCTGTTGTTGAACCCGAACCTGCTGATCATGGATGAGCCGACATCGGTTTTGACGCCGCAGGAGGTGGAGCAGCTGTTTGTTGTGCTGCGGCAGTTGGCGCGCGAGGGGTGCTCGATCCTTTATATTTCGCATAAGTTGCATGAAATCAAGGCGTTGTGCGATACCGCGACCATTCTGCGCGGCGGGCGGTTGGTCGATACCTGTGATCCGGCGGTCGAGACGAGCCGGTCGATGGCGGAAAAGATGATCGGTGCGAATTTGAAGGATGTTCAGCGCGGGGTTGGCCGGATTCTGGGGGCGGCCAAGCTGGTGGTTTCGGGGTTGGATGTGCCCAAGGATGGGCCGTTTGGCACGGCGTTGAAGGGGATTGGTTTTACCGTGCGGGCGGGCGAGATTTTCGGGATCGCAGGCGTGGCGGGCAATGGGCAGAACGCGCTTTTGCTGGCGCTGTCGGGTGAGGTGCCGGTGGTTGAGGCGGGCTCGGTGACGGTGTCGGGGGCGGCTGTGGGGCGGATGAGCGCCAAGGAGCGGCGGCTGGTCGGCATGGCCTCGGTGCCAGAGGAGCGGAACGGGCATGCGGCGGTGCCGGATTTCAGTCTGACGGACAATGCGATTTTGACGGGGCGGGATCGGTTGGGGATGGTGCGGGGCGGCATGATCAACGGGACGGCGGCGCGGACCTATGCGGGCGAGGTGATCGAGGCGTTTGCGGTCAAGGCAACCGGGCCGGGGGCGTTCGCGCAAAGCCTGTCGGGCGGGAATTTGCAGAAATACATCATGGGGCGCGAGATTTTGCAGCGGCCGGATGTGTTGGTGGTCAGTCAGCCGACCTGGGGTGTCGATGCCGGCGCGGCGGGGGCGATTCATCAGGCTTTGGTGGATCTGGCCGGAAAGGGCTCGGCCATCGTGGTGATTTCGTAGGATCTGGATGAGTTGCTGTCGCTGTGCGACACCCTCGCCGTGATCAACGAGGGGCGGTTGTCGCGGGCGATGCCGGTGGCGGAGGCCAGGATCGAGGAGATCGGGTTGCTGATGGGCGGGATTCACGGTTCCGATCATGTGGGGGAGGGTGCGCATGTACATTAAGCTGGAAAAGCGGCCCGAGCCTTCGGTGGCGATGCTGGTGGTGACGCCGATAGCCTCGGTTCTGCTGACGATGCTGATCGGGTTGGCGGTGTTCGATCTGATCGGGATCGATGGTTTCCGGGCGGTGGTGGACATCTTTTTGTCGCCGCTGCTGACCAGTTACAAATGGCAGGATGTGGCGGTGAAGGCCGCGCCGCTGGTGATCATCGCGCTGGGGCTTGCGGTGGCAAACCGGGCGCAGGTCTGGAATATCGGGGCCGAGGGGCAGTACGTGATCGGCGCGCTGTGTGCGGCGGGGGTGGGGATTGCCTTTGGCACGACGGGCGGGTTTTTCATTGTTTTGTTGATGATCGTGGCGGGGATGCTGGGCGGGGCGGCCTGGGCGGCGGTGCCTGCGGGGTTGCGGACGCGGTTCAATGTGAATGAGATTTTGTCGAGCCTGATGCTGACTTATGTGGCGATGCAGGTCTTGGGATACTTGGTCAGCGGGCCGTGGAAAGATCCCGAGGGGCGGAATTTTCCGGTGACGGCACCGTTGTCAGACAGTCAGATGCTGCCAGTTCTGGGCAACAGTACGGTGCATCTGGGGGTGGGGGTGGCTTTGGTGCTGCCGTTCGTGTTCTGGTTTTTGATGACGCGGTCGGTGTTCGGCTTTCAGATCCGGGTCGTGGGATCGGCCCCGAATGCGGCGCGGCATGGCGGGTTTGACGGCAAGCAGACGATCTGGCTGGCCTTGCTGATCAGTGGGGCCATGGCGGGGCTGGCGGGGGCGTTGGAATTTACGGGGGTGTCGCACAAGGTCGATCTGGGGTTCGCCTCGGGCTATGGGTTCACGGCGATCATTGTCAGCTTTCTGGGGCGGTTGAACCCGATCGGCTGCCTGATTGCCGGGATCGTGCTGGCGGTGACCTATGTGGGGGGGCAGATGGCGCAGACCTCGGTCCATATCCCGAATTCGACGGCGGGGATATTTCAGGCGATGATGCTGTTTTTCATCCTCGCCAGCGATATTCTGGTGCGCTACCGGGTGCGGCTGGTCACGAAAGAGGTGGCGTAGGATGGAGTTTCTGGTCGCCTATGGCATCCCGTTCATCATCACTGTGGTGGGGTTGTCCACGCCCATTCTGCTGGCCGGTATTGGCGAGTTGGTGGTGGAAAAGTCGGGTGTGCTGAACCTTGGGGTCGAGGGGTTGATGTTGGTCGGGGCGATTGCGGGCTTTGCGGTGACGGTGATGACCTTTAACCCTTGGGTCGGCGTGCTGGGGGCTGCGGCGGCAGGGGCGCTAGCCTCGATGCTGTTTGCGGTGTTGGTGCTGCATCTGAACTCGAATCAGGTCGCGACGGGGTTGGCGCTGACCATCTTTGGCACCGGGCTGTCATCGCTGTTGGGCCTGTCGTTCACCGGGCGGATCGTGCCGCAGTTCCGGTCGGTGTTCCCGGATGCGCTGGCCAAGGATCCGGTCTGGCAATTGCTGTTCGGCTATTCGCCGATCGTCTATTTCGCGCTGATCATGGTGCCCTTGGTGGCGTGGTTCCTGAAATCGACGCGGGGCGGGTTGATCCTGCGGGCGGTTGGGGAGAACGATTTGTCGGCGCATAGCATCGGCTATTCGGTGCGCGGTGTGCGCTATGGCGCGATTGCATTCGGTGGGGCGATGGCGGGGATTGGCGGTTGCTATTTCAGTCTGGTCATCACGCCGATGTGGGCCGAAAAGATGACGGCGGGGCGGGGTTGGATTGCGCTGGCGCTGGTGGTGTTCGCGGGCTGGCGCATGGGGCGGTTGCTGACGGGCGCGTATTTCTTTGGTATTCTGATGGCGCTTGAACTTTATGCAAAAGCCAGCGGCTTTGCCGTCTTGCCGTCGCAATTCTGGGCAGCTATGCCCTATCTGATGACGGTTGTTGCCCTTTCTTTCATCTCGGCGCGCGGTACTGCGGGCAGTAATGCGCCGGCCTGCCTTGGCAAGACATTCCTACCCTCAACCTGAACAGGAGACCTATCTATGACCACACTGAACCGCCGTACGCTGATGCAAGGGGCCGGTGCGCTTGCCACCGCATCCTTGATCGGCGCGCCTGCGCTGGCTGCCGAAAAGATCAAGATCGGCTTTGTGTTTCTGGGCCCGGTCGGTGATTATGGCTGGACCTGGGCACATAACAAGGGCCGTGAGGCGGTCGATGCCGCCTTTGGCGACAAGATCGAGACGGTTTATGTCGAGAATGTGGCCGAAGATGCCAGCGCCATTCCGATCATGCGCGATCTGGCCAATCAGGGCTGCAAGCTGATCTTTACCTGCTCGTTCGGGTTCATGGATGCGACGCTGAAGGTCGCGGCCGAGTTCCCGGATGTAAAGTTCGAGCATTGCACCGGTTACAAGCGCGCCGACAACGTCGCGACCTATAACAGCAAGTTCCACGAGGGCCGCGCCGTTCTGGGCACCATTGCGGGCAAGATGTCAAAGACGGGCGTGCTGGGCTATCTGGGGTCGTACAAGATCCCCGAGGTTGTGCTGGGCGTCAACAGCTTTGCCCTGTCGGCACAGCGGCAGAACCCGGCTGCGGTGGTCAAGCTGGTGATGATCGACAGCTGGTTCGATCCGCCGAAAGAGGCCGCTGCCGCCGAGACGCTGGTCAATCTGGGCTGCGACATCATCACCACCCATACCGACAGCCCCGCAGCCCTGCAGATTCTGGAGCAGAAGGGTCTGTACGGCTTTGGTCAGGGTGCCGACATGTCGTCGTTTGCACCCAATGCCCATCTGACTGCGATCGAGGATATCTGGGGTCCGTATTACGTGATCCGCGCGCAGGCCATTCTGGACGGCACCTGGACCTCGACCGATGTCTGGGACGCAATGAAGGACGGGACGGTCGTCATCTCGCCCTATAACAAGGCGGTGCCGGCGGATGTGGTGGCTTTGGCCGATGAGGTGAAGGCGGGCTATATGGCGGGGACGTACGACATCTTTACCGGGCCGATCTATGATCAGGCCGGGACTTTGAAGGTGAAGGACGGCGAGGTGATGTCGGATGCTGATCTGGCGAAGATCGACTGGTTCGTGAAGGGCGTCGAGAGCACCTCCTGACCGGGTGCGAGGGGGGGGGGTGGCCCCCCGACCTTGCTGGTTTTGGCGCAGGAAGAATGAGTATTTTTGTCGGAATGAATGGGGGGCTTTGGTCCCCCTATTTGTTTGGGGCTGGTGCGCCACCTTCGAAGCGGTTGCCGTGGCGGTAGTCGCAGGGCGCCTCTTGCATCTGCAGATGCAGGCCGGTGCCGGTGAAGGGGTGGGCGCGGGCGAGATCTTCGTCGAAGTCGATGCCGAGGCCCGGGGCTTCGGGGGGGATGATGTAGCCGTCTTCCCATTTGATGGTATTCTTGATCAGGGCGAGGTGGAAATCGCCGCCGGTCTGGATGGTTTCGGCGATCAAGAGGTTGGGGATCGAGGTGGCGAAGTGGATGTTGGCGGCCCATTCCACCGGGCCTGCATAGAGGTGCGGGGCCATTTCGGCGTTGTAGATCTCGGCTATGGCGGCGATTTTCTTGGCCTCCCAAATGCCGCCGACGCGGCCGAGGGCGGGTTGCAGGATTTTCACGCCGCCGGCGCGGAGGAGAGTGCCGAACTCGGTTTTGGTGGTCAGGCGTTCGCCGGTGGCGAGGGGGATGCGGACGTGTCTGGCGACTTCGGCGAATTCGAGGAGGTTGTCTGGTGGGATCGGTTCTTCGTACCAGAGAGGGTTGTAGGGTTCCAATGCGGTCCCGAGGCGGATCGCGCCGGGGGTGGTGAACTGGCCATGGGTGCCGAACAGGAGG
>JBBQGU010000129.1:0-10123 GCA_038323315.1 Rhodobacterales bacterium | reverse complement strand
GACCATGACCGGCTATGCCGCAGGCTTTACGCCCAATCCGACCTACAAGGAAACCTGCACACAACTGACCGGCCATAACGAGGTGGTGCGGGTGATCTATGACCCCGCCATCGTCAGCTATGACCAGCTGTTGAAAACCTTTTGGGAGGGGCATGACCCGACGCAGGGCATGCGGCAGGGCAATGACATGGGCTCGACTTATCGGTCGGGGATTTATACTTATACTCCCGAGCAGGGCGCTGTCGCCGCCGACAGCAAGGACGCCTATCAAAAGGCGCTGACCGCCAAGGGCTTTGGTGCGATCACGACCGAGATTTTGGCCGCACCTGTGTTCTATTATGCCGAAGACTACCATCAGCAATACCTGGAGAAGAACCCGGGCGGCTATTGCGGAATTGGCGGAACCGGGGTGTCTTGCCCGATTGGCCTGAAAGTGTCGGCGGCTTGACCGCAGACCAAGGTGGGCTTAAGCGCGACCTGACCTGACGGAGCGCGCAAATGCCCACCTTTACCGCCCTGACGACGATCCCCGGCGAGGATGCTGCCAACGCTCTCGCCGAGGCGGTCGAGAAGATGGACCCGGAGCCGACTGGCGTGGGCGTGTTCGAGATCGAGGATGGCTCGGGCCTGTGGGAAGTTGGCGTGTACTTTCTGGAGCCGCCGGATGAGGTGGTGCTGGATGTGCTGGCGCTGGCCTTTGGGGCCAAGCCGTTCGCCATGTCCGAACTGCCCGAGATCGACTGGGTCGCCAAGGTCAAGCGAGAATTGAGCCCGGTCGAGGCGGGCCGGTTCTTCGTCTATGGCAGTCATGATGCCGACAAGCTGCCGGCGTTACTGGCGCAGGGGGGGCGTGTGGCGCTGATGATCGAGGCGGCGGTGGCGTTTGGTACGGGGCATCACGGCACCACCTTGGGCTGTCTGCGCGCCTTTGACCGGCTGTACGAGGGCGGGTTCCGGCCGGACAAGGTCGCCGATATCGGCTGCGGTACGGCGGTGCTGGCGATGGCAGCGGCCTCTGTCCTGCCGGACGCGTTGGTAATCGCTTCGGACATCGACGAGGTTGCGGTCGAGGTGGCCTGCGCCAATGTGGCCGTGAACGGGTTGCAGGGCCGGATCGCGTGTCTGGAGGCGGCGGGCTTTGCGCATCCAACGCTGGCGGCGGCGGCGCCCTATGATCTGGTGTTCGCCAATATCCTGAAGGGGCCGTTGATCGAACTGGCCCCCGCGATGGCCAGACATACCGCCGGGCAGGGGCTGATCATCCTGTCCGGGCTGCTGGTCGTGCAGGCCGAGGCGGTGACGGCGGCCTATCTCACCGCCGGTTTCAGTTTGGACACCCGTGACGATATCGGTGAATGGTCCACGCTGGTGCTGCGGCGGAACTGAGGCGATGGGTCGAAACTAAGTCATATTGTCGGGCTTCGCCCTAATTGCGCCGCATTTATGACGTAACCTGAACATCGGTGGGGGTCGAGTTTCAGGAGTTCTGGGATGACCGACCCGAATATAACGGATTTCTATACCCGCGTTGCACGCCTGCAAAAGGCGCGCGCCAAGGGTCATGGTTTTGAGGCTGCGGGCGCGTTGGGCCGGTCCTTTTACCACCGCCCAACCTCTCGGCGGCGGTTGGTTCTGGTGCCGGTGGTGTTTTTGCTGGTGTGCGGCGTGTTGCTGAAAGGCATAATCCATCATGCGGTGGGCGCGACGGTCTATCAGGACAGGGTGGCGACGCTGACGGCGGGCAAGGGGGTCGAGCCGGTCGGCGGCTGGTTGATGCAGGCGGACCCCGTGACGCTGCTCGTCTCGGCGCAGATCACCAGGGTGCTGGCGGCAGATTAGCCTTGCAAGGCGGTGATCCTGCGGGCCAGCCGGACATCTGGCAAAACAAAAGGCCGCCGTTCTTGCGAACTGCGGCCCGTCATTCACCACAGGTTGTGGGGTCAGCGGCCGATCAAGTCGATGTCACCGCGGCACAGGCCGATATCGTCCAGCTCGCGATTGCTGAGCTTGGACAAGGCGTTGCGGGTCACACGGCCCGAGTTCCAGGTCTGGAACGCCGTGGTTGATCCGGTCACAAACTGTACCATACGGAAAACAGAGATGGCGCCTAGGGGCGCCGTGCGGGCGGGCTGGTAAGTCGTCATGGCGGTAATCCTTTCATTATTGATTATTTATGAAGCGGGTTTCGCTTCTTGATGTACGCTAAATAGCCTCGCCGCAGATTGGGGGCAATCCGGGGCCGGGCAACGCCGCCTTGCGTGACGCGCATAGCTGTTCGCCACAATTTTGTCATGATTGCGTGCAGGTGTCTGGTTTGGGTCGGTTTTGACGCCCCGCATGCCGCAACTGGACGCCGGGGTCGGGACGCAATTCGCTTGGCGCGTGTTCTCTTTTCGTGCTAATTCGATTCAAGCTTTAACGGGGGGCCAGATTTTGCGGGTTTTGGGGATTGATCCGGGTCTGCGCAACCTTGGTTGGGGGGTTGTCGACGTGGCAGGCGCGCGAATCACCCATGTCGCGAACGGCATCTGCCATTCCGCACCGGGCGAGGGCGAGGGGGATCTGGCGCTGCGGTTGGTCTCGCTTTACGCCCAACTGACCGAGGTCATGCGACTGTATGCCCCCGATGAGGCGGCGGTCGAGCAGACCTTTGTCAACAAGGATGCGGTGGCGACGCTGAAGCTGGGGCAGGCGCGCGGGATTGCCTTGCTGGTGCCTGCGCAGGCGGGCATCACGGTGGGGGAATATGCGCCCAATGCGATGAAAAAGGCGATTGTCGGGGTCGGCCACGCCTCCAAGGATCAGGTCGATCACATGGTGCGGCTGCATCTGCCCGGCGTTGCGATTGCCGGGCCCGATGCGGCGGATGCCCTTGCCATCGCAATTTGCCACGCGCACCATCTGCAAAGTGCTGGCCGGTTGCAGGCGGCACTCAGGAAGGCTGCTTTACAAAAGGCTGTTGTACAAAAGGTTGGGGGATGATCGGCAAACTGTCAGGGCGGCTGGATTGGCGCGGCGCGGATCAGGTGCTGATCGATGTGCGCGGGGTCGGCTATATCGTGCATGTCAACGACCGGACCCTGGCCGCGATGCCGGCCATCGGCGAGGCGGTGGCGCTGTACACCGACCTTTTGGTGCGCGAGGACCTGCTGCAACTGTTCGGCTTTCCGACGCTGCTGGACAAGGAATGGCACCGCCTGTTGACGACGGTGCAGGGGGTGGGGGCCAAGGCCTCGATGTCGATCCTGGGCGCTTTGGGGGCCGAGGGGGCCGCGCGGGCGATTGCCCTGGGCGATGCGCGCGCCATACAGGCCGCGCAGGGCGTCGGGCCGAAACTGGCGCAGCGGATCATATTGGAACTGAAGTCCAAGGCCCCCGGCGTCATGGCGATGGGGGTGTCGCTGTCGGCTGCGGCAGTGGCGGATGACGTGGTGGTCGAGCCTGTGCAGGTCAAGCGCGCGGCTGTACCGTCGGCGGCGACCACGGCGTCGATGGCGCGCGCGGGGTATACGGCCGACGCGCTGTCGGCGCTGCTGAACCTTGGCTATGCGCAGGGCGACGCGGCGCAGGCCGTCGCCACCATCAGCGCCGAGGCCCCCGAAGCCGACACCGCCACCCTGATCCGCGCCAGCCTGAAACTGCTGGCCCCGAGGTAGCGGCATGCAGGATCGCACCATCTCACCCCAGCGGCAGCCCGAGGATATGGACCGGGCGTTGCGGCCGCAGACGCTGGACGATTTTACCGGGCAGGCCGAGGCGCGGGCGAATTTGCGGATCTTCATCGAAAGCGCCAAGATGCGGGGCGAGGCGATGGATCACACGCTGTTCCATGGCCCGCCGGGCTTGGGCAAGACCACGCTGGCGCAGATCATGGCGCGGGAATTGGGGGTGGGGTTTCGGATGACCTCGGGGCCCGTGCTGGCGCGGCCCGGCGATCTGGCTGCGATCCTGACCAATCTGGAGCCGCGCGATGTGCTGTTCATCGATGAGATTCACCGCTTAAGCCCCGTGGTCGAGGAGGTGCTGTATCCGGCGCTGGAGGATTTTGCGCTGGATCTGGTGATCGGCGAGGGGCCTGCGGCGCGTACCGTGCGGATCGAGTTGCAGCCGTTCACGCTGGTGGGCGCTACGACGCGGCTGGGGTTGTTGACGACTCCGCTGCGCGACCGGTTCGGGATACCGACGCGGCTGGAGTTTTATACCGAGGCGGAGTTGGACCTGATCGTCACCCGTGGCGCGCGGCTGTTGGGGGTTCAGGCAGAGCCTCTGGGGACGCGCGAGATTGCCAAGCGGGCACGGGGGACGCCGCGCATCGCGGGGCGGTTGTTGCGGCGGGTGGTGGATTTTGTGACGGTCGAGGGTGATGGCGTGTTGACCAAGGCGATTGCCGATAACGCGCTGACAAGGCTGGGGGTGGATCATCTGGGGCTGGACAGCGCCGACCGCCGCTATATGCAGTTGCTGGCCGACCATTACGGCGGCGGGCCGGTCGGGGTGGAAACCATCGCGGCGGCCCTGTCCGAGGCGCGGGATGCGATCGAGGAGGTGATCGAACCCTATCTGCTGCAACAGGGTCTGATCCTGCGCACGCCGCGCGGCCGGATGCTGGGGCAGCGCGCGTGGCGGCATCTGGGGATCGAGCCGCCGAAACCGCCGGGACAGAGCGATTTGTTCGAGCTGTGATGCTCATCAGCCCGTTCGGGCCTCTTCGCTGAGGTATGATGCTCATCAGCCCGTTCGGGCCTCTTCGCTGAGGTGTGATGCTCATCAGCCCGTTCGGGCCTCTTCGCGGCGGATAACCGAAGAAGCCTGCAATGGCTGATGAGGGGGTGTCGGGGCGCGTTCAGGTCTTGGACAAGACCATGTCCACCGGCATGCGCTGCGCAGGTGCGGCCCGCCAGGCCTGTGACACCACCACCAGCAACAGCACCACGATAACGCCATAGGTCGGGCGATAGCCGATGGTCTGGGCGGCGAACCCGATGCCGGAGGGCGCGACGAGGATGCCCGAATAGCCGATCATCGTGACGGTCGCGATGCCGCCGCCCGGGCTGAGCCCCGGAAAGTTGCCGGCGGCGGAAAACAGGATCGGCACCATGTTGGCGACGCCCAGGCCGGAAAACGCAAAGCCCGCGATGGCCACGATGTCATTGGGGGCCATGGCCGCCACCGCCATGCCGCAGGCTGCCACCAGACCTGACACGCGCAGGGTCGCCACCGGCCCGAAGCGGTCGCGCACCCTGTCGCCCATGAAGCGCATCACCGCCATGGCACCCGAGAAAAAGCCGAAGGCGAGGCCGGATCGCTCCACGCTGCTGCCCATGGTCTTGGACAGGTACAGCGCCGCCCAGTCCAGCACCCCGCCCTCGGCCACCATGGTGAACATGGCCAGCGCCCCCATCACATAAAGGGCGGGGACGCGCGGGAACATTGCGGTCTTGGGCTTTTTGCCGGGGGCCAGCGCGGCGCGGGGTTCGACGATCAGCAAGCGTGCGGCCAATGCCACGACCACAAAAGCGATGACGCCCGCGCCGATGGCCTGCGCCTCGGCACCAAAGCGGGCGATGGCCAGGCCGCCGATGGCGCCACCGGCAAAACCGCCAACGCTCCAGAACCCATGCGACGACGACATGATGGCGCGGTTCAGCCGGCGCTCGACCTCGACCGCATTGGCGTTCATCGACACGTCCATCGAGCCCAATGTGGCGCCGAGCCAGATCATGCAGGGCGCCAGCAGCCACAGGTTGGGGGCCAGCACCATCAGCGGCAAAGCCGGAGCGAGGCAAAGGCCGAAGATGACGGTGCAGCGGCGCGAGCCGTAGGCCGCAATCAGTTTGCCGGTGAACAGCATGGCACCGACCGCGCCGATGCCGATCAACAGGATCATCAGGCCGAGCGCGCCCTCATTGATGCCATGGCGGGGCAAGAACAGCGGGATCTGAGGCGCCCAGGCCCCCATGATCAGACCATTGACGAAAAACATCGCCGCAACGGCCCAGCGGCCACGTCTTACTGTCTGCAAATCCATCGGTGCACCCTGTTTTCAACCTTATTAGCGGCGATGGACCGCCGAGGAAAGCGGTGCGGCATCAAAGAGTGTGACGGTGTGTTACCGGTCGCATCCTGCTTTGGCCGGGGCCGTCCTCGGGGCGTTCGGGGCCCGCCGGACGGCGCTGGAGGGGTGGCGGGTGGGTTTCGGGCGATGCCGTTGCAGACTTACAGGGACAGGGCATGGCGGGTGCCCTGATCGATGGCGCGTTTGGCGTCCAGCTCGGTGGCGATGTCGGCGCCGCCGATCACGTGGTGCGGGATCTGGGCTGCGGTCAGGGCGGTGGCGAGGCTGCGGTTCGGGCTTTGACCAGTGCAAAGCACCACGGTGTCGACCTGCAGCAGTTCGGGTTGGCCGTCGCGGGTGATCCACAGACCTTCGGCTGTGATGCGGTCATAGGTCACGCCGCCGATCATCTGGACCCCGCGCGCCTGCAGGGCGGCGCGGTGGATCCAGCCGGTGGTTTTGCCTAACGATTTGCCCAGCTTTTGGGATTTGCGTTGCAAGAGCCAGACCTGACGGGTTGGCGGTTTGGGGTGAGGTTGCGTCAGGCCGCCGGGGGTTTGGGCGGGGTCGCCGACGCCCCAGTCGCGGCGCCAGTCTTGCAGCGTCTCGCCGGGCGCAGAGGTCAGGAATTCGGCGACGTCAAAGCCTATGCCGCCAGCGCCGATCACCGCCACACGTGGGCCGGTGGGGGCGCCGTTCAGGACGTCGATATAGGACAGGGCCGTGGCCTGACCCTCGATGCCGGGGGGGCGGGGGGTGACGCCGGTGGCGATCACGACGGCGTCGTAGCCGGTCAGGTCTTGCGGAGTGGCGGTATGCCGGCGGAGGTGGACGCCGGTGGTTTCGAGCATGGTCTTGTACCAGGTGACGAGGCCGTGAAACTCTTCCTTGCCGGGGATCTTGCGGGCGAGGTTCAACTGGCCGCCGACCTCGCCGGGTTCAAACAGGGTGACGTCGTGGCCGTTTTGGGCGGCGGTGATGGCGCAGGACAGGCCTGCGGGGCCTGCGCCGACCACGGCGATGCGTTTGGGTGTGGATTGGAGGGCGGTAAATTCGGCCTCGTGGCAGGCGGCGGGGTTGACGAGGCAGGAGGTGAGTTTGCCGGAAAAGGTGTGGTCCAGGCAGGCCTGATTGCAGGCGATGCAGGGGGCGATCTGGGCGGCACGGCCAGTGGCGGCTTTGGCGACGAAATCGGGGTCAGCGAGGAAGGGGCGGGCCATCGAGATCATGTCGGCTTGGCCTGCGGTCAGGATGGCTTCGGCTGTGTCCGGTGTGTTGATGCGGTTGGAGGCGATGACGGGGATGGTCACTTCGCCACGCAGGCGTGCGGTCAACCAGGCAAAGGCCGCGCGGGGGACCGAGGTTGCGATGGTGGGCACCCGCGCCTCGTGCCAGCCGATGCCGGAATTGAGCGCCGAGGCCCCGGCGTGTTCGATGGCGCGGGCAAGGGTCGCGACCTGATCCCAGGTGGACCCGTTCGGGATCAGGTCGATCAGGCTGATGCGGTACAGCAGGATGAAATTGGGGCCGGTGGCGGCGCGGATGCGGCTGACCACCTCGACCGGCAGGCGCATGCGGTTGGCATAAGTGCCGCCCCAGTCGTCGCTGCGCTGGTTGGTGTGGGTGACCAGAAACTGGTTGAGGAAATAGCCTTCGGAGCCCATGACTTCGACCCCGTCATAGCCCGCCTGCTGTGCGCGGGTGGCGGCGGTGACCATGTCGGTGATCTGTTTCTCGATACCGGTGTCGTCGAGGGCGCGGGGGGCAAAGGGCGAGATCGGGGATTTGACGGCCGAGGCCGAGACGCAACCCTGGCCATAAGCATAGCGCCCGGCATGCAGGATCTGCATGGCGATGCGGCCACCCTCGGCTTGGACGGCTTCGGTGACGGTGCGGTGGTTAACAATGTCCTGCGGTGTGTACAGGCCTGCGGCACCGGGAAAAACGCCGCCTTCGGGGTTGGGGGCCATGCCGCCGGTGACCATCAGGCCGACGCCACCCTGCGCGCGTCGGGCATAAAAACGGGCGACGCGGGCGGGGTCGCCCAATTCCTCCAACCCGGTATGCATCGAGCCCATCAGGACGCGGTTGGGCAGGGTGACCCCACTGAGGGTGATCGGCGACAGAAGGGTGGGATAGGACATTGAGGCACCTTTGCGGATGATCCTGTCCTTGGCGGAGGATTTTGTCACCTGCAACCCTGCGTCACGCCTGGCAGGAGGTTGATTGCCGTATTACCAGATGGATATATAACCGAGTGGTGAATCAATGCTCGATACGGTGTCGCAGACCCTGGGCGCCCTTGCCGACCCCATGCGCCGCGCCATCCTGCTGCGGTTGTCGCAGGGCGATGCGACGGTGGGGGAGTTGGGCACGCCCTTTGCCCTGAGCCAGCCCGCAATATCGAAGCATATCAAGGTTTTGCCGGCGGCTGGGCTGATCTCGCAAGGCCGTGCGGCCCAGACCAGGCCGTGTCGGTTGGAGCGGGCGCGGCTGCGGGATCTTGACCTGTTCATGGACTATTTCGGGGCCGTCACCGAAGGCCAGCTTGACCAGTTTGCCACCTGACTTGCCGAAATCCAATCCAAAGGTGCGACCGAATGACCCCTGCACCCCTGACCGTTTCCCGAGTTTTCAAGGCCCCCGTGGCGCTGGTCTGGGCGATTTATACCGATCCGGCCCATCAGGCCAGATGGCTGTCGCCGGGCAATCCGGATGCCTATGTGTCGCGGATGGATTTCCGTGTGGGGGCCAAGCACTTTTATGGCGCGCCGGGGCCGGATGGGGCGATGATGTATGGCGTCCAGACGTTCCGCGAGATTGTGCCGCTGACGCGGGTCGTTCTGGTGCAGAGCTATGCGGACAAGGACGGCAAAGTGGCACCGCATCCGATGGCGCCGACCTGGCCGCGCGAGATGCTGGCAACGAACGACTATGCCGACCTTGGCGACGGCACGACGCGGTTGCAGATCACGTGGCTGCCGCTGGACCCGACGCTGGACCCGACGGCCGAGGAGGCGGCGACGTTTGACGCGGCGCGGGGCGGCATGACCGGCGGGTGGGAGCATCAGTTCGGGCAGGTCGCGGATTATCTGGCGACGCTGGTTCAGGTCTGAGGGCAGGTTGCGCGAAAGGTTGGCATGCTTCAGCGCACACTCATCATTCCCTGACGGGCATTCTTCGTTGGGGGTTAGCGAAGAATGCCCGCAAGGGAATGATGAGCGGTCCGGCGGCGCAAGCCTTCTCATGTCCCCCTTGGCTTGGCGCGCAGGGTGGGTTCGGCCTGGGTCGGGTCTTCGGGCCAGGGGTGGCGGGGGTATTGGCCGCGCATGTCCTTGCGCACATCGGCATAGGATGTGCGCCAGAAGCCGGGAATGTCCATGGTCACCTGAATGGGCTTTTGGGCGGGCGACAGCAGGGTCACGCGCAGCGGTCTGCGATGTGCGCCGACGGTCGGATGCACCGTGACGCCAAACATCTCTTGCAGGCGCAGTTCGATGCCGGGGACCTCGCCGTCATAGTCGATGGGCACCTTGCGGCCCAAGGGGGTTTCAAATGCGGCCGGGGCGAGGCGGTCCATCTCGGCCTGTTGGTCCCAGGTGAGGAGGGATTTCAGCGGCTCGGTCAGGTCGAGCGCCTTGAGGTCGGGTTCGGTGCGGGCGCGGGTCAGATGGGGCAAGAGCCAGCCGGGATCGGCCAGAAGGGCGGCGTCGGTGACCTCGGGCCAGCCTTTGGCGCGCGCGAGGGTGATGCGGGCGCGCAGGCGGCGGGCAGAGAGCGTCATCGGCAGGCGGTCAAGGCTGCGCAAGCCGTCAAGGGCGGCGCGGGCCAGCGCCTCGGGCGGGGCGTCCCAGGGGCGTTCGTCAAGGGTGAGGGCACCCAGGGTTTCCTTACGGCGCGCGATCACGCGGCCATCGCGGCGCGACCAGTCGCAAGTGTCGCGCCAGGTGATCCGGTCAGCATAGAGTGCGCGCAGATCGGCTTCTGTCAGGGGTGCGGCCTGACGCACCATGGCCTCGCGCGGGTCGCCGTCAAGGTCGGTGGCGACGATCAGCCGGGCGCCTGACA
>JBBQGU010000128.1:0-10139 GCA_038323315.1 Rhodobacterales bacterium | reverse complement strand
CCAGTCAGCACCTGGGCAATCAGCCGCACCCCGCCAACCTCGCGCACCTCCGGCCCGCCCGCCTTGCCGCCCATCGCCAGTTCCCGCCGCAACTGCGCGACCTCGTTCAGCAAGGCCCGCCGCTCCTCGGCCAGGACCTTGACCCGGTCAACCACTTCGGCAGGCGAGGCTTTCAACGCCGCCGCAACATCCGCCAACCGTGCGTCCTGCTGGCGCAGATGATCCAAGGCCGCCTGTCCGGTCACAGCCTCAAACCGCCGGACGCCAGCCGAAGACGCACTCTCACCCAACGAGACAAAAACCCCGATATCCCCTGTCCGCCGGACATGGGTGCCGCCACACAGTTCCAGCGAATAGGCCCGCCCCTCCGCCCCCTTGCCCGAGCCATCCAAAGCGCCCATCGAGACGACGCGCACCTCATCGCCATATTTCTCACCAAACAAGGCCTGTGCCCCGATCGCCCGCGCATCATCCGGCGTCATGATCCGGGTATCCACCGCACCGTTTTGCCGGATAAACCCGTTCACCTCGGCCTCGACCTGCGCCAGTTCCCCAGCAGTCATCGGCTGCCCGTGGCTGAAATCGAACCGCAACCGATCCGCCGCATTCAAAGACCCGCGCTGCGCCACGTGATCGCCCAAAGCCCGCCGCAACGCCTCGTGCAGCAGATGCGTCGCCGAATGATTGGCCCGGATCTGCGACCGCCGCCCATGCGACACCTCCAGCTTGGCCGGTTGCCCCTCGGCAATTGCCCCCTCAACAACCCGCGCAATATGCAGGAAAACACCCGCGGTCTTGCGCGTATCCGTCACCTCGGCCAAGCCGGTCTGGGTGCGAATCAAGCCGCTATCACCGACCTGTCCACCGCTTTCGCCATAAAACGGCGTCTGGTTCAGCACAATTTGCACCGTGCTGCCAACCTCAGCCGCCCCAATCCTGGCCCCATCCCGGACCAGAGCGATGATCTCCCCCTCCGCCGTCTCGGTGTCATAGCCCAGAAACTCGGTCACCCCATGAGCCTCGGCCAGATCGAACCAGACCTTGGCATCCGTCGCCTCACCGGTCCCAACCCAAGCCGCACGCGCCTTGCGACGCTGCTCATCCATCGAGGCTTCAAACCCCGCCACATCGACCGCCCGCCCCTTTTCACGCAAGGCGTCCTGCGTCAGGTCCAGCGGAAATCCGTAGGTGTCGTACAGCTTGAATGCGGCGGGCCCCGGCAGATCAGCCCCCTCAGGCAGATGCGCCAACTCTTCATCCAGCAGCTTCAAACCCCTGTCCAGCGTCGTGCGGAACCGCGTCTCCTCCAGCCGCAATGTCTCCTCGATCAGGCTTTGCGCACGGGTCAGTTCCGGATAGGCCCCGCCCATCTGCCGCACCAAAGCCGGCACCAGCTTGAACATCACCGGGTCCTCGGCCCCCAGCATATGGGCATGCCGCATCGCGCGCCGCATGATCCGCCGCAAGACATAGCCACGCCCCTCATTCGACGGCATCACGCCATCGGCAATCAGGAACGAGGTCGCGCGCAAATGATCCGCAATCACCCGGTGATGCACCTTGCCGGGTCCATCGGGGTCGGCACTGGTGGCATGAGCGCTTGCCTCGATCAGACTGCGCATCAAATCCGTGTCGTAATTGTCATGCTTGCCCTGCAGCAAGGCGCCAATCCGCTCCAGCCCCATGCCGGTGTCAATCGACTGCATCTCCAAAGGCACCAGACGGCCATCGGCAAACTGCTCGTTCTGCATGAACACGTTGTTCCAGATTTCAATGAACCGGTCTCCATCCTGCTCGGCCGACCCCGGCGGGCCGCCCCAGATGCTGTCACCGTGATCATAGAAAATCTCGGTGCAAGGCCCACACGGCCCGGTCGGCCCCATGCGCCAGAAATTGTCATCGCTTGCGATCCGGATGATCCGATGCTCCGGCAACCCAGCAACCCTTTTCCAGATCGAGGCCGCCTCGTCATCGGTGTGATAGACCGTTACACACAACTTGTCCTTGTTCAGGCCGAAATCGCGGGTCAACAATTCCCAGGCAAAAGCAATCGCCTGATCCTTGAAATAGTCGCCAAAGCTGAAATTCCCCAGCATTTCAAAGAAGGTATGGTGCCGCGCCGTATAGCCCACATTGTCCAGATCATTGTGCTTGCCGCCCGCCCGCACACATTTCTGCGCCGTTGTCGCCCGCTTGTAGTCCCGCGTCTCGACCCCCGTAAAACAGTTCTTGAACTGCACCATGCCAGAATTCGCGAACATCAGCGTCGGATCGTTACGTGGCACCAGGGGCGAGCTATCGACCACCTTATGCCCGTTTCGCGCGAAAAAATCGAGATAGGTGCTGCGGATATCGTTCAGGCTCGGCATGGGGGATCGGTCCTTCCAAGGCGCAATTGGCCGTTTGGCACCCCGTTTAGCTTTCTCTCAAACGCCTGTCCATCGCATATCAGAAAAGCGCCGGCCCCGCCTAGGAACCGGCCCTGTCGTGTCCTGTCTCCTATTCGTCCAGAACCGACTCGCGGTCTTCGCCCGTCATCGAAAAGTCCAGACCATTGGCCGCACGGATCTTGTCCTCGATGGCCTTGGCGATTACGGGATTGTTCTTCAAGAACAGCTTGGCATTTTCGCGGCCCTGCCCGATGCGCTCATCACCATAGGAATACCAACTGCCTGATTTTTCCACCACGCCCACCTTGACCCCAAGATCGACAATCTCGCCAGTTTTGGAAATTCCCTCGCCATACATGATGTCGAATTCGACCTCCTTGAAGGGCGGTGCCACCTTGTTCTTCACGACCTTCACTCGCGTCGCATTGCCGGTCACGGTGTCCCTATCCTTGATGCTGCCGGTACGCCGTATATCCAGACGCACCGAGGCGTAGAATTTCAGCGCATTGCCACCACTGGTGGTCTCCGGGCTGCCAAACATCACGCCGATCTTCATCCGGATCTGGTTGATGAAGATCACCATGCAGTTGCTGCGGCCAATCGAGGCCGTCAATTTGCGCATAGCCTGGCTCATCAAACGGGCCTGCGACCCCATCTGCATGTCGCCCATATCGCCCTCAATCTCCGACTTGGGTGTCAGCGCCGCGACCGAATCGACCACAATCACATTCACTGCACCCGAACGCACCAGCGTATCGACAATCTCCAACGCCTGCTCGCCGGTATCGGGCTGGCTGATCAGCAACTCATCCAGATTGACGCCCAGCTTGCGGGCATATTGCGGGTCCAGCGCATGCTCGGCATCGACAAAGGCGCAGACACCGCCGGTCTTTTGCGCCTCGGCCACCACATGAAGCGTCAGCGTGGTTTTCCCCGATGATTCCGGCCCATAAATCTCGATGATCCGGCCCTGAGGCAGGCCACCAATCCCAAGCGCGATGTCCAGGCCCAACGATCCGGTCGAGGTCGCTGCGACATCCATGATCGGATTGTCGCCCAGCTTCATGATCGAGCCCTTGCCGAACTGCCGCTCGATCTGCGCCAGCGCCGATTCCAGCGCCTTGGCCTTTTCCGCGTCTTTCTTGTCCATATTCCGCTTTCCGTCTAGGTCGAACAGGTTTGCAACTGCCATTTCTCTCCCCTTATCCCATAGCCGCATGTCCACGGCAATCACTGGCGAAGTTCTTGCTTTGTTTCCCCAATATGGGGATAAACCAAGAACATTTCAATCAAATTCGTCGTATTTTGACTATTGAGGATAAGGGTTAAGGTTCGGTTAGCGCAGGCATGACCTTGAAAATAGTTCTGCGGACTAAAATTCTCGAATTTTCAAGGTTGGGCAGCCAACGCAAAACCCCTAGTGCATCTGCCCCTGCACGGTCGCTGTCAGGTCGTTCAATGAAAACGGCTTCGGCAAGAAAACTGAGTTCGGGATGCGCGCCTGATTCTCCGACAAGGCATCCTCGGCATAACCCGAGACGAAGATAACCTTCACGTTCGGCCTGTCCAGCAACGCACGTTTGACCCAACTTGGCCCGTCCATCCCCGGCATCACCACATCGGTCACAAAGACATCCACCAACAGCGTCGGGTCCTCCAACGCTTTCAACGCCTGTTCGGCACTGTCCGCCTCCAGCACAGTATAGCCGCGCAAGCGCAGCGCCCGGCTGGCAAAGGCCCGCACCGGGGCCTCGTCTTCGACCAGCAGCACAACGCCTTCGCCCTGTTTGACCACAACCTTGCGCGGTGGCGCCACGAGCAGTTCACCATCGGCCTTGCCGTCATGCAGCGGCATATATACCTGAAAGATCGAGCCGACACCGACCGTCGAATCGACAAATATGAACCCGCCGGATTGCTTGATGATGCCATAGGCGGTCGACAGGCCAAGCCCCGTCCCCTCGCCCACCTTTTTGGTGGTGAAGAATGGCTCGAATATCTTCTGCAACCGATCTTCCGGGATGCCCGTGCCGGTGTCGCTGACCCGGATCATCGCATAACTGCCGGCAGGCACCGTGGCGCGATCACGTGTCATCGGTTCCAGCAGGGCAATTGCCTCGGAATCAATGCGAATGGTGCCCCCGTCGGGCATCGCATCGCGCGCATTCACCACCAGGTTCATCAAAACCTGCTCCAATTGACGCCGATCCACGCGAATAGGCCCCAGTCCCGCGCCATGTGCAAGGTGCAGCCGGACCCGTTCCCCCACCAACCTGTTCAGCAGATGCGCGAGGTCAGACAGCACATCCTGCAGGTCAATCACCTCGGGCTTCAGCGTTTGTTTGCGAGAGAACGCCAGCAATTGCCCGACCAATGAGGCCGCGCGATTGGCATTCTGATGGATCTGCACCAGGTCGCCGTAATCAAGATCCTCGCGCTCGTGACGCAGCAACAACAGATCGCAATGGCCTGAAATTGCAGTCAAAAGATTGTTGAAGTCATGTGCCACGCCGCCTGCCAGCTGTCCGATCGCCTGCATCTTCTGGCTTTGAACGAACTGCGCCTCCAGCGTTTTGAGCGCGGTTGCGTCTTGCAAGACCGCCAAGATCCTCGGCCGCCCCGCTTCCACGATCCGCCGCAGCGTTACCTGCACGAACATATCCCCCTCGATCATCCGCGCCCGCAGCACCTCCGACCGGCTGGGGCTTCGTTCACTGACGATATCGTCCAGCCAATCCGACACGGGGCGACCCAGCCCCTCGAACAGCACATGAAACATGGTGGTCTGGTCAGGCTCCAGCTTCAAAATGGCGCGCGCTGCCAAATTGGCAGCGATCATCGCACCGTCGGCCGAGAATTTCGCCAGCGGCACCGGCACCTGTTCAAATTCTGCCACATTGGTGGCATTCGCGGCGGTCTGGCTGACCGGCAGCAGATAAATCTCGCGTCGCTCGCCCGTCCCCTCAACCTCGGCCAGCACCGCGCGCACCGGGCCATCCGCCGAGGACACCTCGACCTCTTCGCCGGAATGCAGCACGGGCGAGGTGAAAATCCGGTCCAGACGTTTCGGACGCCCGCCCAGAAGCCTGCGCATCGCCTCATTCGTGAACAGAACGACGCCCGCCTTGTTGGCGGTCAGCATCGGCAGGCTCAGGTTTTCAGCCCCGCGCCCGGGACCACCACGCTCCTGAAACTCCTCCAGCCGCCACAAGAACCGCTCCTCGGCGATCTTGTGAACGGCCAGCCGCGTATGGCCACGCCGCGTCACCACATCCTCACGCCCAAATCCCGAATGCGCCGCGCGATTTTGCAGCCGGTACAGAACCGACGAAGGAGACGCGAAATGCTGGTTCAGGGCCGAGACCAGCGCCATCCCGGCATCCGCCTTGAACCGCGATATGGCCACGGGGTTTTGATACAGGATTTCGCCATGCTTATCCGTCATGTAACAGGGTGCAGCATCATGGCCGACCAGTGCAATGATCTGGCTTAGACGCTGCTTTTCAGATCGCGCCGCCCAAAGGCTGCGCAGCTTTATCCCAACCGCCAGCGCGAACATGGTCATCGCCGCGATCATCCCGCCCAACTGCAACCAAGGCTCCGTGGTGGTCGCCGCCACCAGCCCTGACCCGATCGCCACAGCAACCAGCAACAGCACAGATGCCAGTCCCTGCCGCTTGCCGCCAAAAGCAGCATTCAAACCCGCCACAGAGATGGCCACATCTTTCCCCTTCGGATTCGTACCTATCCCCATAGCGCCGTGAAATCGTTAACCGGGCCTTAATTCCAGTCTTCAAATGATCAGATAACTGCGCTTGGACGCGAAAAACCCGTCGGGACTGTCGATTTATTCAGAGCGCTGCGTCAACATAGCCACAAAAAAGCCATCACCGCCCAGCAAGGGGCTGAAGCGTTGCTGCTTTTGCAGGTGCCAACCTTGATGCCGCGCCAAAAACGCTTGAACCTGCGCCTCGTTCTCCTCTGTCAAAAGCGAGCATGTGGCATAGGCAAGGACACCACCTGGCTTGACCAGAGCCTGGCATTGGTCAAGAATTCCGGCCTGCACCGCCAAAGTTGCAACCAGCCGATCTGCCGTCAAGGCCCATTTCCCCGCCGGATCTCGCCGCCATGACCCGGACCCCGAACAGGGTGCATCCATCAAGATCATATCGTAATACCCTGATTTGCCATAACCCTCCGCTTTATCACCCGCTACGACCCTGACCGTGACCCCTGCCCGTGCCGCCCGCGCCGGCAGATCGCGCATCCTTTGCGGATGAATGTCATGCGCGTCGACCTTGGCCCCCAGCGCTGCCATCGCGAGCGCCTTTCCACCACCGCCCGCGCAATAGTCCAGCACCCGCATTTCCGGCCGGATCTGCAGCGCCGCAATCACGGCCTGCGAAGAGGCGTCCTGCAGCTCGACCAGCCCCGTCAGATAGGCGGCACAATGTTGTAATTTCCGCGCGTTCTCGACCACTTCCAGGGCGGTGTTGACCCAGTCCACCGCCCTTGTCGCAATCCCCTCGGCAGCCAGTGCCTGTGCCGCCGCCTCGACCGACCCTTTGCCCAGATTGACCCGCACGAACACCGGCGCCCGCACCTGCATCGCAGACATCACGGCGGCGTAATCCGCCCCCAGCGCCCCACGCAGCGCCCCCGCCAGCCAGTCTGGCACATCCAACGCCTCATCCCCCTCGGGCATGTGACCTGTCTCGTCCGCCACGACCGCGGGGGCATGGCCGATCCCGGTAAAAAGCCCCGCAGGATCAATGCCCGCAGCCCTGACCCCCCCCAAAATCAACCCGCGCCCGGTCAAGCCACCGCCCAAGGCGGCATAGGACCGAAGGTGCCGCATTGCGTCAAATACCAGGTCGCGCAGCGCATGACGGTCGCCCGACCCGGCAAAGCGGTTGGCCCGGCCCCAGTTGGTCAGGGCCTGTTCCACAGGGGCGCCGGCGAGCAACAAGTCCAGAACCTCGATGGCGGCAGAAAGACGGGCGGCGGGTGTCATAAAAAGGCCCCTGACGATTCATCACCAATCCGTAAACTTCTTGCGGCAACCCTGCAATTGCCGCTGGAAATTTGCCGCATCTCATCCCATCTAGGGCCGATGAACCAGACCGATGCCCTGAACGACGGCCCGAAGCCAGCCGGATTGACCGACACACTGCTATCGCTGACAAAGGGCGACGATTCGACCGGACAGCTTTCGCTGGCGCAGATCGTCACCAACCTGTCGGATCAGGCGCGCGGAGTCCTCATGATTCTGTTTGCCTTGCCCAACTGCCTTCCCGGTATCCCCGGCACGTCGGCCATCACCGGGCTGCCTTTGGTGTTCCTGACGTTGCAGATGGCGCTGAACCTGCCGCCATGGCTGCCGGGCTTCATTGCGAACCGTTCGGTGTCACGGCAATGGCTGGCAGGCGTGATGACCAAGGCAGAGCCGTGGTTGCGCCGCGTCGAACGTCTGGTCCATCCGCGCCTGATGGTTCTTACCTCGGACCCTGCAGAACGTCTTGTCGGCGTATTGGGCCTTTTGTTGTCGCTCGTCATCATGCTGCCGATCCCCTTGGGCAATGCGCTGCCCGCCCTCGCGCTGTTGGTGTTTTCGGTGGGCTTTGTCGGCCGTGACGGTGCTTGGGTTCTGGGCGGGCTTTTCCTGTCCGGCATGGCGGCGGCGCTTCTGTTCGCCGCCGGTTGGGCTGCCTTCCTGGCAATGATCGCGCTTTGGGCCCATTGGATCGGGCTTTAGCCCGCGCGGTAATTCGGGCTTTCCCGCGTGATCTGCACGTCATGGACATGGCTTTCCTTCAAACCCGCCCCAGTGATGCGGACAAACTGACAGTCCGACCGCATCGCCTCGATCGTCCGGTTGCCGGTATAGCCCATCGCTGCCCGCAGTCCCCCCACCATCTGATGGATCACCGCCGCCGCCGAGCCCTTGTAGGGCACCTGCCCTTCAATCCCCTCCGGAACCAGCTTGTCCGACGCGGCATCCTTCTGGAAATACCGATCCGCCGAACCCCGCGCCATCGCCCCCAGCGAGCCCATCCCCCGGTACGCCTTGAACGAACGCCCCTGCCACAGAATCACCTCGCCCGGGCTCTCATCCGTTCCGGCAATGGCGCTGCCAACCATGGCACAGGACGCGCCCGCCGCAATCGCCTTGGCGAAATCGCCGGAATACTTGATGCCCCCGTCGGCAATCACCGGAATCCCGCCCGCAACCCCGGCCGAATCCATGATCGCCGTAAGCTGCGGCACACCGACGCCTGCCACGATCCGCGTCGTGCAAATGCTGCCCGGCCCGATCCCGACCTTGACCGCATCCGCGCCCGCATCAATCAACGCCCGCGTGGCCGATGCCGTTGCCACATTCCCCGCCACAACCTGCACCGTGTTCGACAGCCGCTTGATCCGCTCGACCGCGCGCGCAACACCTTCGGAATGGCCATGCGCCGTATCGATCACCACCAGATCAACCCCGGCATCGATCAGGGCCTGCGACCGGTCAAAGCCTGCATCGCCCACCGTCGTCGCTGCCGCAACCCGCAGCCGCCCCATCTCATCCTTGCAGGCATGCGGGTTCAGCACCGACTGCTCGGTATCCTTCAGCGTCAACAGACCTGTCAGCTTTCCTGCCCCGTCCGTCACCAACAGCTTTTCGATCCGCCGCGCCTTCATCAGGCTGATCGCCTGCTCGCGGTCGATCGGCTCCCGCAGCAGCGCCAGATTCTCCGACGACATCATCACCCGAACCGGCGTCTTGTCATCCGAGGCAAAGCGCATGTCCCGGTTGGTCACGATGCCCAAGACCCGGCCCACCTCATCCACCACGGGAAATCCCGTGATATTGTAGCGATCCATCAAGGCTTTGGCATCGGCCAGCGTCTGATCCGGGCGCAAGGTGATCGGATGATAGACCACCCCGCTCTCGAACCGTTTGACGCGGCTCACTTCCCGCGCCTGCGCCACCACATCCAGATTGCGGTGAATGACCCCCATGCCCCCGGCCTGCGCCATGGCAATCGCCATCCGCGCTTCCGTCACTGTGTCCATCGCAGAAGACAGCAGCGGTATGTTCAACCGGATCGCCTTGGTCACAAAGGTCGAGGTATCCGCCTCGGACGGCAGAACCGAACTGGCAGCTGGCACCAAAAGCACATCATCAAAGGTAAGTGCCTCGCGAATCTCCATGAAAGCCTCCATTGGTTCCGGGCGGGAGTGTTCGTTTGACGGCTCCCAATTTCACCAAACCCATGCCAAGGCAAGGCCGAAATAGTTCGGATGCAACCGCGCCACATCTTGGCCAAATTGCTCCCAGTCGCAAAAGTCCGTTCCGGTATCCCTGTCTGGGGTCAGCGACCCAGACGGCGGGCGAGGTTTGCTGCCTGACGCGCTTTGCGGGCCAGATCCTTGCCACCTTGGGTCGGGCGGTCGCCGGGATTACCTGATGTGCCGCCGGACAACCGGTTGATGCCACTGTCGACGCCACGTCGCACGACATGGCGCAGCACCTGGCTGATGATCATCTGGATCAGTCGGTTCATCCTTGATTCCTTCGGTTGTGCCCCATGGGGTTCAGTCTTCGAACAGCTCGCTTTGCCCTGATCTGGCTTCGTCCTCATCTGGGGATTGTTCCGCGTCAGGCAAGGGGCGGCTGTCCAAAAGTCCTGCGGCGCGCAGTTCTTTCAGGCCGGGCAGGTCGCGGGTCGTCTCCAGTCCGAAATGGTCAAGGAAATGGTC
>JBBQGU010000127.1:0-10140 GCA_038323315.1 Rhodobacterales bacterium | reverse complement strand
TGTCGAAGGTACCGTCGTTGGTGTACCAGGTGTCACCCAAGATGCCTTCGCCAAGAAGCAACTCGACGCGGGCCAATGGCGGGATGCCGAAGGCAGGTGCCTGGGTCGTCCCGGTCTCGGCAAAGCGGATGTCTTCGTGCCTCCAGGCAATGTTTCATCCAAGACTCCAACATGGTGTCGCTGACGTGTCCATGGGCCGGTCGCCGATCAGCCGGGCGGTCCAGCATCAGTGTCGCCACGCGCTTAAGCCACAATTTGTATTAGGCTTGCGTGGGTGAAGGGTTTTTCCAGCACCGGTCTGCCAACGCGGGCCAAAAAGGTTGTCGCCGTGGTGCCCAAGGCGTCGTCGGTGACAAACGTCACGCGATTCGCCTGATCCGGCCATTCCGCCTGCAACCACGCATGATGTCGGGACGATGGTCTATTTTAGTGACAGCGACGGTTCGATACCCATATCGGCGGCATGGTGATCGACATTGACGAGTTGGTGCCCGCCAAGGATAAGTTGGAGGAGATCCGCACTCTGCTGGCCTCGATCTTCGACAATGTGCTGGCGCCTTTGTTTCTGCACGAACTTGACGGCGCTTTCATCTTGGTCACCGCTTTTGGTGCTGCTGTGCCGGGCATGGGTGATCCGGCCCGGATGATCGGACAATATCCCCATGCCCTGGACACTGCGGCCGAGGCCGAAACAGCTGCGAAAGCGCAGGCCACGGTGCTTAAAACCGGCCCGCCCATGACGCACGAATACACGCGTCAAGTCGATGGCCGCAGCATGGTGGCGCGGAACACGATCTTCCCGATCCGCGATGTGACCGGGGCAAGTATCCGCATCGGCGGTTTCGCAAGCGACGTCACCGATCTTTACAACGCGCGCAACCAGTCGCGGCAGGCGCAGGAAAGCCTCGGTCAGGGCACCGGGCTTGGCCCGTCGGCCTGCAAAAGCATGGTCGAGGCGCATCGCGGCAAGCTGGACCTGTCGGACAGTCCGGGCGGCGGGCGCGGTTTCGCATCTCGCTGCCCTCGCTGACCCGCTGGCGATGGTGGACCGCGTGGTGGGTCTGGAAATGGGGGCGGAACGTGTGCAGCAGGTCAAACTCCATCGACGTCAGCGGCACGTTTACACCGGCATCGTTGGCCGGATGGCGAGTCACGAGTCAGATTGACGACGAAAATTCGTGTGCACTACAGATGCTTTTACTCCCGCCGAATTTCCAGTAACTGTTCGGCCCGATGTGCACGCGCGGTGGGCTGTCAAGGCAGTCTTGCTAGACTTCACTGCGTTGTGGGCGTATTGGCATTTCGTTAGCGCTAACAGCGTGTTCAGATCCGATCAGGCGAGGTCCACAGATGGTTTCCCGTGTCATTCCGGTCGATGTCTTCGACCTTGTCATCTTTGGTGGTACCGGCGATCTGGCCCGGCGCAAGATCCTGCCGGGGCTGTACCGCCGCTTTCTGGCGGGCCAGATGACGATGGAATGCCGGATCATCGGCGGGGCGAGGGCGGTGTTGACCGATGACCAGTTTCGCGAACAAGTCGCGGGTGCGATTGCCGAGTTTGTTCCCGAAAAGCGCCGCGACCCACAGGTCATCGCGGATTTTCTGGCGCGAATCTCGTATGTCTCGATCGATGCCAAGGTCGAGGGCGGCTGGGACAAGCTGAAACAGATGATGCGGCCGGGCGTGGTGCGGGCCTTTTATTTCTCGGTCGCGCCGGCGCTGTTCGGCGATCTGGCGGAAAAGCTGCACGAACATGACATTGCCGATCCGACCAGCCGGATCGTGGTGGAAAAGCCGTTTGGCCGTGACCTGATCAGCGCGCGGGCGCTGAACGCCACGCTGGCGCGGCATTTCACGGAAGCCCAGATTTACCGGATCGACCATTACCTGGGCAAAGAAACGGTGCAGAACCTGATGGCGGTGCGCTTTGCCAACATCCTGTTCGAGCCGTTGTGGAAAGCCGAATATGTCGACCACGTGCAGATCACCGTTGCCGAAACGGTCGGGGTCGAGGGGCGCGGTGCCTATTACGACAAGTCGGGTGCGATGCGTGACATGGTGCAGAACCACATGATGCAACTGCTGTGCCTGATCGCGATGGAGCCGCCCTATCACTTTGACCCATCCGCCGTCCGCGATGAAAAGCTGAAGGTGATTCGCGCCTTGGATCAGGTCAAGCCCGACCAGATCGTGCGCGGGCAGTATCTGGCAGGGGGTGGGCAGGGCAGTTATCTGGAGCATTGCGAGGACCCTAATTCGCGCACCGAAAGCTATCTGGCGCTCAAGGTGGGCGTGTCGAACTGGCGCTGGAAGGGCACGCCGTTCTATCTGCGCACCGGCAAACGTTTGCGGGCGCGCGCGTCCGAGATTGCGATCGTGTTCAAGGAACCGCCGCATTCGGTGTTCGATGATGCTTCGGGTTGGAAGGAAAACGTGCTGGTCATCCGCTTGCAACCGAACGAGGGCATGGAGTTGCAGGTGATGATCAAGGAGCCCGGTCCCGGCGGTATGCGCCTGATGCAGGTGCCGTTGGACATGAGCTTTGCCGCCGCCCTTGGCGACGAGGCCGAGGATGTGCCGGACGCTTATGAACGGCTGATCATGGATGTGATCCGGGGCAACCAGACCCTGTTCATGCGAGGCGACGAGGTCGAGGCGGCCTGGGCCTGGACCGACCCGATCATCCAAGGTTGGGAGGCGCGGGGCAGCCGCCCGCAAGGCTATGACCCCGGCACCTCCGGCCCCGAAGATGCCCTGATGCTGCTGCACCGGGACGGACGGCGCTGGCGCGAGATCAAGGGATGAGGTCAAGCGATGCGAATTGAGCATTATTCCAGCCGCGCCGCGCTGATGCAGGGGCTGGCCGAGATTATGGCGCAGGAACTGCGCAGCGCCCTGCGCCACGGCCCGGCGACCCTGTCGGTGCCGGGGGGGACGACGCCGGGGCCGGTCTTTGATGCCTTGGCGGGGATGGATCTGGACTGGGGCCGTGTCGCGGTCTTGTTGAACGACGAGCGGTGGGTTGGTGAAGATTCGGGCCGGTCCAACACGCGGCTGCTAAAGGCGCGGCTGCTGGTCGGACCGGCGGCGGCGGCGACCCTTGTGCCAATGTACATGCCCGTGCCCACGCCCGAGCAGGGGCTGGCGGCACTGGCAAAGGCAATCATACCGCATCTGCCGATCACCGTCCTGTTGCTGGGCATGGGCAATGACATGCACACCGCCAGTCTGTTTCCCGGTGCCGATCTGCTGGCGCAGGCTTTGGCCGACGATGCGCCGCCGGTGATGGCTCTGCGCGCCGAGGCTGCGGGCGAGCCGCGCATCACCCTGACTGCCCCCGTGCTCAGGGCGGCCAAACACATCCATATCCTGATCACGGGCCCTGAAAAGCGGTCGGCGCTGGAACGGGCGTTGCAATTGCCTGCGACACTGGCGCCGATCCAGGTGGTCCTGGATCAGGCCACAATCCATTGGGCGGAGTAGACTGATGCAAGACAAATGGCAAAGCCTGCGCGATCATCAGGCTGGCGTAACATCACGGTCGATCCTGTCGCTGTTCGATCAGGCGCGGGCCGGAGCGTTCTCGGTCAAGGCCGGAACGATGATGCTGGATTACGCCAAGACCAACATCGATGCGGATGGGCTGGGGCTGCTGCTGGCGCTGGCCGAGGGGTCGGGGGTGGCGGCCAAGCGCGACGCCATGTTCGCCGGGGCCAAGATCAACGATACCGAGGGGCGGGCGGTCCTGCACACCGCCCTGCGCACGCCCGAAGGGGTCGCAGTGATGGTCGACGGCACCGATGTGATGCCGGAGATTCACACGACCCGCACCCGGATGATCCGCTTTGTCGAAAATGTCCGCGCGGGCGCTTTCACGGGGCAGGGCGGCAAGATCACCGATGTGGTGAATATCGGCATTGGCGGGTCGGACCTCGGCCCTGTGATGGCGACCATCGCCATGTCGCCCTGGGGCGACGGGCCACGCGTGCATTACGTCTCAAACGTCGATGGCGCGCATATCGCCGATACGTTGCAGGGGCTGAACCCCGAAACCACGCTGATCATCGTCGCCTCCAAAACCTTCACCACGATCGAGACGATGACCAATGCCGACACCGCCAAGGCCTGGCTGGCCAAGGCCGTCAAAAACCCCGGCGCGCAATTTGCCGCCGTCTCGACGGCTGCGGAAAAGACTGCGGCCTATGGCATTGATCCGGAACGGGTATTCGGGTTCGAAGATTGGGTCGGCGGGCGCTATTCGCTGTGGGGTCCGATCGGTTTGGCGGTGATGCTGTCGGTCGGGCAGCAGGCGTTCGGCGACTTTCTGAAAGGTGGGCGCGCGATGGACGAACATTTCCTGTCCGCGCCCTTTGCCCAGAACATGCCGGTTCTGTTGGCTTTGGTCGGCATCTGGCACAACCAGATCTGCGGCTATGCCACCCGCGCGGTACTGCCCTATGACCAACGCCTGCTGCGCCTGCCCGCCTATCTGCAACAGTTGGAGATGGAGAGTAACGGCAAGCGCGTCGCGTTGGATGGCAGCGCCCTGACCGTCGAATCCGGCGCGGTGGTCTGGGGCGAGCCCGGTACCAACGGTCAGCACGCCTTTTACCAGCTGATCCATCAGGGCACCCGCATTGTCCCTTGCGAGTTTCTGGTGGCAAGACAGGGCCATGAACCCGACCTTGCGCACCAACATCTGCTGTTGGTCGCCAACTGCCTTGCGCAATCCGAGGCGCTGATGCGCGGCCGTTCGCTGGCCGAGGCAACCGCCATCATGGCCAAAAAGGGCATCACCGGCCCCGAGTTGGACCGTCAGGCGCGCCACCGCGTGTTCCCGGGCAACCGCCCATCGACCACGCTTGTCTATCCACAACTGACACCGTTTGTGCTGGGCCAGATCATCGCGCTGTACGAACACCGGGTCTTTGCCGAAGGTGTAATGCTGGGGATCAATTCGTTCGACCAATGGGGCGTGGAGTTGGGCAAAGAGCTGGCACTGGCGCTGCAACCGATACTTGAGGGCAAACAGGGCACCGAGGGCAAGGATGGCTCGACGGCGGCTTTGGTGAATTACCTGAGGGTGTAACGGAGACGGGGCGCTGCCCGCGACCTGCACTTGATCCTTCACTCTGGCATAAATACTCCACGGGGGCGCGGGGGTGTGAAACCCCCGCTTCAGCGGTTCAATTCAACGCGGCCGTGACGATGATTTCGACCTTGTATTTGGGTGCTGCCAACTTGGCCTCGCCCGTCGCCCGGGCAGGAGTGTTGCCGGGGGCGACCCATTTGTCCCATTCGGCGTTCATCTGGGCAAAGGTCGCGATGTCCGACAGCCAGATCTGGGCCGACAGGATGCGGGTCTTGTCTGTGCCAGCGTCGGCCAGGATGCGGTCGACCTGCGCCAGACAATCTGCGGTCTGTGCGGCGACGGTGTCACCCTCACCCACCTGGCCCGCCACCCAGACGATGCCGTTATAGCACACCGCTTCGGACATCCGGGCCCCGACGCCAAGACGTTTGATATCGCTCATGTGGAAATCTCCCTGTTCCATGGACAGCGGCTTGCTAGCCTAACGGCGCGTAAATGGAAAGGTGGAGCGGGTGAAGGGAATCGAACCCTCGTCATCAGCTTGGGAAGCTGCTTCTCTACCCTTGAGATACACCCGCAATGACTCGTCAGGTAATCGACGGCGGCTGCGACGTCAAGGCTGGATGCGGGGTCGGGCAGCGGGACGCCCGGCAATATCAGGCCAATGGATCATCTGTGCCTATGGAAAAAGCCGCCCCGTGATGGGGCGGCTCTCCGCTTGGTCGGTCCCGATGTGGGGGACAATCGGAGGGACCGATCAAGCTCTGCCCCGGGGATGACGGCGATGTGCGGGTCGGTTGGGATCAGCGTGACCGCAAACCGCCAGGGGGCAGTTGGACTTGGGGTGCCTTACGACTTGGGCAGCAGGACGGTGTCGATCACATGGATGACGCCGTTGGACTGCTTGACGTCGGCGATGGTCACGGTGGCCATTCCGCCCATTTCGTCGGTGATCATGACCTTGCCATCGGCCGTGGTCAGCGACAGTTTGCAGCCGCCCACGGTGTCCACGACATGCGTGCCGCCGTCAGCCGTGATCATCGACACGATGTCACCCGACATGGCCTGTGCGCCAATGACGTGGCAGGTCAGGATCTTGGTCAGCATGTCCTTGTTTTCGGGCTTCAGCAGGGTTTCAACCGAGCCTGCGGGCAGCTTGGCAAAGGCGTCGTTGGTGGGGGCCAGAACGGTGAACGGACCTACACCGGACAGGGTTTCCACCAGACCGGCAGCGGTCACGGCAGCCACCAGCGTGGTATGGTCAGCCGAGTTCACCGCGTTTTCGACGATGTTCTTGGTTTCCAGCATCGCAGCGCCGCCAACCATCGGATTTTCCGCGATCGCGAAACCGGTCGACAGGGTCAAGACAGCGACAGAGATCAAAAGCTTTTTCATGGTGTATGCATCCTGAGCGTTTTTCGTGGGGCGGGCCAATCCCGCCTCCCAACCGAACGAACGGACGCTGGAATGAGAAAGTTTCAGGGGCGGCACAACAAACGCGTTCGTGATGATGCTTTGCAGTCAGGCCATGAAACTGCGCGCAGGCGCTGCCTCCAACGGGTCAGGCGGCGGTCAGCGTTCCAACGGCGACCGGCGTTGTGGTGGGCATGCCGGTGGGCGAGCCGCCCGCAGGCTCCACCGTGATGGCCAGCACCGCACCCTCGGTCACGCCGGGCAGCGCGATGGTTTCGCTGTCACCGCTGATAACCCCCAGCGACACCGGCGGATTGTCACCTGCGATGATCCACAATTCGTGGGCATGATCGGCACCCGCAGTCGCGCCCGATACACGGGTGATGGTCAGGCGGTCTTGCGTGATCACCGCCTCATAGCGCAGCACGCTGCCCTCCGCCTCCAGCGTGGCCACAAAGCTGGGCGCTGCGGGGGTCAGCGCGAGATAGGCCACCACGGCCACGGCCGCCGTGACGGCAGCACCCCAGGCCCAAAGGTTGGACCACAGCCCGGGTTTGGCCGCGCTCGGGAACAGCCGCGCCTCGATCGTCGGCATGAAATCCGGGGCCGGAACCTCGGGATAGTCGTCGTTCAGATCCTGAAACCGGATTTCCCATTGGGTCACCAACGCGGCAAAACCGGCATCCATACGCAGGCGGGCTTCGACGCCCGTGCGTTCGGCCAGATCCAGCATGCCCGCGACATATTCGGCGGCCAGCAGATCGTCTTCGTCTTCGGGGCGGAATGCGGTTTCGGTCATGCTGCCATGCACTCCTTCAACTTGAGGAGGCTGCGGCGAAGCCATGTCCGCATTGTGTTCAAAGGGACGCCGTGCCGATGGGCAAGGTCGGTATAGGACAGGCCGGTCAGATAGGCACCGCGCAACGCCTCGGCCCGGTCGGGTTCGAGGGTGGCAAAGCAATCGGTGATCCGGCGCGCCTCGCCGGTGGCGATCATGCGGGTTTCGGCATGTGGGGCGGGGTCGGCAGCCGCCTCCATTGCAGCGTCGTCGCTGACATGGTCGCTGCGCTGGCGCAAACGGTCGATGGCCAGATTGCGTGACAAGGCGATCAGCCAGGTCATGCCACGGCCCTTGGACGCATCATAGCGCCCTGCCTTCAGCCAGACCCTGGTATAAACCTCTTGCAACGCATCCTCCGATTCCGCGCGGTTGCCGAGTATACGCAGCAAAACGCCCATTAGTTTCGAGGAACTGACGGAATAAAGATGCCGAAACGCCGCACGATCCTGTGCGGCGGTTTTAAGTAAAAGGTCGGCAATCGGATCGTCCATGCGTGCAAACTACTGTTTGATTGGCCAAGGTCAAGGGATATGGCATCGCAGGACTATTGCCAAAATTTTTCCTAAAAATTTTATGGTCTATGAGAAAATCCTCCGCCGCAGGGTTTGCCGGACAACGGCGGCACCACGTCCGACTGCCGTTTTCCGAATTCAGGCGATGCCACGGATCAAGGCGGCGACCTTGCCCATCACCTTGGCGTCAGCCTCGGGCATTCGGGTGTCGTAGCCCGGAAAATCGGGGGCATCGTTGGCCGGGAACGGGGTGCGACGGGGGCCAAGATAGGCATGAACCGCGTGCAACTGGTTGGCGCGAAAGCGCAGGCGCAGGACCTGACGCGCGCGTGGCGACAGAATGCCGGCGCGGGTTTCCTGAAAGGCGTCGGGGTGGGCATGGGTCAGTTTGACCAGCCGCACGACAAATTCGTGGTGGCCGTCCCGCTCGGTCAGCCAGGGGTTGGACAGGCGCAGATATTCCAGCGCATCGGGCGGCAGCGACACCTTGTGCTGCGCCGAGTCTGCGGCGGCATTGAAGGCGGGAACTGTCGTATAGCCCATCGTCCTGACAAAGTCGGCGAGGATTCCGCCGGGCAGAAAGCTTTTACCGAACAAGCGCAGCTTGATCGCGTCACGCCCGAACATCTCGGCCCAGGGGTTCAGAATTTTGGTGGTGTCGAGGATGCCAAGCGGGTCTTCGGTCATGTACCGTTCCAAAGGGCGCTGTTCTTTGGTGTCGAAATCCTTGACGACCTGATTGTAAAAGCTTTCCAGATGGCTATCGGGGCTGCGCAGATAGTAGATCACCTGCACATCATAGCGTTTTGCCAGCGCCGCCAGCCGCGTGACATCGGTGCCCCACCCAAAGGTTTCGGCGCTGAGCAGCACGGTCGGATGGGGCGAGGCGTCGATTTCCTCCATTACCTCTGCCCAGACCGGAATATCCTGCAACGTGCGTGACGCCAGAGCCCGGTCGTTCAAAGCCCAGACAAGTTGGAAATGCGCGTCATAGATGCGCCCGGCCTTGGGATACAACAGGCCCAGTTGGGACAGCGCCGCCGGACTGGAGGCGAGGCTGCTTTGCAGGAAGGTGGTTGCGGTCTTGTGCGAGCCGATATGCAGGAACAGGCGTTTTTTCAAGCCAGACGCCCTTTGGCCCCGGATGTGGCAAGCATATCAGGATGCATGTTGATGGAATCCAGATAGATGCTGCCATAAGACCGGTCGAGTGTGGCGAACCGGTCGCGAAATCCGTTGGCATAAAAGGCAAAATCGGGCGGGGCGAACTGTTCCAGCGACAGGCCCTTGAAATTGTGCGGCTCCAGCGCACAGCTGGCATAGATCCACAACTCGGCCGCGCCCTTGACGAAAGCCGGGCGCAGATCCGGGCGCAGGCCATTCCAGCACCAATTGACGGTATTGATATAGCTTTGCAAGGCCGGTCGGAAATCATTCCAGCCTTCCGAGACACCGCGTTTCAGGATCATGCGGAACATTTCCAGCGAATAGAACATACGTTCATCACCCTGTTGTATGTCCTGTCCCGCATGTTGACGGTAGCCATAATTCACCCCGTCCAGCATCGGCACATCCATCACGTTCTGCAGGCTGATCATCTGAAAGATCTGGTCGTCAAAGGCGCGGATATGTTCAGGAAACCAGATGTTTCGGTTGTCCAGAAAGTCGCGCCGATAAATCCGCCGCCAGATGGTCGGCTGGCCCTGCATCAACAGCCAGGACGGAACCAGACAGCAGGTCTGGGTGCCAAAGTTGTGGCGCCGGGCATGGAGGATTTCCGACTGCGTGGTTTCATAGGACGGGTGGCTGCGCAGGGTGCCACCGGCATCCGTCATCAACAGTTCAAACCCGCCCTGCACAATCTCGGCCCCGGTATGGCGGGCAAGCTCCAGCAGGCCGGTATACAGGCCGGGGCCGGGCACGTCATCGGCATCGACAAAGGCCAGATGTGCTGCGTCAGAGTGCATCCGGCCAAAGTTGCGCGCCGACGCGCAGCCACCGTTCAGTTTGGCCAGCAGGACGACCCTGTCATTGCCCTCATACAACTCGTGCACCAGATCGCCCGAACCGTCGGTCGAGCCGTCGTCAACCACCAGAACCCGCACTTCCGGCGAGGCGCCCCTCAGGATGCCATCCACGCAGTCCTGAATCCATTGGCGCGAATTGTACATGGCGACCACGACATCCAGGCCAGGCTTGTGGCCATTCAGCGGCTTTGGCCGACGCAGGCGCAACAATGGGTCGCCGGCGCGGGGAATCCAGGTTTGTCTGGCCCCCTTGGT
>JBBQGU010000126.1:0-10177 GCA_038323315.1 Rhodobacterales bacterium | reverse complement strand
CAGCGTGATTGCCGGCGTCTATGTTCAGGCAATCTCGGCCTATGCGCCGCACCCCAGCGCCGCCAAACTGTGGATGGAGTATCTGTATTCGGACGAGGGTCAGATCGGCTGGCTATCCGGCTATTGCCACCCGATCCGCTTCAACGCGATGTCCGCTGCTGGCACCCTGCCGGCCGAGTTGATGGCCAAACTGCCCCCGGCAGATGCCTATGCCAAAGCCGTCTTCCCGTCCCTGGACGACCAGGGTGCCGCCAAGACGGCCACCGCTGACAACTGGGCCAAGGAAATGGGCGCGAACTAAGCCCCTCGGCAGACCAGACGGCGGCGGCGCTCCCCCGCCGCCGTTTGGCTTATGACCCTGAACGAAAGCGCCCCTGTGACATCCCAACCCCTCCGCAAGCCGCTGAACCTGAACTGGCTGGGCGCTGTCCCCTATTTCGCCTTCACCTTCCTGTTCCTGATCGCCCCGGTCTTTTATCTGGTCATCGGCGCGTTTCAGGACTCCAAGGGCGGTTTCACCCTCGACAACATGATCGGCCTTGCCGAGCCTAACATCGCCAGGTCCTACTGGCTGTCGATCCGCCTCAGCCTCGCCTCCGCCGCACTGGGCACCGTGACCGGACTGCTGCTGGCCCATGCGCTGATCCTGGGCGGCATGCCCCTGTGGATCCGCCGCGCCATCAGCGCCTTTTCCGGCGTCGCGTCAAACTTTGCCGGGGTGCCGCTGGCCTTCGCCTTCATCGCGACCCTCGGCCGCTTGGGTCTGGTGACGTTGCTGCTGAAAAACCTGTTCGGGCTGAACATCTACGGTATGGGCTTTTCGCTGTTCTCGTTCTGGGGCCTTGCTTTGACCTACCTGTATTTTCAGATGCCGCTGATGCTGCTGGTCATCACCCCGGCAATCGAGGGTCTGAAACACGAATGGCGCGAGGTTGCCGAAAGCCTTGGCGCCACCGGCCCGCAATACTGGCGCATGATCGGGATGCCCGTTCTGGCTCCCTCGGTGATGGGCTGTTTCCTGCTGTTGTTCGCCAACGCATTCGGCACCCTCGCCACTGTCATAGCCCTGACCGGGTCCAACTTTTCGGTCGTGCCGATTGTCCTGTTCCAGCAAATCCGCGGCAATGTGCTGTACAACCCCAACCTCGGCTATGCCTTGGCCGTGGGCATGATCATCATCATGACAGTCTCTAACCTGCTGTATCTTGTGCTGCGCCGCCGCGCTGAAAGGTGGCAGAAATGAAACCGCGCCTGGGCTCCATCCTGATCGTCTGTGCCGCCGCGTTGTACTTTCTGGTCCCCCTCATCGCCGCCTTCCAGTTCTCGCTGCAAATGCGCCGGGGCACGTGGTCGTTCGATGCCTATGCCTCGGTCTTTCAAAGCGACGTCTTTCTGAACGCGCTGGGCTATTCCCTGATCGCCTCGGCCATCGCCATTGTGGTGGGCGCCCTTTTGGTCGTGCCGACCGCCTACTGGGTGCGCCTGCGCCTGCCCCATCTGCGCCCGGTGGTCGAGTTCATCTCGCTGCTGCCCTTGATCATCCCCTCGGTCGTGCTGGTTTTCGGTCAGATCCGCATGTTCGGCTCCTCGTCGTTCCTGCCGCTCACAACAACGGACTTCGGCACCAATCTGCTGCTGGTGGTGGGCTATGTCGTCTTGTCGCTGCCCTACATGTTTCGCGCCGTCGACAGCGGCATGGCTGCCATCGACATCGCCACCCTGACCGAGGCCGCCGAAAGTCTGGGCGCCAGTCGCGCCCGCATCCTCTTTACCATCATCTTTCCCAACATCCGCGCCGCCATCGTTTCGGGCGCGTTCCTGACATTTTCGATCTGCCTGGGCGAATTTGCCATCGCCAGTCTGCTGAACCGCAACGCCTTTGGCCCCTACCTTGTGCAACTGGGTCAGGACCGCGCCTATGAACCTGCCGCACTTGCGATCATGTCCTTTGCCCTGACCTGGGTTCTGATGGCCCTGATGCAGGCCTTTGCCCATATGAAGCCCGGACAGCGACTGCTGCCCCGTTTTACCCGGAGCCGCCCATGAGCTTTCTGACCCTGCGCGGCTTGAACAAAAGTTTCGGTGCAAACCCTGTCGTGCGCGACTTTGATCTTGAGATGGACGAAGGCGAGTTCGTTTCGCTGCTCGGCCCTTCCGGCTGCGGCAAGACGACGGTCCTGCGCATGGTGGCCGGGTTTGAAACCCCCGGTTCAGGCTCGATCCAGATTGGCGGTCAGGACGTCACCACCCTGGCCGCCCGGCAGCGCAAGATCGGGATGATGTTTCAATCCTACGCCCTGTTTCCCAACATGACCGTCGCGGGCAACGTCGCCTTTGGGCTGAAAGTCAGCGGCATCGCCCGCGCCGAAGCCGACCGTCGCGTGCGCGAAATGCTGGAAATGGTTGGTCTGGCCAAGTTCAGCGATCGCTACCCCTATCAACTGTCTGGCGGCCAGCAACAGCGCGTGGCCCTTGCGCGCGCCATCGCCCCCCGCCCCAGGGTGCTGCTGCTGGACGAACCCTTATCCGCACTGGACGCCAAAATTCGCGTCACCCTGCGCGGCGAGATTCGCGCGATCCAGCGCGAATTGGGCATCTCGACCCTGTTCGTCACCCATGACCAGGAAGAAGCCATGTCCATGTCCGACCGCGTCGTCGTCATGTATGGTGGCCGCGCCGAACAGATCGGCGCGCCGGATCAGATCTACAACCACCCCGCCAGCCGCTTTGTGGCCGAATTTATCGGCGCGTTGAACCTTGTTCCGGCCCACGTCAAGGATGCCAAGACCGGCACCGTCGACACTGCGCTCGGCGCTCTGACCCTCAACCGCACCCTCCCCGATTCGCATGGCAGCGAAATCACCCTCGCCATCCGCCCCGAGGCTCTGCGCGTGCTGGCCCCCTCAGACCCTACCCCCGCCATCGTCATCTCGGGCCGCCTCGCCTCGCGTGAGTTTCTGGGGGCAATCATCCGTCTGCGTGTCGACACCGCCCAAGGGACCACCGTGGTCGTAGATTGCTTCAACCGCGAGGGTGCGACCATCCCCCAGCCCGGCAGCGCCGTGCGCCTGACCCTGCCACCCGAGGAAATTGTAATTTTGGCGTAACCTGGGGTAAGCGTGCGTTCGAGGCGTCACTCGACCGCGCCGCCAGCGGCCGTCCAGTCCTTGAATCCACCCAGATTGTACACCTTGGTATAGCCCATCTCCAGCAGCAGTTTCCCTGCCAGCGCTGCCCGACCCCCGGCTGCGCAGTGCAAGACGATCGGCGTGTCAGCCTGCAACCGGGGTTCATAACTGGGCGAGGCCGGGTCGGCCTTGAACTCCAACGAACCGCGCGGGATGTGCAGCGATCCGACAGCCTTGCCGGTGTCGGCCAGTTCGGACGTGTCGCGGATGTCCAGCAGGACGGCACCATCGGCCATCATCTTTTGGGCTTGTTCGCCCGTCACGCGGGGCACAAGGGCGTTGGCAGCGGCGACAAGGTCGGTGGAGGATACGGGCATCTAAGGCTCCTGTTGTTGATAGCGGATATAGGCGAAATGCTGGCCGTCCGGCGACCAGTTCGGCACGTTGATACTGCCCTGCCCGCCGGTGAATTCACGAATGCGGCGGCGGTTCGTTCCGTCGGGGCTCATCAGGCATAGGCTCACTGGCAGGTCGCGGGGATGGCCTTGGGTGCCGGGAGGATAGGCTAGATAAAGCACATGTGCACCGTCCGGGGAAGGGTGAGGGAACCAGTTCACACGGTCATCGGCAAAAAGCTGGCGCTGGTCGCTGCCATCGGCATTCATCACCCAGATCTGCGCGTGACCGGTGCGGTCGCAGTTGTAGTAGATTTCGGAACCATCCGCAGAATAATCGGGGCCGTCGCACATCCCCTCGGCCATGGTCAGACGACGCTCGGCACCGTCCCAGATCTTGGTGTAAACGTCGATGCGCGTCTTGTCACCGCGCGCCGCGCAATAGACAATGCCGCTGCCATCCGGTGCGACCCCGTGCAGCCATGTCGGCGGCTCGGGTGAGATCAGGCGGGGCGAGCCACCTGCCACCGGCATTGCAAACAGTTCCGCACCCTTGCCCCGATGGCAGCCGAACAGAATCTTTGCACCGTCGCGGGTGAAGGCGTGGTCGTTGTTGCAGCGTATCAGGTCGCCGGTATCCAAAGGCACAAGACGAGGCTCGTTGTGGGGCACGCGGAACAACCGACCATCCGAGTTCACCAGAAATCCGTCGGGATGCCAATTCGGCGCCTCGATCACCGCATCGCTTTGCAGGACGATGCGAAAGGTGGCGGTCGCCAGATCGTACACCTCCAGCGAGGATCGCATGTCAGCCCTTGGCTTTGGGGGTCAGCAGTTTGGCGGGCCGCAGCGCCTCGGCGGCCTTGAAAAGCCCAAAGGTCTGGTTGACATAGTTCACCACTCCGCCGATCTGATCCATGTATTTCTGCAACTCGGGTGTCCGTTCGGCCTCGACCATGTGCACCATGCGGTCCGGCCCCTCGGCCTCGAACTGGCAATAGAACAGCGGCTCGCCACGCCGCAGCACGATGTCCTTTTCCGGCTCGTGCCACTCAAAGGCCCACATCAACGGGCGCGGCCAGACGTTCAGCGGGAACCGCCCGCCAAAGATCGTACCGGGCAGCGGGTTGGGCCTGTAATGCGCAAAGGTGCCGATCTGGGTGAGATAGACCATTTCATCGGCAATAAAGCAGTAGGGCAGAACCATCTGCACTGTGGGGCGGTCGGGATAGCGCCACTCGGTCTCGCTCACCAGTGTCAGCAGGTCGTTCAGCTTGTTGCCCCGGACGGGCGAGGCGACGCCGTTGCGGTTGATCAGATGGCCCTTGCCCTTGTCATCGCGGCCAAAGCCAATGCTTATGTCGAACGGGCACTTGATGACGAAATAGCGGCTTTCCATCTGAACCACGGCGGGGCAGCGGCTGGCGGATTTGGCATGGGCCTTGTTGGTCTGGCGAAAGATCAGGCGCTCGGGCGGATCATACATCACCGCCCCCTTGTCGTTGGTCAAAAACCATCCGACGCTCACCGGTCCGGCCGTGGGCCCCTCCTCGGGGCGGTCGAAACTGACGTTGATTTCCATGCGGCACCTCGTTTTGCGGGAGCGTCGGATGAAAGAGGGGCTTGAGTCAATGGCCACGCTAACCCGTGCGGACGCACCTTGCTATTGCCGCCCCGGCTGATCGGACGCCGGGTCGGTACCCTGCTACGCTCGCTGTTGTCGGGTAGTGTCTGAAAAGGCGTCACGTCCGGCTTGCACTGACAGGTCAAGCCGGGGCATCTTCGGGCAAGACTTGCAGAGGTGACCGATGACCCAGAACCCTAACGGCTATGGCCAGCGGCCGGGCAGCCATGCGGCGGGCTACGTCACCGCGGCCGTGCAGACGGATGGCCGGGCGACGGACCCTGCTTGGGCCAACACCCCGCGCACGCCACGTTTTGTCGATATGCTGACCGGCACTCCGGCGCCGCTGGACACGACGGCGGCGGTTCTGTGGGATGAGACGGCGCTGTACATCGCCTTCTGGGCTGCCGAGCCCAACCTTGTCGGCACCTTGACCACCCGTGACGACCTGCTGTTCTTTGAAAACGATCTTGAACTGTTCATCGACGGAGGGGACAGTTATTATGAACTGGAGTTCAACGCGCTTGGCACGATCTATGAAGTGTTCTTCATCTGGCGCGATGCCTACAGGCGCGGCAGTCTTTGGGACACGCAGCGCTTTGATGTCCATTCGCCCCGCGTGCATTCTTTTGGTGGCGATTATGACCGGGGCACCGGCGCATTCTGGACCGGCAATCACCCGCGCGGGACCCGCTGGGCCTTTCTGGATTATGACCTGCCGGACCTCGACCTGAAGGTTGCAGTGGATGGCACGATGAATGACCCCACGACCCTGGATCGGGGCTGGAGCGCCGAGATCACCATCCCATGGGCCAGCCTGACCGACCTCGCCAATGGCCGCGCCCTGCCGCCCAGCGATGGCGACACCTGGGGCATGTTTTTTGGGCGCTTTCAACAGTTGGCCGTTCGGACCAGATCCGGAACCGCCACCGGAGGCTGGGCCGCGCACCGCTTTGGCGTGGCCGATACCCATGTGCCCGAATGCTTTACCCAAGTGACTTTTGACCGGCGCAACCGGGCTGGTTTGCCGAAGTAGGCCGAGGTCTGTCCATGCCCGTTCGAAAGCCTCGTTAACGCATGGCGGACCGGGAACGGGGACGATCATGGCGGGGACGGTCCGGCCAGTGGACGTGGGGGCAGGTTGCAACGGGGGTCGACTCGGGGCGGCGGGCGTGGTGATCTGGGTCGAAACGGAGGGGAATGCCATGACCAAGCGAGATTTGGGCCGATCGGGCCTTGCCATCGAACCGCTGATGTTGGGCACCAATGTGATGGGCTGGACCGCGGATGAAGCGACGTCTTTCGGCGTCATGGATGCGTTTATGGCCGAGGGGTTTACCGGGATCGACACAGCCGATGTCTACTCGCGCTGGGTGCCCGGCAATGACAGCGAAAGCGAGCGGATCATCGGGCGGTGGATAAAGGCGCGGGGGAACCGGGACCGCGTTGTGCTGGCAACCAAGGTCGGGTCGGATATGGGGCAGGGACGGCGGGATTTGCGGGCGTCATGGATCGTCAAGGCGGTCGAGGCCAGTCTGACCCGGCTGCAGACCGATGTGATCGACCTGTATCAGACGCATTGGCCTGATCCCGCGACACCTGAGGAGGAGACTTTGGGCGCCTATGACCTGCTGATCAAGGCGGGGAAAGTGCGGGCGATAGGGTGTTCGAACTATGATGCCACTTTGCTGGGCAATGCTTTGGCGCTGTCCGCCGACAAGGGTTTGCCGCGCTATCAGACGGTGCAGAACGAATTCAACCTGTACAGCCGGGCGGCCTATGCCGGGGCGGTGCAGGATATGGTGATTGCGGCGGGGATGGGGGCCATTCCCTATTACGGCTTGGCGTCGGGCTTTTTGACCGGCAAGTACCGATCGGCGGCAGATTTCGGGAAAAGTCAGCGGGGCGGCGGCATGAACCGCTATCTGAACCCGCGCGGGCTGGGGTTGCTGGCGGCGATGGACAAGGTTGCGGCCCGGACGGGTGCGGCCTTGGCCGAGATCGCAATTGCGTGGATCGTGGCGCAGCCGGGGATCACGGCGCCTATCGCCTCGGCCACGTCGGTCGCACAGGTGGCCAGTCTGGCGCGGGGTGCGAGGCTGGTTCTGGCGGCCGAGGACTTGGCACTGCTGGATGCCGCAGGGGCAGAGGCGTGAGTGACGGCTATGGGTCGGTATGGGTGAAAGCCAGGATGGCGCCGGCATTCACGACATCCTTGCCGACGCCGCCGCCAACGGCCTCATGCAGGCCGCCGGGATCGGTTGCGACAAAGATGGTTTTGCCGTCCGGGCTGACCGCCGTGTCGCGGTAGCGGTTGTCGGTCTGGAAGTAACGTTCGGCCGGACCCGCGACAGTTTTGCCATCGGGGGACAGCGGCAGACGGTACAGGCTGCCGCGTTTCAGGGCTGTCACAAGCAGGGCGTTGCCAAAACCGGGGATCGGATCGGTTGGCATGTATGCCTCGATGCTGGACGCGGCGAGGGTTGGCCAGCAGATGAAGTTCATGCCGTTGCAGGCGGGATCTTCGAAATTCCAGTCGCTGGGCACGCTGAACATTGTGGCGATGGGCGGGGTAAAAGGACCGGGCCAAGCGGTTTCATCCTCGCGCGGGACCGACGGGTCGATGGTTATGTCGCTGAATTCGAGACTGTCACAAGGTTTGCTTGCTTCGGGCCATTGGGCATATTGATAGGCCATGTCATCTTGATACCCCGCAACATGGGGCCAGCCATGATTGCCGCCTGCGGTCAGGATATTCACTTCGTCATCCGTCTTCGGACCCTGCTCCGAGGCATAGAGGGTGCCGTCGGGCCCAAAGGCCAGACCCTGCATGTTGCGGTGACCATAGGTGAAAACATGGCTCTGAATGCCGTTCAGGGTCGGATTATCGGCTGGGATAGTGCCGTCGATGTTCATCCTCAGGCTCTTGCCCTGATAGGCGAAGTAATCCTTGGCCGTAACTTCTGCGGCAGTGGGCAAGCGTTGGGCCAGGATCGGGATGCAGAAATTGGCCAACTGGTCGTTGCCTTGGTCGCCAAGGGTCACGTAAAGTTTGCCGTCGGGGCCGATTTTCAGGCGGCCTGAAACATGGTCTGCGCCTGCCGGAAGCCCCTCTATCAGAGTTTTGGGATCGGTCAGTTTGCCGGTCGTGGCGTCGTAAGACAGGCGGATCACGCGAGAATAGGCGTGCAGGAAGGGACTGTTGGGGTCAGTGACCGTGGGGTCTGGGGCGGTGTTAGGGTCGGTATATGTGTAAAAGGCATAGACGTAATCCTGACCCTTGCCCAAACCGGGGTCCAGCGCCAGACCCAGCAAGCCATCCTGACCGGAGTTGGTGGTCATGTCGGGCAGCGTCACGGCGGGGAAGATCTCGCCGGTGGTGGGGTTGATGCGGTCTATCCGGCCAGCGGTGCGTTCCGTCACCCACAGCATGTCATCGGGCCCCCAGGTGATTTCCCACGGACCCTCCAGCCCCGAAACCACCACGGACTGCGTAAAGCCGACCGCACCGCGAATGGAGGTGTCCTGCGCGTGGGCAGTAAAAGGCAGGGCTAGAAGTGCTGCGGCGGCCAGACGTTTCATCGTGGAACCCTCCTGTGGTTCAAACAAGTTTAGGCGGTTCGGGGACGATTTCAATGGTTGATTGGCGGCGTGACAGGGTGCAGGCTGGGGGCCTGACGACTGGGAGGAGTCTATGGCGATGCGGGTTGCAGTGGGACAGTTTCATGAACTGACCGAGGAGAAGTTGCGCTTTGCGGCGCAAATCGGGGTGACGGGACTACAGATGAACAACCCCACCTTGCCCGGCGAGGTGCGGTGGGAGGAGGCGGATGTGCAAGGCTTGGTCGACCGGGTTCGGGCGCACGGGCTGGTGTTCGAGGCGATCGAAAATGTGCCGACGCATTTCTATCACAAGGTCATGTTGGGCCTGCCGGGGCGCGATGAGCAAATCGAGAATTACGCCCATACGATCCGGGCCGTGGGGCGGGCGGGGGTGCCTGTGCTGGGCTATCACTTCATGCCGAACTCGGTCTGGCGGACCGAACGGATGGCGCCGACGCGGGGTGGGGCGGGCGCGACGCAGTTTGATCAGGCGGTGGTGGATGCGATCGGGGATGTTGACCTGATGCGGCAGTTCATGCCGACGACGCTGGGTCATGCGTTTTCGATGCCGGTCTATGGGCGGGATGGGCCGGTGATTACCGAGGACCAGATGTGGGCCAACTACAAATACTTCATCGACGCCGTTTTGCCGGTGGCCGAGGCGGAGGGGGTGGTGCTTGCCTTGCATCCAGATGACCCGCCAGCCCCGAGTCTGGGCGGCGTGGCGCGGTTATTTTATCGACCTTGGGGTTTGACGCATGCCTACGAGTTATCCGGGGGGAGTAAGGCCTGGGGCTTGGATTTGTGTTTGGGTTGTTGTTCCGAGATGCCGGGCGGCCGGGCAAATGTGCATGAACTGATCGAGTTCTTCGCGCCCAAGGGGAAGATCGCCTATATCCATTTCCGCGATGTCAAAGGCACGATGCCAAACTTTACCGAGTGTTTTCTGGGCGACGGCAACTTTGATCCGGCCGAAGTGGTCGTGCAACTGGCACGCCATGGGTTTGACGGATTTCTGCTGGATGACCATGTGCCGAAAATGGATGGTGACAGCGATTGGAGCCACCGCGGGCGCAGTCATGCCGTGGGCTATATGCAGGGTTTGATCCGGATGGGCGAATTTATGGGCGCTGTTGCGTAGTTTGCACGCGGTATAGCGAGGTTGTGGCGGTCAGGAACCGCCGCTGATCAGGCGCCCGTCGCGATCACGGGTGTTACCGTGCGCACTGCACGCTTTGTCGCGAACGGTGGTGAACACGCCCGTCAGTGCGTGCCATTTCAGCAGGCGCCCTTCAGGATGTTGGACGAGATCAGAACCGTTGGTCGAACCATTCCGGTCCTTCGACCCAAGGTGCCGCCGGACCACGGGCGGTGCACGGGTCCGGCGATCAAAGTCAACTGTGTTTGATCGGGTTGACGGCGCGCCA
>JBBQGU010000125.1:0-10221 GCA_038323315.1 Rhodobacterales bacterium | reverse complement strand
CGCATCCTTGCCATCGGGGGCATGGTGCTGGGCTGCGCGGTCCTATATTTCTATGTACAGTTGCCACCATTGAACGCTTTACTGGACGGTCGTTCGCGCGGGTCTGTCACCCTGCTGGACCGGGATGGTTCGGTATTTGCGTGGCGGGGTGAGACGTTTGGCGGCCAGGTTGGTGCCGAAACCGCCTCGCCCAATCTGGTGAACGCGGTCGTCGCGACCGAGGACAAACGGTTCTTCCGGCATTTCGGCATCAGCCCGCGCGGCATCGTATCGGCTATCTCGATCAATCTGGCGGCTGGCCGAGGGCCGTTGGAGGGCAATGGCGGATCGACCATAACCCAGCAGGTTGCAAAACTACTGTGCCTTGGCGTCAGGTATGATCCCAACTTATGGTCGGATGAAGGGGCCTATGAGGATGACTGCCGGGGCGGGGGGGTGTGGCGCAAGATCAAGGAGATCCCTTATTCCATTGCGATGGAGGTCAAGTATACCAAGTCAGACATCCTGACGATTTATTTCAACAGGGCCTATCTGGGGGCTGGCGCGCGGGGATTCGAGGCGGCGGCGCAGCGCTACTTCGGTCAGACGGCGGCCAAGCTGTCACCGTCCGAAGCGGCGATGCTGGCCGGTCTGCTGAAAGCGCCGTCGAGATATGCCCCGACCAACAACCTGCAGCGGGCGCAGGATCGGGCGGGGGTCATCATCGGGTTGATGAAGGACCAAGGCTATATCACCGCCGATCAGGCGAGCGACGCCGTGGCCAATCCGGCGCAGTTGTCGACGGCTGCGGCGCAAAATGCCGGGGGCTACTTTGCCGATTGGGTGATGGAAAGCACGCCGTCCTACCTTGGGTCACAAACGACCGAGGATATCATCATGGACACCACGCTGGATCAACGGATCCAGCGGGCGGCCGAGGCGGCGCTGACCACGATCTTTGATACAAAGCTGAAGGACGGGTCCAAGGTGCAGGCGGCAATCGTGGTGATGAGTGCCGATGGTGCCGTCAGGGCCATGGTGGGGGGGCGCAAGACGGTCACGGCGGGGTCGTTCAACCGTGCGACACAGGCGCTGCGTCAGACCGGGTCCAGCTTCAAACCTTTTGTCTATGCGGCGGCTTTGGAAGATGGATACAGCCCGATGGACTTTGTCGATGACAGCCCATTGACCATCAAGATCCCGGGGTCCCGGCCGTGGACCCCCAGTAACTATGATCGCGAATTCAAGGGGGTGATCACACTGTCTCAGGCACTGACGGAAAGCCGCAACATCCCGGCGGTGAAGGTCAGCGAAATGGTCGGGCGGGATGCGGTGCGCAAGGTGGCGGAAGATTTCGGCATCAAATCCGATCTGGCGGTGGGGCCGGCCTTGGCCTTGGGCGCGTCCGAGGCGACGTTGCTGGAGATGACCGGCGCCTATGCAGGTATCTTGAACGGCGGATCGTCCGTGACGCCGTTTGGCTTGCGCGAATTGCGGTTGAAGGATCAGACCGATACGATCATCGGACCGGGCGGGGGCATCGGCGAGCGGGTGATTTCGGAAAAGGCGGCGCACGAGTTGACCTGGATGATGTCCAAGGTTGTCGAAAGCGGTACGGGCGCGCGGGCACAGCTGGACGGTCGGGAAGTGGCTGGCAAGACTGGCACGACGTCGGAGGCGCGGGATGCCTGGTTCATCGGTTTTACTGCCGATTATGTCACGGGGGTCTGGATGGGCTATGACGACAACACGCCGCTTGCGGGTGTAACGGGCGGTGGATTGCCGGCCCAGATCTGGCACGAGGTGATGGTCAGGGTCGAAGACGGACTGCCTGCCAAACCCCTGCCGATGATCGTGCCAGAGGTTCGTATCCGTCCGGTCGTCCCAGCGGATCCGGTGTTTCAGCCACCTGTGGAGGACGCTCAGGCCACGGAGCCCGCCACGCAACCTCCCGCTGCCCAACTAACGAAGAAAGATCCAATCACTGCGATTTTGGAAGGCATATTAGGCAGCGGAAACTAAGGTTTGCAGATGGACATGGCAACACGGTAACTCGGATTCCTCAAAGCCCGGTCGGATGATAATGGGGCAAGGTTCAGCGTTCGGGGTTAATTTCCGATCTGCCCGTCTTTGTCACGCCCACATGGTCACGCCCACATGGTCATGGCCACATGCGGTCAGGCAGATTTGAGCGCTGCAATCAGTTTGGTCATGTCGCCGCCATTTGCGTCCAGCAGCGCACCGACTTCGGTACGTTCCGATGCAAGCATATTGATGCCCTCAATGATGATATTGAAGAACAACTGTTTGCCCGACTTGTCGGAAACATGCCAACGCAGGTCAAAAGGTGACTGACCTTCCAATGTCGCGGTCGAGATGACCTCGTAATATGTCTTAATGGGTTTGGCATCGACCACTTCGATCTTGCCCCCGATGAACTCGCGAAAGCGGCGACCGTATTTACGGCTGATATAACCCTGATAGGCTTGGGTGAATTCGGCCATCTGGGCCGCCGACGTCGTCTTGGCTGCCGTGCCCAAAGCAGAGCGCGCAATGGCGGCCACGTCGGCGTAGGTAGCAAAAATGCGTTCGAAGTCGCCGAACATCTGCTGCTCGGATTTGCCCGAACTGATGGTGGCATTAACTTCGGAAATTGCCCGGTCGATCAGACCACGCGCCTGATCGACGGTCAGTGCCCTGACCGGCAAGGCAAAGGCCAGAAAACCCGTGCCTGCGGCCAGTCCAGCACCGAAAGAACGGCGGGTCAGCATCAGGCTATCTGTCTTGATGTCGCTGCTTTTCATGTCATTCCGCATAGGGGTCCTCAAACGAGCTTTCGGCGGGCACTTCACCCAGATTGAACCGGCGGTTGTCCAGATACAGCAGCCGGGCCTGCGCGTAGCTGTCAGCACTATCATATAAGATGGAGTCGACAGTTTCGGAATACTTGCTGCGATCAGAAAGTTTTGATCCAAGTTGTGCGAAAAGTGAAATACGGCTGTTCGGCGGCAGGATCAGACGCATCGGATCCAGCACATAGTCGACCACCTTGCCCAAGGCGTCCCGGTCGGTCGAGGGGCCCAGCAGCGGCAGTTCAACATAATAGCCCTCACGTACGCCCCACCGATACATGGTTTCGCCGAAATCAGTGGGTTTTCCGATAACCCCTGCGGCAGTGGCGGGGTCGAACACGCCGCCAATCCCCACGGTGGAGTTGATCGCGAACCGCGTCGTATTCTCGAGCGCCATTCCAAAGCGAAGTTGCAAGATATTGTTCACCACGCTGCCCGGCAGCGACAGATTATCGGCAAAATTCACGACGCCCTGCTTGACCTCGGGTGGGATGATTTTGCCGGTGGAATTGGCGAGGGGGCGGACCACGTTCTTGTCCACGGCAAGGTTGAACTTGTGAAACTGCCGATTCTGCGCCTCACGCGGGTCGCTGATACCCGGGGTGGGAATCGCAGGTCCACAGGCGGTCAAGCCAACAAATGCCACAATCCCCAGCGACAAGGCAAGTGTTGCAGCGGTTTTGCGGGGTCGGCGTTGGGTGCAGGGGTCAGATTTCATCGTCAAATTTGTCCGCATGTCCCTTGCAATAACCATTGCTTTAACTCTACTAGCGCAAACCATTATGCTGCAAAGTTGCGCAAGACAACGTCCTTCGTTTGGTCGTCAGACACCGCAAGACAAAACTCGCCGACGTCGCACGACATTGCAACGGTACACGACATAACGGGAGCTCGAAATGAGCCAGACTGAGTTCAAGCGGGGCCGCGACGAACTTGACGCCACCAGGCGCGACATGCGTGGGCTGCTGGTGGCGGCCTTCATGTTCTCGGTGTTTGTGAACATCCTGATGCTGACCGGACCTTTGTACATGCTGCAGGTCTATGACCGCGTGCTGGGCAGCCGGTCGGAACCGACCCTGTGGGCGCTGACCGGGTTGATGGCCTTTCTGTTTCTGGTCATGGGTATTCTGGATTATTCGCGCGGGCGGATCATGGCGCGGGTTGGTGCGCGGATGCAGGAACGGCTGGACAGGCGTGTGTTTGCTGCCGCGTTGAAGCGGATGCAGCAGGCACCGGGCGACCCGCTGGCACTGGCAGCACAACGCGATCTGGAGTCTATCCAACGACTGTGGGCGTCGCCCGTGCTGATCGCGGTGTTCGACATCCCTTGGGCCCCGATGTTTCTGGCCGCAATCTTTGTGTTCCACCCCATTCTGGGCTGGTTGTCGGTGGCGGGCGGATTGATTCTGGTCGTGGTCACCATCCTGAACCAGATCCTGACCAAGGACCCGCTGAAACGCGCCAATGCCGCGACTTTGAAGGGCGAGATGCTGTCGGACAGTATCAAACAAGAGGCCGAGGCCGTGCAGGCCCTGGGCATGACCAACGCCGCGTTTGACCGCTGGCAGGTGGCGCGCAAGATGGCGCTGGTGCAGGGCATTGCTGCGTCGGATCTGGGTGGGGTGTTCGGCACGATATCCAAGACTTTTCGGCAATTCCTGCAATCGGCCATGCTGGGCGCCGGCGCCTATCTGGTGTTGCGCAACGAAATGGGATCGGGCGCGATGATCACAGCCTCGATCCTGCTCGGCCGCGCCTTGCAGCCGATCGAGGTTGCCATTGGACAATGGGCGCTGGTGACCCGTGCGCAGGAGGGCCGCGCAAGGCTGTCAGAACTGCTGACCCGCGTTCTGCCCGAGCCGCCGCATACCGAATTGCCCCGTCCGCGCGCCATTCTGGAGGCGCAAAACCTGACCATCGTGCCGCCTGGCGAGTCGCAGGCCGTGCTGCGGATGGTGTCGTTCCGGCTGGAGCCTGGGCAGGCTCTGGGCATCATCGGTCCGTCAGGGGCTGGGAAATCCTCTTTGGCGCGGGCGCTGATCGGGTCGTGGAAACCTGCGGGGGGCAAGGTTCGTCTGGATGGCGCGGCGTTGGATCAGTATGATCCGGACCGATTGGGCAGCTATATCGGATATCTGCCGCAGCGGATCACGCTGTTCGAGGGCACGATTGCCGAAAACATTGCGCGGTTGCAGAAGAATCCCGATGGTGCCGCTGTGGTCGAGGCGGCGCGCAAGGCCGCAGCGCATGAGATGATCACCAAACTGCCCGATGGTTATGACACGCGCGTGCAGGGTCTGGGCGGACGGTTGTCGGGGGGGCAAATCCAAAGGATTGGTCTGGCGCGCGCCCTGTACGGTGACCCGGTGCTGCTGGTATTGGACGAGCCCAACTCGAACCTGGACAACGAAGGCTCGGTTGCGCTGAACCAGGCGATTGCGGCTATGAAACTGGCGGGGCGGGCCATTCTGATCATGGCGCACCGTCCGGCGGCCATTCAGGAATGCGAATTGTTGCTGGTGCTGGAGGATGGCACCCGCCGCGCCTTTGGTCCGCGCGATCAGGTGTTGCGCGAAATGGTCAAGAACCACACTGAAATCGTCCGCTCTGCGGGCCCTGGAGGCGTGTCATGAGTGTGCCGCAAAATGAAGGTCCGGGTGTTTCGGTGCAAAAGACCGGCGAAAATCCTTCATCTTTGACGGTGCCGCAGCCGACCGAAGTCACTCAAGCCCGCCCGACCGGCCTTGGTCCGCTGAAATCCACCGCCATTCCGGACTCCGAGGCGGCAGAGGGCAGCACCTGGTCGGCCAAGCGTCCGATTTTAGTGGGCATCTTGACGATCGTCCTGCTGATCGGTGGATTTGGCGTCTGGTCTGTCGCCACGAATATTGGCGGCGCGATTATCGCACCCGGTGTCATTCAGGTGGAACAGAACCGTCAGGTCGTGCAACACCTCGATGGCGGCGTCGTGGCCGAGATCAACGTAACCGAGGCGCAAACGGTCAAGGCGGGCGATCTGCTGATCCGGCTGGATGGCAGTCAAGTCAAAGCGGAACTGGCGATTGTCGAAGGTCAGCTGTTCGACAGCATGGCCCGCCGTGCCCGGCTGGATGCAGAGCGCGACGACGCGGAGGAACCGACTTTCCCGCGGGACTTGTTGGATCTCTCCCAGACCAGAACTGACATTGCCGATCAGATCGAAGGGCAGCGCAGGCTGTTCATTGCCCGCAAGGAAACCCAGTCGGCGCAGATCAGCCAGTTGAACAAGCGGATGGATCAGATCAACAGCCAGGTCGACGGCATCAGGGCGCAAACCAACGCCATCGCTGATCAGATCACCCTTGTCACCCCGGAAGTGACCGACCAGCAAAAGCTGCTGGACAAGGGATTGACCCAATCCTCACGCCTGATCGACCTGAAACGTGAGGTGGCGCGGTTGCAGGGCAATATGGGCGAACTTGACGGAAATCGCGCGCAAGCCGAAGGGCGTGCAACCGAGATTCAGTTGCAGATCCTGCAACTGCAATCGGCGCGGCGCGAGGAGGCCAACACCCAATTGCGCGATATGGGCGACAAGACGCTGGAACTGGCCGAACGCCGTCGCGCACTGACGGAACGGGTGGCCCGGCTGGACATTCGTGCGCCTGTCTCGGGTGTCATTCTGGGTCTGGCCGTCACAACGCCAAATTCGGTTTTGCGCGCCGCCGAGCCGTTGCTTTACATCATACCGCAGGACCGCCCGTTGATCATCGTGGTGCAACTGCCGCCGATCCATGTCGACGAGGTGCATGTCGGCCAATTGGTCGAGGTTGTCTTTGCTGCGTTTTCCGCCCGTACCACCCCGCAACTTGAGGGGCATCTGGTCACGATCTCGGCCGATGCGATGTCGGATCAGGCCAGCAAACAATCCTACTACCGGGCCGAGATCGAGCTGTCACCGGGCGAGTTGGACAAGCTGGAAGGTCAGACCGTGATACCAGGCATGCCGGTTCAGGCCTTTATCAGCACTGGCGACAGGACGCCGATGGCCTATCTGCTGAAGCCGTTCACGGATTATCTGCATATGGCGATGCGCGAAAACTGAAATTCCGCGCGGCAGGCACAAATGATCCGCCGCGCGAGCCTTGGCCGTCAGGCCAAACGGGGGCGCAGCAGTTCGCGGAGTTTCAGCAGGTCTTTGGCAAAGCCGCGGATGCCCGAGGCCAGCAGTTCGGTTGCCATTGCATCCTCGTTCATCGCCCAGCGGAACGCCTGTTCGGTCATCGGTGTCGGGGTCGAGGTGGGGGTCTGGTCGATCAGTTGACGCGTGAAAGGTTCCTCGCTGCCGGCCAAGCCTTGCAGCAAGGCGGGCGAGATGGTCAATCGGTCGCAACCCGCCAAGGCCAGGATCTGCGCGGTGGACCGGAACGATGCCCCCATGACCACGGTTTTGATGCCGTTGGATTTGTAATAAGCATAAATTTCGCGCACCGACAGCACACCGGGATCTGTTTCCGGCGTATAGGTGGTGCCGGTGGATTTGGTATACCAATCGGTGATCCGGCCCACGAAGGGTGAGATCAGGAACACGCCCGCATCGGCGCAAGCCCTAGCTTGGGCCAGGTGAAAGACCAGCGTCAGGTTGCAGTCGATGCCTTCGGCCTGCAGGATCTCGGCGGCGCGGATGCCTTCCCATGTTGCGGCCAGCTTGACCAGAACCCGGCTGCGGTCCACGCCCATCTCGGCGTAATCGGCGATGATGGCGCGGGCACGGGTGACGGAACCAATAGTGTCAAAAGACAGCGAGGCGTCCACCTCGGTCGAAACCCGTCCCGGAACCAGCCCGGTCAGGGTGACGCCAACGGCTGTGGCAAGGCGGTCGGCCACGGCGGTCAGGCGGGTGTCCGCGTCGCCGGGTTGGGTTTTGCCCCATGTCACTGCATCGTCGATGGTGCTTGCAAAGTCAGCCATCTCCATCGCTTTCAACACGATGCTCGGGTTGGTGGTGCAATCGGTCGGCTTCAACCGGCGCACCGCATCAATATCGCTGGTATCGGCAACCACCACAGTCATTTCGCGCAGCGCGTCCAGTTGCGAGGTCATGTCAGGGCTCCTAAAGGCCTTGTGCGGAAGGTCCGCAGTTTTCATATCTGCCCGGTCTGGTTGGGGACCATAGGACAGTTCGTTGGTCGGCACCTTAACGGCGGCAGGAATGACGTCAAAGCGAAATTCTGTTCATGGGCGGCGACGGACCGTGCCCGGCGTTTGCGCCTGCCCGGTAGCGGCCGCCTGAAGGGCGGCAAAACAGTTGGCCAGCGACATCAGGTTTCCTTCGGCGCCGTTCTCAGGCTCGCGGTCTTCCTCGATGGCGCAGAGCAGTTCGCCCATGGCACCAGCGAAGCCGTCGTTGAACCACTGGCCGTCGAGCAGCGGTCGGGCGACGCCGGATTCCGTATGCAGTTCAACGGTCTGGTTGCCGAGATCGGGGCCGCGCGATATCAGGCTGCCATGGGTCCCGGCGATATAAGTGGTGTCGGATGCACCATATGCCGTGGCGGCATCGAATATCAGGCTGGCTTGGGCGGTGCCGAAATCCATCAGAGCCGAGGCGAGCATGGCCGGTTTCACGCCGGCAGGGCTGTGGACGGTCTGAGCCTGAACCCGCATCGCCAAGCGCCCGGTGATCGAGGTGACAAAGTCGAACCAATGAACGCCGAAATCGAACAGGACAAGGTCGGGCACCTGTTCGAACGGGGTGCCTTTGATCCACAGGTGGTTCCAGTGCAGACTGCTATGCACTGCGATGACTTGCCCGATCAACCCCGCGCGCACCGCCCCTCGCATCCACGCCATATGGGGGGCCCAGCGGCCATTCTGGTTGACCGCCAGTTTGACGCCCTGCGCTTTGGCCAACGCACAGAGGCGCGTGCCGGTATCAAGGTCTGTCACAAAGGGCTTTTGGCTGAGGACGTGTTTGCCCGCCTGCAACGCCGCCTCGATCAGCGGCAAACGCTCCTCGGGGTGGGGGGTCAGGTCAAGGACGGTGATGTCGGGGCGGGCGAGCAGGGCTGTATAGTCGGTCATCACCTCGGCCTTCGGGAAGAATTCGTCGGCACGGGCGCGCGCACGGGCGGGGTCGCGGGACAGGATGGCTGCGACCTCGAAGCCATGGCTTCGATAGGCGTCGAGATGAGCGAAGGAGATGCCCCCGGCCCCGACAAGGGCGATGCGGTGCGGGGATTTCGGGTGTGGCGGGCGATAGGGCAGGTCAGGTGCGGCAACCTCGGGTCCGGTTTTGGATACAAGGGCGTAGTCATCACGGTCGGCCATTGTTTATCCGATCAAGGTGAAAGGTGAGACGGGTTGAACGGCACGGTTCTTTGGCTGCCATCCTCGCCTTGGATCGTCAGGCTGTCGGCATGGGCGGTGACAGCGGTCACGCGGGTTTCACTGGTCCAGGCGATTGCGCCGATGGCGTGGCGGATGTCGAGATGGCCGCCGAGCGTAAAGCCGCCGGGTTCGCCGAGCATGTGGGGCGCAAAACCCTCTTCTATGCCAAGACAGGCGCGATGGCGGCCAGACCACGGGGCATAGTCGCGGCCGGCATCGGAATGCCACAGCATGGTGACGGGCAGTTGCGCCGGGTTGCGCAGGCTGAGATAAAGTTCCTGAAACCCAAGGCGGACAACGGCGGACCAGCCGAGCGGGCTGCCGTCAGCCTCGGTCGCCACGACGAAATCTTCGTGGCCTGCGCGGAAAGGATAGCGCGTCAGATCCAGGGTTTTACCGTCGGCTGCCGGGAAGTGGCTGGGGTCGGTGGTGGTCGCCGGATAGGTCAGGGCCGAGCGGCCCCTCGAAGGATCAGGCTCGGGTGCGGATGCGGGGGTGCGGAAATGCGCCTTGGGGGAAAGGCTGATCAGGCCGCCATGGGGGAGCGACACCATGGCGTGGTTGGCGGCCGATATGGTGCCCTGCCCGCCGTTGAAGACATGGGATTGGTACAGGAAGGGGTGGCCCGGCAGGACGCGCAGGCGTTTGGTCAGCGTGGCACCTTGCACGGTATGGGCCAGCTCTGCATCAAGGGTCGCTGTATCGGTGCGCGGCGCGATCTGCCACAGGCCGTTTGCGGGCCAGCCGTGGAGGATGTGGGCGGTGCCGCCGCCATCTGCGAAGGGGGCACAAAAGAAATCGCCCTGCATCCGGCGCAAATGCGGTGGCACATCGGGCGACAGAGTCTCTCGCGACCAAGGGACGATGTGCATCGGGCGGATTTGGCGGTTGTCGTCGATGACAGTCAGATCGCAAAGCATCCCGCAGTTTGCGTCCATGTTCAGGCTGATGCCGGCGGCGGCAAGGTTGTGCAGCGTTTCCATGATGCCCTCCTCCCAAAGGCTGTCGACCGCGAAATATG
>JBBQGU010000124.1:0-10264 GCA_038323315.1 Rhodobacterales bacterium | reverse complement strand
AGCAGATCAGCAGCCTGGGGCGAGAGCAGGTGGTGGTCGATGCGAATGCCATTGTTCCGCTCCCACGCGCCGCGTTGAAAATCCCAATAGCTGTACTGGCCGGGGCTTTGGTTGCGGGCGCGGAACGCCTCGGTCAGGCCGAGGTTGACGATGCGCTGATAGGCGGCGCGGCTTTCGGGCAGGAACAGGGCGTCGGTCAGCCAGTCTTTGGGGTTGGCGGCATCCACCGGCTGGGGGATGATGTTGTAGTCGCCGCAGAACACCAAAGGCTCCTCGGTTTTCAGTAGGTCGGCGACACGCAGGCGCATGCGTTCCATCCATGCCAGCTTGAAGTCGTATTTGGGACCGGGGGCGGGGTTGCCGTTCGGCAGATAGAGCGAGATGACCCTGACCGGGCGTCGGCCGATCACGGTCGCCTCGATCCACCTTGTATGTTCGTCGGCGTCGTCGCCGGGCAGGCGGCGGGTGACATCTTCGAGCGGGAGTTTGGACAGGATGGCCACGCCGTTGAACGACTTCATCCCGTGGAGTTCAACGCGGTAGCCGAGGGATTCGAAGGCATCGCGCGGGAATTCGGCGTCGACTTTCTTGGTTTCCTGCAGGCATACGACATCGGGTTGCGCTTCGGTCAACCAGACCAGCAGGGCGTCGTGGCGCGCAAGGATACCGTTGATGTTGAAGGTCGCGATTTTCATGTGGCCCCCGTTTTTGGGCAATCTAGGCCAGTTGGATGGGGCAGCGCAACCGGCAAGACCCTCACCCTGACCCTCAAACGAGCGAGGGGAAAGCAGGTCACGGGGCGGCGGACAGCCACAGAGCGTCGAGGGCGTCGATTTCCACCGGGTCGAAGCGCGAGGGATCTTCCCAGTAGCGGCCGGAGGGGACGAGGTAGTTCAGGGTTTTTTCGCGGTGCAGGGCTTCGGTCGCGACGGCTTGGTCAAACGGAGCGGGGCCGGTGGGCAGAGTGGCAGCGGTGGCGCGGGGAAAGACGAGACGTGAGGGGCCGGTGGAGAGGTTGACCACGGCGGTGCCTTGCTGTGCCGCAAGGATCATCAGGCGGGCGGATTTCGCCTCGAGGCTGCGCAGGGTGATGTCGGGGCGCAGGGGGTCTGGGGTACCGTGGCCGTAGAAATGCGTCGGGCCGTTGACGGGGTAGTGCATGTCGCAGCCGAATACGGCGATGGTTTGCGGGCGCAGGGCATGCAAGGCCCAATAGGCGGCGGTGAAAGCCATGGTACCGCCGGCATAGACAAAGCCGCCATAGGCGTTCTGCGCGGGGACGAAGCGTTCCTGTGTGATGATGGTCTGACCAGGGCCGGGCGCGGGGCGGCGGTCCTCCGGGAAGTCCCAGGGGTGGATGAAATCATCCCAATCCGGGCGAATCTGGTGGGCATTGTTGATGGCCAGAATTCGGTCAAACGGCGCGCGGGGCCAGTCGCGGGCCTGCATGGCCATGGGGGCAGAGCCGAGCATCAGAAGGGTGGTCATGGGCAGGTTCCTTGGATGCGAGGGTTATAGCGGGAAAAACCTGTCTTGCCAGTGCGTCTGCAATCATGGCAGCGTATCAGGATCATCGAGCGAGGGGTTAAGTCCATGCGTGTCTTGCAGACCTGCCCGGTGCTGCGAATATTCGACGAGGCGAAGGCGCGCGAGTTCTATCTGACCTATCTGGGATTTTCAGTCGAATTCGAGCATCGGTTCGAACCGGGATTGCCGCTTTACTTGTCCGTCCAGCGCGGCGGGTTGACCTTGCATTTGTCGGGGCATCATGGTGACGCCTCGCCGGGGGCGACTGTGTTTGTCCGGGTGTCGGGTCTTGTGGAATTTCATGGCGAGTTGCAGACGAAGACTTATCCTAACCTGCGCCCGGGACTTAGCCGAGCGGACTGGGGTGTCGAGATGGAGATCACTGACCCTTTCATGAACCGCGTCCGCTTTTGCGAGTGAGCGGGGTCGCAGGGTTCAAATGTCACTTTCAGTGATATCGTGTTTTATCTTTTTATAACAAGGACTTGGCCTTGCCTGTTAACCCGAACCAGTGACATTAGGTCGGGTGGCACAGGGTCAGAGGAAAACCTCGATCTCAGAGAGAAAAAGAAGTTCCGCAGCCGCAGGAGGCGGTGGCGTTGGGATTCTGGATGGTGAAGCGGGCACCGATCAACTCCTCGGAGAAGTCGATGACGGCGCCGGTCAGGAAGGGCAGGGAGACAGCATCGACCAGCACGGATTGGCCAGAGCGTTCCAGGACCAGATCGTCGTCATGGGCGTCGTCAAGTTTGATGTCGTATTGAAAACCCGAGCAGCCGCCCCCCTCGACCGCGACGCGGAGCGCCTTGGTCTGGCCGGTCAGGCGCGCGATCTCGGCAAGGCGGGCATAGGCGCGGTCGGTGACGGTTGGTGGAAGGTTCATCGGGATATCCTTGGGATTACCAACAATATAGGGCGGACTGGACGGTGGTGCAAGGCGGCGGTGACGGATGCGTAGACAAGGTTGGATTTGATCGAAAGGAGGCAAGGCAGTTTCTGCGTTTAGGAGAAATCAGGCATTCGATGCTTGTCAGCCGAAGATTGCTTTGCGTAAGGTAACATGTGGTCCAGCATCCGACGAAAGGCCGTTGGCATTCGAGCTTTGACTGAGACCATACGAAGGCGATTCCCGCGACGACAGGACAAAGGGCGCAGCTGTGAGCCACGAACAAATGAACGTCGAACGTGAAGCATTCTGGACAGAGCTTGCTGCTGAAGCCCCGGAACTGGAACTTGATCCAAGTCCCGGTTGGGAGAAGGAGATCAGACTAAGCAAGAATGGCCAGATTCGGATCAAGATGTCTCTTTCGCAGGACAAGACATCGGTCTACCTCGTTGCCAGGTCGCCCGAAGCTGAGATTTGGGTCAATCAGAATTTGGACCCTCTTGCCAAGGGGTTGCGAACGGTCATTGGCCAAGCAACAGGCGAGGCGTCACAGGGGCGCTGGTTTCGCAAGGACAACAAGGCCGCCAGCGTCACAGTCCGCAATCAATGGCCTGAAGCGAGGCGTTGGCTTAGGGCGCAGTATGCAACGTTCTACCGCACTGTTCGGACTATCGAAGACACTTGAGGAACGGTCATTGGATTTGGTCTCGGCATCGTTAGCCAGGCGTTGCCCGCGACCAACGGGGTGGCGAGGGGTTGCGTTCGCGGCTATGATGCCGGAAAATTCTGTGAGGTCACATGCTTGCGCCTTTTGCTTGTCATCCTGATGCCAGCCGAGGACGGTTGCATGGCGAGCGGCTGTCTTCGTTTCGCAGCCCGTTTCAGCGGGATCGGGACAGGATCATCCATTCCTCGGCGTTTCGGCGGCTGAAGCACAAGACTCAGGTCTTTGTCGAGCATGAGGGGGACTATTACCGGACAAGGCTGACCCATACGATCGAGGTGGCGCAGGTCGCGCGGACGATTGCGGGGGTTTTGGGGTTGAATTCCGACCTCGCCGAAGCCGTCGCCCTGGCGCATGATCTGGGGCACACACCGTTTGGCCATACCGGCGAGGATGCGATGGAGGCGTTGATGGCGCCGTTTGGTGGGTTTGACCATAACGCGCAGGCGGTGCGGATCGTGACGCGATTGGAGCGGCATTATGCGGATTTCGACGGGCTGAACCTGACATGGGAGACGTTGGAGGGGATTGCCAAGCACAATGGGCCGGTCAGGGGACCGAAGGCGAATGAGAAACACGCAGGGCCCTTGCCCTATGCGCTGGCCGAGGTGAATGCGCAATGGGATCTGGAATTGGACACCCATGCCTCGGCCGAGGCACAGGTGGCGGCGATTGCCGATGACGTGGCCTATTCGCATCACGATCTGCATGATGGGTTGCGCTCGGGCCTGTTCAGCGAGGCGGATCTGATGGAGTTGCCGGTGACCGGGCCGGCCTTTGCCGAGGTCGACGGCTTGTATCCGGGGCTGGACAGGATGCGGCGGCGGCATGAGGCGTTGCGCCGGGTGTTTGGCCGGATGGTCGAGGATGTGATTGCGGTGGCGCAGGGGCGGCTGGAGGCGGCCAAACCGGCCTCGGTCGACGACATCCGCCATATGGGAACGACGATCATCCGGTTTTCCAAACCGCTGTATCAGGAGTTGAAGGTGATCCGGTCGTTCCTGTTTCACCGGATGTACCGCGCGCCGTCGGTCATGGTCGAGCGGGCGCGGGTGACGGAGGTGATCAACGGCTTGTTCCCGCTGTTCATGGCCGCCCCGGAGCTGTTGCCCGCCGAATGGCAGGCCGACGTGGCAGCGGCGGATGAGGTTTTATTGGCGCGGATCGTGTGTGATTATGTGGCAGGGATGACGGATCGATTTGCGCTGGCCGAGGGAGAGCGGTTGCTGCGGGACGGAAGATGAGTATTTAGATCGGAATGAACGGGGGGGTCAGGACTTTTTGGCAGCCCAGAGCCAGATTGCTGTCAGAACGAGCGACGCCAGCATGTTCCACGAAGCCATCGAGATGCCCAGCATCGACCACGCCACCACATCGCATTGCACCAGAGGGGCGGCCTGAATCTGGGCCAGCAGGTCTTTGACCGAGATATTGCCAAGGGCGCCCGAGGTGCAGGTGGTCGGGCCGGGCCACCAGTGACGCTCGACCCCGGTATGATAGGCGCCATAGGCGGCGGTGATCAGGGTGGCGGCGGCACCGGCGACGGGCAAGAGGCGCGGCAGGGCTTTGGGCAGCAGCAGGGCCAGGATACCGATCAGGATGGCTGCCGCGTGGGGATAGCGTTGCAGCCAGCACAGGTGGCAGGGGGCCAGGCCGCCGATAAATTCGAAGCCGAATGCGCCAGCCAGCAGGGCTGCGGAACCGGCGGTGGCGAGGGCGATCAGCAGGGTGCGGGACATCGGGGTCAACCTTTGAGGTAATGCAATGCCAGCCACAGGGCCGCACCGCCGACAATCGCCGCAACGGCAAAACTTGCAAGGCGCGCTTTGATCACGTCTGCGAGGGCAGGGCCGTAGGTTCTCAGCACCCAGCCCAACGCCATGAACTTGGCCCCGCGCGCCACGAATGCGGCGAGGATGAACAAGGGCAGGTTGAACTGCAGCGCGCCGGACAGGATTGTCACCACTTTCATCGGCGGCAGGTGGGCGAGGCCGGAGGTGACCAGCATCACGAAGATCGTGCCGGTGCCTGTGGGCGTGTCCACCGACGCTTTCAGCGCCTCGAAGGCGGGCAGGGCGTTGTAGAAGTTCAGCAGTGGTCCGGCGATCAGATCGAAGGCGAAATAGCCGATGCACCAGCCAAAGATGCCGCCCAGCACGGACATGACGCCCGCAATCGCGCCGTAGCGGACTGCACGCTCGGGGCGGGTCAGGCACATGGGGACGAACAGGACCTCGGTCGGGATCGGGAAGAACGAACTTTCCACAAATGATACAACGCCCAAGGCCCATTCGGCATGGGCAGAGCGGGACCAGTTGAGCGTCCAACGAGACAAGCTGCGGAACATCAGTTCTCCTTTGCGTTGCGACACCTTTGGCCACGGGTTTGGGGTAAGGTCAAGTCACGGGGCGCGAAAACCGGCCGACCGTCGGTTGTGACGAAAACGCCCGATGTCCGCCGTCAGGCCAGCGGGTTTTGGCGGTGGCGGCATGGTTATATGACGGTGGCAGCGCAGGAGGTAAACATTCGGCGGGAACCGGGTTTGTGCTGGGGCGTTAGACTACGCCGTGGCTTTTGCCTACGGCGTTTGGGGAGACCAGCATGGAATGGCGCGGGCGGCGGCAAAGCGGCAATATTGAAGACCGGCGGGTGTCAGGCAGCAGCGGTGGCTCGGGGCGGCGGGGCGGTGCGAGCATTGGTGGCGGCCTTGGGCTGGTCGCGATTGTCGTGGTCGGCTGGTTTTTTGGCGTCGATCTGACGCCCTTGCTGAATGGTTCGGGGGCAGGCGATTCTGCGACCAGTCAGGGTCCGCTCAGTGAAAGTGAGCAGGCGACGGGGGAATTTGTCGCGGTGACGTTGGCCGATACCGAGGAGATCTGGGCGCGGGTTTTGAAGGCGCAGACCGGGCAGATCTACAACGATACTACGCTGGTGTTGTATCGTGGCGTGACAGATTCGGGTTGCGGAAATGCTTCGGGGGCCACGGGGCCGTTCTATTGCCCGCAGGATCAGAAGATTTACCTCGACACCGAGTTTTTCGACACCATGGCGCGTGACCTGGGCGCGGAGGGCGATTTCGCGATGGCGTATGTCGTAGCGCATGAAGTGGGCCATCACGTGCAGGATGAACTGGGCATATTGAGCGAGGCGAACGCGATGCGTGCCCGCGTTTCAGAGGCGGACAGCAATGCCATTTCGGTCCGGGTCGAGTTGCAGGCCGATTGTCTGGCTGGGATCTGGGGCCGCGAAGTCGAGGCGCAGTTCGGTGTCATCGAACCCGGCGACTTTCAAGAGGCGGTCAATGCCGCGCGGCAGATCGGCGATGACACATTGCAACGCAATGCCGGGCAGGTGCCCATGCCGCACAGCTTTACCCATGGCACCAGTGCCCAGCGGTCGAAGTGGTTTCAGATCGGGTTGAAAAGCGGCAGGTTGTCGGATTGTGACACGTTTGCGGTGAAGAACCCCTGAGGCGCAGCCAAGGGAGTATTTTTGTCGGAATGAAGCCGGTCGCGTTTCAGGTCTTGGTCAGGGCTATGGCGATGGCCGCGCCGAGGCGGGCGTTGTTCAGGACGAGAGCGATGTTGGCGGTCAGGGAACGGCCTTGGGTCAATTCATACATGCGTTGCAGGAGGAATGGCGTGACGGCTTTGCCGGCGATGCCTTGGGCCGCGGCCTCGGCCAGGGTTTGTTCGATATAGGGGGAGATTTCGGCGCGGGTGATTTCGTGCTGGGCCGGGATCGGGTTGGCGATCAGTTGGCCGCCCTTCAGCCCCAGGGTTTGGCGCATCTGGTGGGCGCGGGCGATGGCGGTGGGGCTGTCCATACGCAGGGGAGCCTGCAGTCCTGACGCACGCGACCAGAAAGCGGGGAGATCGTTCTGGCCATAGGCGATCACGGGGACACCCTGGGTTTCCAGAACCTCGAGCGTTTTGGGCAGGTCGAGGATGGCTTTTGCCCCGGCGCAGATCACGGTGACGGGGGTTTGGGCAAGTTCGAGGAGGTCGGCCGAGATGTCGAAGCTGGATTCCGCACCCCGGTGTACGCCGCCAATGCCGCCGGTCGCGAAAACCTTTATGCCCGCGAGATGGGCGCAGATCATGGTGGCTGCGACGGTCGTGGCCCCCGTCCGGCCCGAAGCGAGGCAGACGGCGAGGTCGGCGCGCGAGAGTTTCATGACCTGATGGGCCTGTGCAAGGGCACCGAGCCGGGTTTCGGTCAGGCCGATATGAATCTGGCCTTCCATCACTGCGATGGTGGCGGGGGTGGCCCCTGCGGCGCGGATTTCAGCCTCGACCAACCGTGCGGTTTCGATGTTTTGCGGATAGGGCATGCCGTGGGTGATGATGGTGGATTCAAGCGCAACAATGGGGCCACCCTGGCTGAGGGCCTGCGCAACTTCGGGTGAGAATTGTAATTGGGTCATGTTCCGATATCTCCTGACACATAGGCGGCGGCGGCTTGCAGGGCTTCTTGCAGGGCTAGGGCGCGGGCAGCCCCGCGCCGTTCGGCCACGATATGGGCGGCCATGAAGGTGTCGCCGGCACCGGTGACGCGGGCGACCAAGACGGCCGGTGGCTGAGCCGCGATGATGCCGGTGAGGTCGCCATCGGCAGACATGCGGCCACCATTCGTGACCAGCACCCGGCGCGCACCGCGGGCGAGCAGCGCTTCGGCCCCGTCAGCCGCCGTAGGGGCGTCGGTTTGCGTCAGCAGGCGGGCCTCCTCCAGATTGACATAAAGCGTGGCGTTGGGGTGCCTCAGCAGAGGGCGCAGGCGTTCGGCCTTGCCGGGCGAGGCGGGGGCCAGGCGCAGATCGGCGCGGGCAAAGGCCGGATCGGCGGCGATGTCGGCCAGCAGCCCCTCGGTCAGGTTGCCGTCCAGCGCAATCATGCCGGACCATGGGGCGGCAGGGCTGCCGAGGCGGCCATCTGTCAGTGCGGTCAGGATACGGGGGCCGGCCGCCTCCAGCGAGTGGGCGTCGGCCACGGCAGCGATCAGGCCATTTGCGCCCTCGATGCCCATGTAGCGGTCGGTGGGCAGGTCGGGCGAGCGGTAGATGTGGTCGGTGATCAGGCCAAGCTGGCGGCAGGCGGTGATCAGTTCGTCGCCCTCGGCGTCGCGGCCTACGGCGGTGAGCAGGGCAGGGGTCAGGCCAAAGCGGGCAAGGGTCATGGCGATGTTCATCGCAACGCCGCCCGGCAGGCGGGTGATGCGGCCCGGCACGTCGGAACCAAGGTGCAGCGACAGGTGCGAGCGGCCGATAATGTCCCACAGGACGGAGCCGAGGCAGAGGATATCGGGTGCGGGTGTCATGTCGGGCTTGGTGCCAAGATGGCGTCGGAAAGGCAAGGGGGGCGACAGGGCGCTTGTGAAATGCTATGGTTGAAAGCGGGATCGGGCATTCGATGTTTTTACCTTTGTGTCAGCAGCGCTGAAGATTTGGGAGGGGCAGATGGCTTTGGACACGGGACAGGCGCTGATGGCGCGGTTTGAAGGCAAGACTTTTCTGACCGATGGCGGGTTGGAAACCCATCTGGTCTTTCATGACGGTTTGGACCTGCCGCACTTTGCCTCGTTTCCGCTGCTGCGACACGAGGTGGGGCAGCAGGCCATGACGCGGTATTTCAACGGCTTTCTGGATGAGGCCGAGGAATTGGGCATGGGCTTTGTCCTGGACACGGCGACATGGCGGGCCAGTGCGGGTTGGGGCGCAAGGATGGGCTGGTCGCCCGAGGATATCGACGCCGTGAACCGCGAGGCCGTGGCTTTTGCGGTGGCGCTGCAAGCCGGGCGGCAGGTGCCGGTCCTGATCAATGGAGTCATCGGGCCGCATGGCGATGCCTATCGACCCGAGGCGATTTTGACGCTCGAGCAGGCGGCGGAGTATCACCGCAGGCAGATCGAGGTGTTGGCGGCGGCAGGCGTGGATATGATTTCGGCCATGACCATATCCTCGACCGGCGAGGCGATCGGAATTGCGCGGGTGGCCAAGGAGCTGGGCGTTCCGGTGGTCTTGTCCTTTACAGTGGAAACCGACGGCAGGCTGGTTGGCGGCATGACCCTGCAGGCGGCGATTGCGGCGACGGATGACGCTACAGATGGCTATCCGTCCTTTTATGGCATCAATTGCGCCCATCCTGACCATTTCGCGGCAAGCCTGACCGGTGACTTTACCCGGCGCATCGGGATGGTGCGGGCCAATGCGTCACGCCGAAGCCATGCCGAACTGGACGAGGCGGTAAGCCTGGATGCGGGCGACGCGGTGGAATTGTCGATGGATTATGTGCGGCTGCACCAGATGGTGCCGACCTTGCGGGTGCTGGGCGGCTGTTGTGGCACCGATCTGCGCCATGTGGCAGCGATCGGTCAAAGGTTCCGTCGCAGGACCTGAGGCAGCAGCTTCACCCCTGCGTGACATCACTGTTTGGTGCATTGCCATACCGGGTCCGCAAGGGTCAAGGTTGGTGGAAAGGAGTCTTATCATGCTGCGATACGTTTTGTTGATGGCGGTTGCACTTGTGGCGGGGGCCGGGGCACGGGCCGACACTGCGGTGTTTGCCGGGGGGTGTTTCTGGTGCGTCGAGGCAGATTTCGAGGGCGTGGCGGGGGTGACGGATGTCATCTCTGGCTATACCGGGGGGGCGTCGTCGGACCCGACCTATGACAACCACGCGGGGCATTACGAGGCGGTGCAGATCACGTTTGACCCTGCGGTTGTCAGCTATGATACCTTGGTAGCCGCCCTGCTGCGCTCGGTCGACGTGACGGATGCAGGCGGGCAGTTCTGTGACCGGGGCGACAGTTACCGCACGGCGATCTTTGCCAAGGGACGGGACCAGACGGCCAGTGCCAAGGCGGCGGTGGCCGCGGCACAGGCGGCGTTGGGTATCAAGGTGGTGACGCCGGTTTTGCCCGCTGCGCGGTTTTGGCGGGCCGAGGATTATCATCAGGATTATTACAAGGGCACCGGCATTGTGCTGACGCGTGCGGGGCCGAAGCAGCAGAAGAACGCCTACGAATTTTACCGCAATGCATGCGGACGCGATGCACGGGTCAAGGCGCTGTGGGGTTCGCAGGCGATGTTGGTGCATTGATGGCGGTCTGGCGGATAGCCCTTGCAAGTC
>JBBQGU010000123.1:0-10293 GCA_038323315.1 Rhodobacterales bacterium | reverse complement strand
TCCGGTTCCGCTCCGGTCAGGCCGTGCTGTCGGACGCCGAACTGGTTGCGCTGAACGCGGTCGAGCCGTTGGTGTCGGGTGCTGCGGTGATCTCCGAAGGGTTGGGCTTTTCGGTCGATCTGCGACCCTTGCAGGGCGACTTGCTGGGCTACCGGGCCAAGCCGCATACCGGCGTCGTCGATCTGGACCGGATCGGGCACTATCCCGCGCGCGAGTTCTGGGAGGAGGTCCGTTCATGTGCCGGCCAGATCATCCTCGACCCCGGCGCGTTCTATATCCTGGTCAGCCGCGAGGCGGTGACGATCCCCCCCGACTATGCCGCCGAGATGGCGCCCTATCTGGCCATGGTGGGCGAGTTTCGGGTGCATTACGCGGGCTTCTTCGACCCCGGTTTTGGCTATGCCGCCGCGGGGGGTGCCGGATCGCGCGGCGTGCTGGAGGTGCGCTGCCATGAGGCGCCCTTTGTGCTGGAACATGGGCAGGTCGTGGGGCGATTGGTCTATGAGCACATGGCCGAGCGGCCCGAAACGCTGTACGGCACGGGGATAAAATCAAACTATCAAGGCCAGGGTCTGAAGCTGGCCAAGCAATTCCGGCTATAACGCCCCTGCCCTTGCAAGACGATCCCGTCGCCCCTGATGCAGACCGAGGATGCAGACCACGCCCGACAGTTTCCCCGCACCGATGAACCCGGCGCCACTATTGGGAAGGCAAGACCCAGCGCGGCGCCTTGGCCGCAATGACCGCCCATTCGAACCGGGGATAAACCGAACCGCCTTCGCCCACTCACGCGGAAACGATGATCCGGGTCTGTGTCTTCGTCAACGTCAGGATGATGGCCTTTTCGCCATTCTCTTGCAAACCGCTCTTGAACCTCAAGTAAACCATCAAAAACCAACGCCACGCCACAACCTCAGCACTCTATCGCCCCCCCCTCCGCACCAGCCACGATTTTTCGCAGAAAAATCACCCCCTACCGCCGCAACACCGGAAACCAATCCTCGCGCAGCCGCTGCCCCGCCGCCATCCCATGCCCCGGATATGGCGGCGAGGTTGGACCCGGACGCTCGACATACCGCGCATCCTCGCCCACCAGGCGCAGCGAAAATGCCCGCCGCCGTGCGCCTGTCTCATTCCCCCGCGCCCCATGCAGCGTCAGATAGTTGAACGCCACCGCATCCCCAGGCTCCATCGCCCATTCCATCACCCGCAACCCCTCGGCGTCCGGGTCCGGCACTGCCATGTACCGATCTGGGTCCGGATAAAACGCCGTGTCCGACAACCACCGCTTCGGCAACACCTCCTTTGGCCACAGATGCGATCCCGCCACACAGCGCAGCGACGCCTGCGTCACCGCATCCAATGGCGACCAGAACGACACCGTCTGCCGCCCCGCCACAAAGTAATACGGCCCATCCTGATGCCATGGCGTGGGCTTTGACGTTCCGGGTTCCTTGACCAGCACATGATCATGAAACAGTTGCACATAGTCCGATCCCATCAGCGCCGATGCAACCTCCGCCACCTCAGACTGCCTGATCACCCGCTCGAACTCGGGGATCCGCGACCAGTTGCAATAGTCGTCAAAGAACCGCCCGCCCTCGCCCGGTTTCAGGTTCTCGGCGGCATAGGGTCCGGGATCGGCCATGTTCCGCGCCACACCCGCACTCAACGGCTCCACCCAGTCCGCCCATAAACCCTTGATCAGCACCACCCCATCTCGCTGATAGGTTTCGATCATCTCCGGGGTCACGTTGACGGCCATCGCAGTCTCCTTTTGCTGGCCCAAACCATGCCACGAACCCGGATCGCTTTCAAACGCCCACACCGCCATCAAACGCACCACCTGTTCCCACCAAATCCCCCTTGCCACCCCGCCCACCCCGCTGAAAACAATAACTCAAGCCCTGCAATGCTTTGACCTGCACCCAATCCCGTACTAGGTTGCGCCCCAACTCAAGGAAAACCGCTTTGGCTGCACCCCTCCCATGAACCTTTCCCCATGAACCTTTCCCCATGAACCTCAAGGAACTCGCAGCAAAACTCGGTCTCTCGCCGACCACCGTCAGCCGCGCGCTGAACGGTTATCCCGAGGTGAACGAGGCCACCCGCGAACGCGTCACCGCCGCCGCCCGGCGCCACAACTACCGCCCCAATGCCCGCGCCATTCGCCTTGCAACCGGCCGCGCCCTCGCCGTGGGCCACGTCATCCCGCTGAACACCCGCAGCGAAATGATGAACCCGATCTTCTCTGACTTCATCGCGGGCGCAGGCGAAACCTATTCCCGCAACGGCTATGACATGATCCTGTCCGTCGTCCCTGACGAGGCCGAAGAGTCGACCTACCGCGATCTGATGTCGCGCGGCACCGTTGACGGCGTCATCGTCCATGCCCCCAAAACCAACGACCCCCGCATCCGCGTGCTTCGGGATCTTGGCCTGCCCTTCGTCGTCCATGGCCGGGCCAGCGGCAGCGATCTCGACTACAACTGGGTCGACGTCAACAACCGCCGCGCCTTCCAACGCGCGACCGAGTTTCTGCTGGACCTCGGCCACCGCCGGATTGCCCTGGTGAACGGCCTTGAAACCATGGATTTCGCCCTCCGCCGTCGCGCGGGCTTTACCGACGCCCTCACCTTGCGTGACCTGACCCCCGACCCCCTGCTTCTGTCCTCGGATGAGATGACCGAGATCAACGGCCACCGCGCCGCCGACCGCGCCTTGTCTCAGACGCAACCCGCCACCGCCTTTCTGGCCGCCTCAATGCTGCAAGGCATGGGCATCCGCCGCGCGATCGAGGGGCGTGGCCTGCGCATGGGGCGCGACGTCTCGGTCATCATCTTTGACGACGACCTGAGCTACCTGCGCAATGGCGAGGATGTGCCGATCTTCACCGCCACGCGGTCTTCGGTGCGCGAGGCGGGCCGCCTCTCCGCCGAGATGCTGCTGGCCGTCATCGCCGAACCCGACAGCCCGCCCCAACACCGCCTGCTGGAGGCTGAACTGATCCTCGGCCAATCCACCGGACCCCTTGCCAGCGCCTGAAAGGCCCCATGACTCCCGCTTCGACGTCTCGGCGGCATTTGTGTTCGGCGCCGCGACCGCCGCTGATCGCTTTGGCCTCGTCGATGTCGGTTTCAAAACCCTTGAACGCACGCCCAAATCCACCTACCACGCCTTGAGCCGCGCCTTCGCCCGTACCGACCCAACCCGCGCCGTGGCGCGTCAAGACAAGGTAACACCATGACCGCCATCCTCGCCGATATCGGCGGCACCAACACCCGCGTCGCCTTGGCCGATGGCCCCCATGTCCGCCCCAACACCATCGCGAAGTTCACCAATGCCGACTTCCCCAGCTTGGCGCCGATCCTGACCCGCTACCTGTCCGAGGCTGGGATCACCTCGGTCGAGGGGGCCTGCATCGCCGCCGCAGGCCCGGTGCGGCAAGGTGTGGCCGAGATGACCAACCTTAGCTGGATCATCGACCACCCCATGCTGACCCGCGCCACCGGTGCCCACAAGGTCGCCATCCTGAACGACCTTCAGGCTCAGGGTCATGCGCTGGGCCATATCGCGCCTGAAAACCTGCGCGCCATCGTCGCGGCGCCCTCCGTTCCCAATGCCTCCATGCTGGTCGTGGGCCTTGGCACCGGCGTCAACGCCGCCCCTGTCCACAACACCCCCTGGGGCCGCGTCGTGCCCCCGTCCGAATGCGGCCACGCCTCGATGCCGATCCGCAACGAACTTGACCTGCGCCTCGCCCGCTTCCTCGAAACCCATGGCGAACACGCACACGGCTTTGCCGGGGTCGAGGATGTTCTGGCCGGTCGCGGCCTCGAACACCTCTATGCCTTCACCACCCAGGACAGCGGCACCCTGACCGCCAAATCCTCGGCCGAAATCATGGCCGACCTGACCGCAAGCGACCCCGTTGCGGTCGAGACTGCCCGCCTTTACACCCGCCTCCTCGGCTCGGTTCTGGGCAATCTGGCCCTGACCCACCTGCCCTATGGCGGCATCTTTCTGATCGGCGGCATGTCCCGCGCCATGACGCCCTACCTCGCGGCCATGGGTCTGGCCGATGCGATCTGCGACAAGGGCCGCTTTGGCACCTTCCTGCGCGCCTTCCCGGTCTGGGTGGTCGAGGACGACTACGCCGCCCTGACCGGCTGCGCCGCCTACCTCGCCCATGGCGGTCAAGGCTGAACAGTGCCCGACATTCCCGGCCCACCAGATTCAAATGTCATGACAATATCAGAAATTTGATACCCCCCCCCGCGTGAGAGTCTCCTCACCCCGGCAGATATTTCTTCAAGAACCCCAAGGCCGTGCTCAACCCATCCTGCGAAATCCCATGCCCCATCCCGGTCATGACATGACCAAACGTCTGAAACTCCGCCGCCGTCAAAACATCCGCCGCCGCCGCCATCTCTGAAAATTGCACGACCTGATCCTGATCCCCATGCATGACCAGTACCGGCGGCCTGACCCGCAATTCTTTCTGCAACCTCTCCGGCACAATCAACCGCCCCGAAATCGCCACCACCGCCGCCATGGCCACCTCACGCCGGGGGGCCACATGCAGCGACATCATCGCGCCTTGCGAGAATCCGACCAACGCCACCGCCGCCGGCCCCAACCCCTCATAAGCCAACCGCTGGTCAATGAACCCATTCAGATCCGCAGCACTCCGCGTCAACCCTGCCTCGGCCTGAGCCTCGGATGACCCGTCAAACCGGGGAATCGGAAACCACTGATACCCGACCTGCGCCCCCGGAACCCGGTCTGCGGCATCCGGGGCGATAAAGGCAGTGTCCGGCAACTGCGGTGCCATGATCTCGCCGATATCCAGCAAATCCGCGCCATTCGCCCCATAACCATGCACGAACACGACCAAGGACCGCGCCTTGCCGCTGGCCGCCGCCCTGCGCCCGAATTTCAGGATTCGCGTCATCTTATCCCCTCGCGCGCTTTCACCGCCTGATAATAGGCCCACAAAGCCCGCACCGCAACCGCACGCCAGGGGCTCCACTGCACTGCCATCGCGCGCAAAACCCGCTCATTGGGCCGTTCGGGCAGGTCAAACAACCACCGTGCCGCCTCTTGCAGGGCCAGATCGCCCGGCGCAAAGACATCGGCGCGGCCCAAGGCAAACAGCGCATAAATCTCGGCCGTCCAGCGCCCGATCCCCGGCAAGGCGATCAGCGTCGCTACAACTTGCTCGTCGGGCTGGCCCCGCAGCGCCTCGAAATCAACGGCAGCCCGCGCCAGTTCCCGGCCATAACGCGCCTTCTGCCGGCTTAATCCCACCGCCCGCAGATCGTCATCCGAGGCCGTCGCCATCGCCTCCCGCCCCGTCAACCCCGCCGCCTGCATCCGCGCCCATGTCGAACGCGCCGACGCGACCGAAACCTGCTGGCCCACAATCGCATCCAGCAGCGCCTCAAACCCATCCGCCTGTCGTCGCAACGGCAAAGGCCCGGTCAGCAGCAGCGCCGCCGCAAACCGCCCGTCCCGCGCGGCCAGCCAGGCTGCCCCCTCGGCCACACATTCCGCCGTCTCGATGATCCGCCCCACCATGTTTCCGACCCACCCCCACGGTTTGCTCTTGAACCTGCCCAAATCCCTGCCTACGGGTGAACCATCATGAACACCATCTCAGACCGCCGCGCCCGCCGCAATGTGTTCGTCCTTGTCGCAGCCCAGGCCGTTCTTGGCGCGCAACTGCCGATGATCTTCATCATCGCGGGGCTTGCGGGCAAGCAGCTCGCCCCCAATGCCTGCCTTGCCACCCTGCCGATCTCGATGATGGTGATCGGCTCGATGCTGACCGCCACGCCGATCTCGGCCTTCATGGCCCGCTATGGCCGCCGTGCAGGCTTTGTCGTGGGTGCCATGGGCGGCGCTGCCGGGGCCGCCACCGCAGCCTACGGCCTTTCCCAAGGCTCGTTCCTCATGTTCCTGATCGGCTCGCTCCTGTCCGGCATCTACATGTCGGCCCAGGGCTTTTACCGCTTCGCCGCCGCCGATACCGCGTCCGAGGCGTTTCGCCCCAAGGCCATCTCCTGGGTGATGGCAGGCGGCCTGTTCTCGGCGGTCTTCGGGCCCGAACTGGTCAAGCTGACCGCAGGGGCCATGGCCGTGCCCTTCCTCGGCGCCTACCTGACCGCCATCGCCCTGAACCTGGTCGGCGTCTTCCTGTTCGCGGCCCTCGACATCCCCAAACCCGACGCCCCCACCCCCGGCCAATCGCAGGGCCGCAGCCGGATGCAGTTGATCCGCACCCCCCGCATCGCCGTCGCCGTGATCGTTGCCACGGTCAGCTACGCGCTGATGAACCTGGTGATGACCTCCTCGCCGCTCGCCGTCGTCGGCTGCGGCTACCAGACCGCCGACGCCGCCAACGTCGTCACCGCCCATGTGCTGGCCATGTTCGTACCCTCGTTCTTCACAGGCTCCCTGATCGCCCGCTTCGGGGTTGAACGGATCATGACAACCGGCCTGATCATCCTGGCCGGTGCCGGCGTTGTCGCCATGTCCGGCGTGCATCTGGAAAACTTCTTCGCCGCCCTGATCCTGCTGGGTCTGGGCTGGAATTTCGGCTTCATCGGCGCCACCACCATGCTGACCAATGCACACACCCCGGCCGAGCGTGGCCGGATGCAGGGCCTGAACGACTTCCTCGTGTTCGGCGGCGTCACCCTCGCCTCCTTCTCGTCTGGCGGTCTGATGAACTGCTCGGGCGGCTCGGTGCAGGCAGGCTGGACGGCGGTCAACATGGCCATGCTGCCCTTCCTCGTCCTCGCAGGCGGCGCACTGATCTGGCTTGCGCTGCGCCCCGAACCCCGCCTGACCCAACCCTGATCCCCTTCATTCCGACCCAAATACTCCCTTCTTGCCACCTTTTCCGCCAAAGCCACGACCGCCTGCACGCCACCACAGGACCCGCCATGACAAGCCTCGACATTTTTTCCGATCCGGTCTGCCCATGGTGCTATCTGGGCAAGGCCAATCTGGACCGCGCGTTACAGGCCCATCCAGACCACCCCTTCATCCTCGAATGGCACCCGTTCCAACTGAACCCCGACATGCCGCCCGAGGGCGTCGACAAGCGCAGCTATCTGCTGCAACGCTTCGGGTCCGAACAGCAACTGCACGCCATCCACCAACGCTTCCGCGATATCGCACGTCAAAACGGCGTCCAGATGGACCCCGACACGCCCAAACGCATCCCCAACACGATGAGCGCCCACCGCCTGATCCATTGGTCGGGGCTGGAGGGGCGGCAAGCCTTTGCCGTCGCGGCCCTGATGCGCGCCTACTGGGTCGAGGGGCGCGATATCGGCAATCCCGGTGTCCTGGCCGACATCGCCGCAGCCATCGGCATGGACCGCGCCGTGATGACCCGCCTCCTGGCCTCTGACGCCGATCTGGACACCATCCGCGCGCGTGAGGCGCATGCCCGCGGGCGTGGCGTCAGCGCTGTGCCCACCTTTCTGATCGCCAATACCTACGTGGTTTCCGGTGCCCAACCCCCCGACATGTGGGGCAAGGCCATCGCGGAAATCACGGCAAGCCAACCCAGATAGAACCGGAAGCCACATGCAAGACGCAACGCGCCCGTCGCAGCGCGAGTTTGTGGCCATGATGGCCATGCTGTTCGCCACCACCGCCTTGTCGATCGACGCCATGCTGCCAGCTTTGCCCGCCATCGCGGCCGAGCTTAGCCCCGGCAATGTCAACAACGCCCAACTGGTGATCTCGCTGTTCTTTGCGGGGCTTGGCTGCGGAACACTGATTGCCGGGCCGGTGTCGGATGCGGTCGGTCGCAAGATCACCTTGCTGGTCTGTGCGGGCATCTATCTGGTCGGTGCCGTCCTGTGCACCCTTGCACATTCGCTCGAGATGCTGCTGTTCGCCCGTTTTTTGCAAGGTGTCGGTGCGTGCGGGCCGCGCGCTGTCGGGATGGCGATGATCCGCGACATGTACCGGGGCCGCGACATGGCCCGGATCGTGTCCTTTGTCATGATGATCTTTGCCATCGTCCCCGCCGCCGCCCCGCTGATGGGCCAAGCCGTGCTGCAATTCGGGTCGTGGCGGCTGATCTTTGTCGTCTTCATCGTCTTTGCGATTGCGGTTCAATGCTGGGTCGCGCTGCGCCAACCCGAGACTTTGCCACCCGACCAACGCCGCCCCCTGAAACCCGGCCTGCTGTTGCAATCGGGCCGCGAATTGTTGCACAACCGCACCGCGCTGATCTCGATCGCCTGTCAGGCGCTGACCCAAGGCTGCCTGCTGGCGACCCTGTCCTCGCAGCAAGGCATCTTTGATCAGCGGTTCGACAGCGCGGCGGCGTTCCCCCTGTGGTTCGCCTTCATCGCGCTCTGTTCGATCAGCGGCAGTTTCATCAACAGCCGCACCGTGGTGCAGTTCGGCATGCGCAGGGTGCTGGTGGCCACTTATGTCGTCCAAGTCACCATGACCCTTGCCATCCTGGCGCTGATTGTCACCGGATTGCTGCCGCAGGCTCTGATCTTTCCGGCCCATATCCTGTGGTCCATCGGTATCTTTGCCATGATGGGTCTGTCCTTGGGCAATCTGAACGCCCTCGCAATGGAGGATCTGGGCCATATCGCGGGCTTTGCCGCCTCATTCATCGCCGCATTGTCGACCATTGGTGCGGTCTTGATCGCCGTGCCGGTCGGTCTGGCCTTCAACGGCACGCAAATCCCGCTGCTGATCGGCGTGGGGGTGTTTTCGGTCATGTCGCTCGGCCTGATCCAACTGGCCCCCAAATCCACCTCCAGCCGTCAGCCGAACCGGTAGGTCAGACCCAGCCCCGCCACGGTCCTGCACGTCGCGGTTCCGGTGCAATGCTTCGCTTGTAATTGAAAACGCTTTACGTAAAGCTGCAAGCAAGGTTCCCAAGCGACAAGATGGAAAATGATGGTCGGAACACTGGGCAATGTGGTTTTTGGTGGCGCGCTGATCGGGCTGGCACTTGCGACTTTGCTGATCCTGACAGGACGGATCATGTCGGCATCCGGTATGATCGGCAGCCTGTTGGGCGGACGTGAGGGTTTGGCGGCAACCAGCATCGCCTTTCTGGCGGGCCTTGTGATTTCGCCCGCCTTGCTGATCGCTTTTGGATTTGCCCGACAGGTGCCCCTCGAACCGGGATGGCCATGGCTAATCGTCGGTGGCGTGCTTGTGGGATTTGGTGCGCGTCTAGGAGACAGCAGTGTGCTGGGTGCGATCAGCGGCTTGGCCCGGCAATCAAGGCGGGCCATCGGGCCGATATTGGCGATCATGGCAGGCGCGGGCATCGCCATGGTCTTGCGACAGGTTCTTGTCACCGGGGGTGTGTCATGATCCGGTTGGCGGCGCTGTTTTGCGGCATTGTCTGCGGGGTCGGCCTGATCCTGTCGGGGCTGTTTCAGCCCGCGTTCCTGCAGGCTTTCGTCAGGCCCGCGGGGGTTTGGGATATGACGCTCGGGCTTGGGCTGCTTTCGGCTTTGGTTGTGGCGATCCTTGTCTTTGCACTCACCCGACGTCTGTCAGGTCCGCTGCTGGGTGGCGAGGCCGAACACCTTGCAGACAAACCTGCGTGGAAAACCGGTGTGGGTGGCGTGCTGTTTGGTCTTGGCTGGGGCCTTTCGGGCTATTTCCCTTTGGGGGCGCTCGTGGCGCTCGGATTTTTCGCGCCGGGGGCCGCGATCTTTCTGTCTGCGGTTCTGTTCGGGATGGTCGCGCATGACGTGGTCGCGAACGGTGGCCGGTTGACCATCGAGGGGTTACGCGCACGCGGCTAGCACGGCCTTTGACGATGTCTGCGGCCAGCTGGCATAGGCCAGGCGGGCCGGTTGCACCAATACCCGCGCAGCTCTGATGTCACGCTTTCCCCGGTTTGACGACCTTTTCCGCCAGATCACGGGCGACATTGAACGCCCCCTTGATCCGGTCCGCCTCGGTCTTCATCTCACCCACCAGCACGATCTTGTTGCCCGCGATCCTTGCGGCGGCCCCTTGGGCCTTGACGAATTCCACCAGCCCCGCAGGGTTGGCAAACTTGTCGTTATGAAACTGCACAGTGGCCCCCTTTGGCCCGACATCCAGCCGCGAAATCCCGGCTTTCTTGCACAACGCCTTGATGCGGACGATCACCAGCAGGGTGTTCACCTCCTTGGGCAGCGGCCCGAACCGGTCGATCAACTCGGCGGCAAACCCCTCCAGCTCGACCTTGGTGCCAAGGCCGGACAGGCGGCGGTACAGGCCCAGACGGATGACGATGGC
>JBBQGU010000122.1:0-10306 GCA_038323315.1 Rhodobacterales bacterium | reverse complement strand
GCCCACGAGGCCCGCCCCCAACCAGCCCGCAACGGTGCCCGACCAGGTTTTCTTGGGGCTGATCTGCGGCCAGAACTTTGGCCCGCCGATCAGACGCCCGACGAAATACCCCATCGTGTCCGAGGCGACGACCACCGCCACAAGCCACAAGAATACCCATGCCCCCTGATCGCGCAAATCAATGAAACCAGCCCCCGCCAACATCAAAGCCAGACCATATCCTGCCACAACGCCGGCATCGCGCCGGGGTATCGCCACAAGGCCAAGCGCCGGCAGCAGCAGCAAAACCCAGCCCAGCCAGCCCAGATCCGAAAAAAACCACAGGCACAGCGCCGCCAGACCGGCCAGACCCAGCCGCACTGCCGCCTGCGCCCGTTCAGGTCGCTGTGGGTTGGTCAACCCGGCCAGTTCCCAGATCATCGTCGCAAAGATCACCGCCACAGCAGCGCGAAACCACGTCCCGCCAAGCCAGATCTCGACAAATCCCAGCACGACCAGCACCGCCGCCGACACCACCCTGACCTTCAGATCGGCCCATCGCGCGGCACTGGTCATACGGCCGCCGCACCAAAACGCCGCTCGCGGTTCCCATAGCGCGCCACGATGGCGGCCAGTTCGGCGGGGGTAAAGTCGGGCCACAGGGTGCCGGTAAACTCATATTCCGCATAGGCCGTCTGCCAGGGCAGAAAGTTCGAGGTCCGGGTTTCGCCCGATGTGCGAATGACCAGATCAGGGTCCGGCAGACCGGCGGTATCCAGCCGGCTGGAGATCATACGGTCAGTCACCTGATCCGGCGTCAACCGCCCCTCGATCACATCGACGGTCAGGGCGCGGATGGCACGGGTCAACTCATCCCGGCCGCCGTAGTTGATTGCGACGGTCAGGTTCAGCCGGGAATAGACCGAGGTGCGCTGTTCGATCCCCTCCATCAAACGCTGCAATTTGGGGTCCAGCTTGGTCCGGTCGCCAATAAAGCGCATCCGAACGGATTCGGCAGACAAACGATCCGCCTCGCGCTCGATGTATCGGGCAAAGATCGACATCAGGCCCAAAACCTCTTCGGTCGAGCGTTTCCAGTTCTCGGTCGAAAAGGCATAGATGGTCAGCCAGCGGATGCCCAGATCGGGGGCGCATCGGACGATCTCCTTGACCCGCTCGGCGCCCTTTCGGTGGCCAACCAGCCGGGGCCAGCCTTTTTGCGTGGCCCATCGGCCATTGCCATCCATGATGATCGCGACATGCTCTGCCCCCGAGGTGCGCGGCAGGGCCGGTTTTGATTGGTCAATCGCTGTCAAGCCTGCCCTCTTTTCTGCCCGGTTTCCGGGTTCGTACGGATTTTCTGCGAAAATCCCCGGCAACTTATGGATTTTCGCAGAAAATCCGGCGTATCCTGCGGTCGTCCGGACCGGACTGATCGTCCTATACCTGCATGATCTCGTGCTGTTTGGATTCCAGGGCGCGGTCGACGCCCAGAATGGCCTTGTCGGTCATTTCCTGCACCTCTTCGGACCACATCTTTTGGTCATCCTCGCCCATGCCGGCAGATTTGGCCTTTTTGATCTGGTCCATGCCGTCGCGGCGGACGTTGCGAATGGCGACCTTGGCGTTTTCGGCATAGGTCGCGGCCACCTTGGTCAGTTGGCGGCGGCGTTCCTCGTTCAGTTCCGGGATCGGCAGACGGATCAACGGGCCGTCGCTGATCGGGTTGATGCCGATGCCGCTTTCGCGGATCGCCTTTTCCACCTTGGAAATCATGGCCTTGTCCCAGACGTTGATCACCACCATGCGCGGTTCGGGCACGTTGACGGTGCCCAACTGGTTGATCGGCGTCATCTGGCCATACGCATCCACCATGATCGGCTCGACGATCGAGGCCGAGGCGCGGCCGGTTCGCAAACTGGCAAATTCCGTGCGCAAGGCGTTCATCGCACCATCCATGCGGCGCTGGATCGCGTCGGTGTCAATCTCTAGGTCGTCCTGGGCCATGCTTTCCTCATCGTCGCGCCCCGCATTCGCGGCTGTCAGGACTATATCAGCAAGCGGCGCCGGGCGTACAGGGGGAGAAATATGCGGTGCGGGTTGTCCGCCAAAGCGCGGGCTGTCAGGTGCAGGCGGTCAGGTTCAAACAGGGCGCAACCTCTGCTGACAACGAAGTTTACCGGTTGGGCGGCGAGTGTGGGCATTGGCGTTGCGGTCTGTCCAGGTGTGCAGGCTTTGACCAAGGCCAAATCTTTGATCTGCAGCGGGCGCCGCGTCAGAATCTCGCCATCACCATACTCAGCCATGGACGCGGGTATAGGTGCCCATGCCCGACAGGATGCCTTTGAACCCGCCGGGTTCGTCCAGGCTGAACACGATGATCGGCAGATCGTTGTCGCGGGCAAGGGCAATGGCCGAGGCATCCATGACGCCGAGGTGCTTTTGCAAGACCTCGTCATAGGTCACCAGATCATAGCGCTTGGCATCGGGAAATTTCTTGGGGTCCTTGTCATAGACGCCGTCGACCTTGGTGCCTTTGAAAATCGCCTGACAGGCCATTTCATTTGCGCGCAGTGTGGCTGCCGTGTCGGTGGTGAAATACGGGTTGCCGGTGCCTGCCGCAAAGATGCAGACGCGCTTCTTTTCCAGATGCCGGACGGCGCGGCGGCGGATATAGGGCTCGCAGACCTGATCCATCGGGATGGCCGAGATGACGCGGGTAAAGACACCGATTTCTTCCAGTGCCGATTGCATGGCGAGCGCGTTCATCACTGTAGCCAGCATGCCCATATAATCGGCAGTTGTCCGCTCCATGCCTTGCGCAGACCCCTGCAGACCGCGGAAAATGTTGCCGCCCCCGATGACCATGCAGATTTCCACGCCCAGATCATGCACCGATTTCACCTCGGACGCGATGCGCTGGACGGTGGGCGGGTGCAGACCGAAGCCCTGATCGCCCATCAACGCCTCGCCCGAGATTTTCAGCATGACGCGGGTATAGGTGATCTTGTGGTCGGTGTCGGACATGGGGTCACCTATGTGCTTGGGGCAGTCTGGATTGGCTTTGGCCGCAAAATGTCGCAAAACAGCGGCAGGTTCAACCTGTTGTTGGCCGCACGAGGCAGGGCAACTGGGGCGCTGCCCCAGACCCCGGGATATTTGGGTCAAAGTGAAACTGATGGATCTGGGCAAGGTGTCGCGCGAGCGTCCGGTGTTGATTGCAGGGCCTACGGCATCGGGGAAATCGGCGCTGGCTGCCGAGATTGCGGCGCGGGATGGCCGGTTGGTTGTGAATGCCGATGCCTTGCAGGTCTATGGCTGCTGGCGGGTGCTGACGGCGCGGCCCTCGGTGGCCGAGGCGGCGCTGGTGCCGCATGCCTTGTATGGGCATGTCGGGCGGGATCAGGGCTATTCGGTGGGGCATTGGTTGCGCGAGGTGGCGGTTCTGCTGGACCGCCCTGTGGTGATCGTCGGCGGGACTGGCTTGTATTTCAGCGGGTTGACCGAGGGTTTGGCGCTGGTGCCGGAGATACCGGCCGCGGTGCGGGTCGAGGCGGATGTGCTGCGGTTGGGCGATCTGGAGGCGATGCGGGCCGGGTTGGATGCGGCGACGGCTGCGCGGATCGATCTGGCCAATCCCGCAAGGGTTCAGCGCGCATGGGAGGTGTTGCGCGCCACGGGCCGGGGTCTGGCGGCATGGCAGGGGGCGGCGGCACCGCCTTTGCTGGCGCGTGGGGACGCCGAGGCCTTGGTGCTGCGGCCAGACGTGCCATGGCTGGACGCCCGGATCGCCCGCCGGTTTTCCGCCATGTTGGAGGGTGGCGCCCTGTCCGAAGTTGCGGCCGAAATGGCGTTCTGGGACCCTGTGCGCCCTTCGGCCCGGGCGATCGGCGCTGCGGAACTGCGCGAGCATCTGCTGGGGCGGATGACTCTGGCGCAGGCGGAACAGGCCGCCGGTCTGGCCACGCGGCAATATGCCAAACGCCAGCGCACATGGTTCAGGTCGCGGATGAAAGACTGGGCGGAGGTGCCGCTTGGGTAAACCCGTTTGCCACAGGTCGCGATCTATCCCCAGGAAATTTGGCCAGGTTTGCAAAAATCGCTTGGGATGCGCGGGACCTGCGGGCTAACTGGGATTTCAGATCAGCACGGGCCGGACCATGACCACGCTCACCGCACCCTCGCCGTTTCGGCTTGTCGCCATTCCCAGAATGGCCGCCGGCGGCCGATGGCGGGTCGAAGCGATGCGGTCGCTGTCCGAGCCGTGCTTTTTGTGGTTCACCAAGGGTCAGGGCCGGATCACCCTGGCGGGTGTGACCCGTGGCTATACCGCCCACAATGGCATCTTCATCCCGGCGGGCGTCATGCACGGCTTTGAGGTCGGGCCGCAAGTCTTTGGTACCGCCGTCTTTTTCGGCAAGGACTGTCCGGTGACCCTGCCCGACCAGCCGCTGCATCTGCGCATCCGAGAGGTGCATGCCCAGCAGGAACTGAACCTGACGCTTGACGCGATCCAGCGCGAGTTGGACAGTTCGGTCGCAGCCCATGACCGCGCAGCCGGGCATCACCTGGGCCTGCTGGGTGTCTGGCTGGAGCGGCAGGCGATCAAGTCCCAAGCCGATGCGCCGCGCCCTGATGCCGCCCGGCGGCTGGTGGCGCGCTATACAGCGCTGATGGAGGCGCAGTTCCGCACTGGCGCGGGCGTCCGTGAAATCGCAGCCCTGCTGGGAGTCACCGCCACCCATTTGACGCGGTGCTGCCGCCAAAGCTGTGGTCGTTCGGCCATCGAATTGCTGCAAGACCGCCGGATCTTCGAGGCGCGCCGACTGCTCAGCGAAACCGGCGAACCGGTCAACCAGATCAGCTCCGCCCTTGGTTTCACCTCGCCCGCCTATTTCACCCGGGCGTTTCAGCATCGGACCGGGACGTCGCCCACCGCGTTCCGCCGCGCCCTGTGATTCGCATCACTGTCGAGCGATTCGCAGCAGCGGTTGACAGCGCGTTTCCGTCTTAGCGGAAATCACGGCCTTTCAGCGGACCCGCCCCCGCACGCCAAGATTTTGACCTCAACCCCCACCCATGTCGCAAAAGTTATGCGCAGCGGCGAATCCAAGCGTTGACGCAAGCGGCGAAAAGGTGCCGAATGCTGCGGTGAGGTTGCTGCCCGAACCATACGACCTTGACCCAAGCCCATCGTGGGGTGGCACGGGTCAAAAACTTAGGCGCAGCAAACCGCACCCACGACGCACAATTGCGCCGAATGAATGGGCTTGGCCTGACATGGAGATAACGATGACTTATATGAACACCACCAAGGCGCTGCATCCAGCCGCCGAAATGCACCTCGCAGACTTGCGTGCGGGCGCCATGGACCGCCGCGAATTTCTGACCCGCACCACCGCCCTGGGCCTGACGGCGACCGCCGCCTATGCCCTTCTGGGCATGGCCGCCCCGGCAGCCCAGGCGCAAGCCAAAACCGGCGGTACGCTGCGTGTCGGCATGGAAACCAAGGCGATCAAGGATCCGCGCCTGGCCGACTGGCCGCAGATTGCCAACGTCTATCGCGGCTGGCTGGAATATCTGGTCCAGTACAACCCCGATGGCAGCTTTGAGGGCCGCCTGCTGGAAAGCTGGGAAGCCAACGACGACGCGTCCGAATACACGCTCAAGGTGCGTCCGGGCGTCAAATGGAACAATGGCGACGCCTTTACCGCCGATGACGTGGTGAACAACTTCAAACGCTGGACCGATGGCACGGTCGAAGGCAACGCCATGGCCTCGCGCTTCCTCGGTCTGGTCGATCCGGAAACCAAGATGTTGCGCGAAGGGTCGGTCGTCAAGGTTGACGACATGACGGTGCAGTTGAAGATGTCGCAATCCGACATCGCGCTTGTGCCCAACATGTCGGACTATCCGGCTGCGGTCGTCCATGCCAGCTTTGGCGATGGCGATGATCCGGTGGCCAAGCCGATCGGCACCGGGCCTTATGTTCCGGGCGACATCATGGTTGGTCAGAAGATGACCCTGGTCCGTGCGCCGAACCACACCTGGTGGGGTGGCACAGCACCGCTCGATGAAATCCAGTATGTCGATTTCGGCACCGATCCGTCGGCCATGGTCAGCCTCGCCAACTCGGACGAGATCGACATGAACTACGAGTCAACGGGCGAATTCATCGACCAGTTGGATTCACTCGGCTGGACCAAGTATGAGGTGATTACCGCTTCGACCATCGTGGCCCGCTTCAACTCGGCCACCTCGGACCTGTACAAGGAAAAAGAGGTGCGTTCGGCCCTGCAGCGTGCCATCGATCCACAGGTCGTTCTGGATCTGGGCTACAAGGGTCTGGGCACCACCGCCGAAAACCACCATGCCTGCCCGGTTCACCCCGAATATGCCAAACTGCCCGCCCAGACCTTTGACAAGGCCGGCGTCAAGGATGTGCTGGCCAAGTACAACCTGGCCGATGCCGAGTTCGAGTTCATCTCGCTGGATGGCGGATTTGAACTTGACACCTCGGACGCGATTGCCGCGCAGTTGCGCGATGCCGGTGTGAACGTCAAGCGGACCGTGATGCCGGGGTCAACCTTCTGGAATGACTGGCAGAAGTATCCCTTCTCCTCCACCACCTGGAACCAGCGCCCGCTGGCCGTGCAGAACATGTCGCTGGCCTATACCTCGACCGGCTCGTGGAACGAAAGCGGCATGGCGAACAAGGACTTCGACGACGCCATGGTCAAGGCCTTGTCGCTGGCCGATGCCGACAAGCGCCGTGAAGTCGCCGCCGTGCTGGAAAAGATCCTGCAAGACGAAGGCTATATCATCCAGCCCTACTGGCGCTCGCTGTTCCGCCACGCCAGGGCCAATGTCGTGGGCGCCGAAATGCACCCGTCGATGGAGCATCACCATTACAAGTGGTCGCTGGCCTGATCCAAAGGGCCGGGCGCATGACGCGCCCGGCCCTTCCGGCCTTTTGCGTGGCCGCAAATCCGGCACGGTCAAAGACCGGCCCAAAAATCAACACGCCACAAACCTGCGTGACACGGGGGAGAACTGAATGCTGAAATTCGTCGCAAGGCGGCTGAGTGTCATGGCATTGACGGCACTTGTCCTGACATTCGTCGTGTTCTTCCTGACCAACCTGCAGCCCAATCTTGAAAAGCTGGCCCGATCCGAAGGTTCGGTCCGCATGACCGATGACGCCGTCGACTCGTGGATCATCAAAAACGGTCATGGCGGCTCGTCGCTGTACCGCTACAGCGAATGGCTGGGCGTCACCCCCGGCTGGACCTTTACCGATGAAAAGGGCAAGACCCATGGACGCTGCATCCGTGGCGATCTGACCGTCGAAACCGCCCCAACCCGATGCGGCATCCTGCAGGGCAACTGGGGCTATTCCACCAGCTTCAAGAAACCGGTGCTCGAGGTGGTGGGCCGCGCCATCGGCGCCACCGGCTGGCTGATGCTGGGGGTAATGCTGGTCATGGTGCCGACCTCGCTGCTGTTGGGCGTCTGGGCCGGCATGCGTGAGGGCAGCCGCACCGACCGCGTGCTGTCCACCGTCGCCATCGCCTCGACCGCCACGCCCGAATATGTGTCGGGCGTCATTCTGGTGGCCCTGCTCGCCTCGCCCGCAACCGGCCTGTCGCCACTCTTGGCCTCATGGGGCTGGATCGACGGCAGGACACTGTTCCTCGGCACCGCGACTTCTGCGATGGACAACATAACCTTCTGGAACTTTACCCTGCCCGTGATGACCATCGCGCTTTACGGCATCGGCTACATCGCCCGCATGACCCGCGCCAGCATGACCGAGGTGATGACCCAGCAATACATCCGCACCGCCCGCCTGAAAGGCGCCTCCTTCCGCCAGGTCGTTCTCCGCCACGCGCTCCGCAATGCGCTGATCGCCCCCTTCACGGTGATCATGCTGCAATTCCCCTGGCTCCTGAACGGCGTGGTGATCGTGGAAACTCTGTTCAATTACAAAGGCTTCGGCTGGACCCTGGTCTGGGCCGCCGGCAACAATGACATCGAATTGCTGCTCGGCTGTTCGGTCGTGGCAGTTTTCGTGGTTCTGGTGACGCAGTTGATGTCCGACATCGGCTATGTCTTCCTCAACCCCCGCATCAGGATGGCGTGAATGACCGATACTCTCTCCTGGGGCGCAATCCTTCTCTTGATGGCCCAGCAGTTCTGGCCGGTCTGGATCGCCCTGGTCGTCACCTTCGTGCTGTCCATCAGCTTCAAACGCCATCTGGGTCTTTACGGCAAACTGTTCGACAGTCCGGTCGGCATGGTCGGTTTCGCGCTGGTGATGTTCTGGGTCTACACCGCTTTCTTCGCGGGCATGATCATGACCCAAGACCCGCTGGGCCAACTGGGCTCGGTCAAGAACCCTCTGCCCGGCACACCGATCCTCGACCCCAAACCGGGGCAGTATGCGTGGTACCTGCTGGGCGGCGACCACCTGTCGCGCGACGTATTCTCCCGCATGGTGATGGGGGCGCGCCAGGTCCTGATCATTGCCCCCGCCGCCACCACCTTCGCCTTCATCGTCGGCGTGACCCTCGGCCTGCCCGCCGGTTACTTCGGCGGCAAACTGGACACCGGACTGTCCTTCCTCGCCAACCTCGTCCTCGCTTTCCCGGTCATCCTGCTGTTCTACCTGCTGGTCACGCCCGAGATCCGCGACACCGGCATCCCGATCTACCTCGCCGCCGTCCTCTTCCTGTTCCCGATCATCTTCTTCTCGGTCCTGTTCAACGCCCGCTACTTCACCTCCCCGCGCAAACGTAACCTCTATGTCGGACTGACCCTTGTCCTCGGCCTCTGGGCCTATTCCGGCCTCGCCTTCAACATGGACCCGCTGGGCATCTGGGGGATGGAGCCGAACCTCCTCAACGTCTTCGTCTCCGTGGTGTTCGTCAACGCCCCCACCGTGTTCCGCATCGTCCGCGGCATCGTCCTCGACCTCAAGGCCCGCGATTACGTCGCCGCAGGCCAGACACGGGGCGAGGGGGCGTGGTACATCATGCTGTGGGAAATCCTTCCCAACGCCCGCGGCCCCCTGATCGTCGACTACTGCCTGCGCATCGGCTACACCACGATCCTCCTTGGCACGCTCGGCTTCTTCGGCCTCGGCGTCACCCCTGAAAGCCCCGACTGGGGCTCGACCATCAACGCCGGCCGCAAGCTCCTCTCCATCGTCCCCCACCCCGCCATCGTCCCCGCCGTGGCCCTGATGAGCCTCGTCCTCGGGCTCAACCTCCTGGCCGACGGCTTGCGCGAAGAAAGCCTCAAAGACTGACCCTGCGCCCCTTGCCTTTCATTTTGACATAAATATCCCGGGGGTTCCGGGGGCTGGCCCCCGGACCTCACCACCCAAGCGAGGCTGCAATGACCGACACCACCTGGGACCCCTCCAAACCCATCCTCGAAATCGACCACCTCTCGATCTCCTTCTTCACCCGCATGCGCGAGATCCCCGCCGTGATGGACTTTTCCTGCACCGTCATGGCGGGCGAGGCGATGGGGCTGGTCGGCGAATCCGGTTGCGGCAAATCCACCGTGGCGCTGGCCGTCATGCGCGACCTCGGCAAGAACGGCAAGATCGTCGCAGGCACCATCAAGTTCAAGGGCCGCGACCTCACCCATATGACCGAGGATGAGCTGCGCCACATCCGCGGCTCCGAAATCGCCATGATCTACCAGGAACCCATGGCCTCCCTGAACCCCGCCATGAAGATCGGCGCCCAGCTTGCCGAAGTCCCGATGATCCACCAGAACATGGGCCGCGACGCGGCCTGGAAGCTTGCCCGCCAGATCGTCGCCGACGTCCGCCTGCCCGACCCCGACCGCATCCTGCAAGCCTATCCGCACCAACTGTCCGGCGGCCAGCAGCAGCGCATCGTCATCGCCATGGCGCTGATGTCCAAACCCGCGCTCCTGATCCTCGACGAACCCACCACGGCGCTTGACGTGACCGTAGAAGCAGGCATCGTCGACCTCGTCAAAGCCCTGGGCGAGAAATACGGCACCTCGATGCTGTTCATCAGCCACAACCTGGGCCTGATCCTCGACGTCTGCGACCGCTTGTGCGTCATGTATTCCGGCGAGGCGATCGAGACCGGCAACGTGGCGCAGGTCTTCGACAAGATGCGCCACCCCTATACCCAGGCCCTGTTCCGCTCGATCCCGCTGCCGGGCGCTGACAAGAACACCTCGCCCCTTGTCTCGATCCCGGGTAACTTCCCCCTGCCCCATGAACGGCCCAACGGCTGCAACTTTGGCCCGCGCTGCGACTATTTCGAGGCTGGCCGCTGCG
>JBBQGU010000121.1:0-10306 GCA_038323315.1 Rhodobacterales bacterium | reverse complement strand
ATGGACGCCTGCACCCGACGTCTTCATGGCCACCGTCCGCGCCCATTGGGAGATCGAGAACGCCCTGCACTGGCAGCTTGACGTCTCGTTCCGCGAAGATGCCGCGCGCAACCGCAAGGATAACGGCCCCGCCAACATCGCCATCCTGCGCCGCCGCGCCCTCGACCTCGCACGCAGAGACACATCCAAGGGGTCGCTCTCGATCAAACTCAAGCGGGCGGGCTGGAGCGACGCGTTTCTTCTCAGTCTTCTCAACCAGTTAAGCGGCGCGTAGGTCAAATGCGATTGCCCTGCTGGCCCAACTGGTCGATGTTCAGCGCCGTTTTGGCCAGAGCCATCATCGCCTGCGATGTGACCGGTTCGTCACCCGCAGCAAGGTGCTTCAAGCGGACCCGGAGGTCTGCGGGGGGCCTTTCGAGCCAGTCAAGCTGTTGTATCGAAAAGGTCAAATGTCAGACGCTTCGCTTTTGAACGGCATCTATGAGGTCGCCGACGCGTTTAAACCCATCAACTTCGGCATTGGCGAACTTGATGCCAAACGCCTGCTCAATTGCCACGATCAGGCGGACATGGGCCAAGCTGTCCCAATCTTCCACATCATCCGCCGTCATTTCAGTCGAGATGACGATATCATCTCTGTCCATAACATCTTAAAATATTTGGTTTATTTTGTGCAATATAGAAGATTGGTTCATGACTATCGACCATTTATCAGCGACCAGACAATTCAGCTATCATAGTTTCAAGGAGAGTGAAAAGCATCTCTTGCTAAGGGCAGGGAAGACGCTGCCCGCAACTGACCTGCCCCCCTAAAGTTCCTCAATCTGATGTAGGGTCCGCCCAACCGTGAAGGAGCGGACGAAAGAGGAAAAGCCGTTTTGCCGAGGCGCAGATAATCGGGATGATCAACGAGTGTACGGGGCCTGCCGCAAGTTCCGCATCTTGACGGTCAATGACGATTGCTGCCGCGAAAACCCTGGCCTGATTGCCGACACCGGCATCTCGGGTGCGCGCGTTGCGCGAGAGTTGGATGCCCTGGTCCGGATCTATGGGAAACCCGCCTGCCGTGTCTCCGACAACCGCACCGAGTTCACCAGCAAGGCCATCCTCAACTGGGCGAACGACAATATGGTCGAGTGGCACTGCATCGACCCCGGCAAGCCGCAGCAGAACAACTACATCGAGTCATTCAAGGGCAGTCTGCGGCACGAATGTCTGAACGAGGAGATCTTTGACAGCCTGGCAGACGCCCGCCGGACGCTGGCCCTCTGGCGCTACGATGACAACAACGTCTGGCCGCATTTCTCGCTGGGCAACAAGACCCCGGCAGACGCGCGCCGAGCGCTTGAGCTCTTTGGTGGGCGTTGTTGCAAAATGACGCTTTGAGGCATGACCACCCCTTCCACCATTGAGTTCAGGCGACGCGGACGATCTCGGCGGTGCCGACCGTAGGTCGGCTTGACGCCCGTGAGCAACCAATCGGGCGAACGCGACGGCTCGGGCGGCACAGCCTGCGCGATCAATTCGCGGGTTTCGTGACACTGCAAATCCATCAGCGGGTCAGGCGAAGTTCCGTCTGGCGGGCGGAACACGACAACCCTGTTCTGCCATAGTTGCTGGTGCAGCAAGACCTTCGACGTTCCCCACGGGCGAGGTGAGACAGGGGTAGCGATGGCGACGGCGAATGTCGGCAGAGCGTGTGGTTTCATTGGGAACCAAAAGCTTAAAGGTTGCGTTGATTTTCCAGAAAAACACGGCCCGCCGGATGACTGGGAGCATTGAATTATGGATATGCCTGCCGCGATCGTCATTCCCACATTCAATCGCGCGCATCTGATTGTGCAGGCGGTCGATGCCGCATTGTCGCAAACCCATCCTGACGTAGTGGTGATGGTCGTGGATGATGGCTCGACCGACCAGACGCAGGCCATCCTGACAAGATACAACGATCACCCAAGATTTTGCAGCGTCAAATTGGCCAGCAATCAAGGGACCGCCACAGCGAAAAATGTCGGCATCCTTTTGGCAGGCGAACGTGCCGTAACTTTCCATGACAGCGACGATATTCCCGCCCGCGACAAGGTTCTGCGACAGTCACGTATTTTATGGGCCAGCGGGATCGGGGCGGACCCCTGCCTCAACCGGACACTCGCCGGTCATGAACCCGGCCAGACGTTGCGGGTTGGCGCGGTGTTCAGCCATCACGATCTGGTCTTGCCGGACGGACGTCAAGCCACCATCCGGCGGCCGATTTCTTTGGTGGACGACATATTTCCCAATCTGCAATTGGGAACCTATGTCCCTGGCGAACGGATGCATGTGAACTCGGGGCTCTTTCACCCCGAGGTTTTTGCCCGGCTTGGTGGTTTTGCCGATTGCATCGAAGAAGATCGCGAGTTTCGGAACCGTTTGATCCTGGGCGGCGAGGTGGTCTGGGTCATTGAAGACGTCCTGATGACCAAGATCGAGACGCCCGACAGCCTGACGCAATCGACCGCCACGGATTACAACCGCGCCCACCGCGCCGCAGACCGCAAGATGGTTTGGGGTAAGGTGGACCATTGGCTGGCGACACGGGAAGTGGTGCCTGAAAAGATCAATTTGCCGGGGCTGGCAGTTGCCTATGTGTCGCGCCCCGATCTGATTGTCCTGTCCCGTGCGCTGATGACCGAAGCTACCCGCGCGGTCATCGCGCCATTGTTCCAACCTGAACTTGCGCAGGCCGTGTGATGGCGGCCGCGCTACGTCTTATCGACCCCTGCGCCCCGCTCGCATATGCCGCCGTGGCGGATCTTGCCGGTTTAGGCGGCGTCGAGGCGACCGTGCTGCGGGTTGTGTCGGGGCTTGCCCCTCATCTGGCAATTACGGTTGAACAGGCCGCGCGGAACATCCCGAAGCGGGAACGTGGTGTGGCTTTCGTCTCCATCGATCTGACGGCACGTTCAGATGATCTGACAATCGTCATCAATTCCTGGAAAGTTGCCCTGACCGTCGCCAAACGAAATCCTGGCGCGCGGGTTTGTGTCTGGCAACACGTCGTACCGGGGCGGCACAACCGGGTGATGGCCGCCGATCTGGCATCTGCGAACATCACTCTGCTTTGCGTGTCGGATAGCTTGCTCAAAACCTTGGCCAACATGCTGAATGCGCCGGTGCGAATGCAGGTTCTGTACAACCCGATCAGCGATGACCTGCACCCCAATGAGATCCGGCATGACCCCGACTTGCCGATCTTTACCAGCGCGCCGCACAAGGGGCTTGATCAGGGTCTGCCCGCATTCAGCGCCCTGCGGACATCGATCCCCGGCATGCGGCTGGAACTTGCGGATCCGGGCTATCTGGCATGGCCTGTCGGCGACCTGCCCGCAGGCGTCACGCGCCTTGGCAGCCTGCCACATGATCAGGTCATTGCCCGGATGCGCGCTGCACTTTGCCTGTTTTATCCTCAACAACGGTTCGCCGAAACCTTTGGTCTTGTCATTGCCGAGGCCAATGCCGTCGGCACCCCGGCGCTGGTGCACCACAGTCTTGGGGCGAATGACGAGGTCGCGTCTGACCCCTCTCAGTGCATCGATGGCCGTGATGCCAATCAGATCGCTGATCGAATCCATGATTGGCGCAGCCAAAGACCGCAGGTGCGCGCCAACTCCGCCTTCCGACTGCGCAATGTCCTCAACGCATGGCAGCAACTGCTGGCTGCCGAACCTGTCGCCGCCTTTTCCTGATTTCATCCAAGGATTCCTGCAATGCCCGACGATCAGCCTCTTTACACCCCGACTGCCGATAGTCAGACCGGCCAAGCCACCATTGACCGCAAATCAAACCCCGGTACGGGCGGTGAACATCACCAGGTCCGGACCCAGGACGATCCAGCGCTGACCACCGCGCAGGGCATGCCCGTGGCAGACAACCAGAATTCGCTGAAGGCCGGGGCGCGTGGCCCGACCCTTCTGGAAGATTTCCACATGCGGGAGAAAATCTTTCACTTTGACCACGAACGCATCCCGGAACGCGTCGTGCACGCCCGTGGCTACGGCGCACATGGTTATTTCGAGGCGACCGAAGACCTGTCCGACCTGACAATGGCCGATCCGTTCCAGAACAAGGGCACAATCACCCCCGCCTTCGTGCGCTTTTCCACCGTTGCGGGCAACAAGGGTTCGGCCGACCTTGCGCGCGACGTGCGCGGATTTGCGGTGAAATTGTACACCCAGAAGGGCAACTGGGACATTGTCGGCAACAACATCCCGGTTTTCTTTATCCAGGACGCCATAAAGTTCCCCGATCTGGTCCACGCGGTCAAGGAAGCACCCGACCGTGGCTTCCCGCAGGCCGCATCCGCCCATGATAACTTCTGGGACTTCATCTCGCTGATGCCCGAATCCATGCACATGATCATGTGGCAGATGTCCGACCGGACGATCCCGCGATCATTCCGCTTTATGGAAGGGTTCGGCATCCACACCTTCCGAATGATCAACGCCGCAGGCCAAAGCAAATTTGTGAAATTCCACTGGAAACCCAAACTCGGCCTGCAATCCGTGCTGTGGGACGAGGCGGTCAAGATCAACGGAGCCGACTCTGATTTTCACCGCCGCGATATGTGGGACGCCATTCAGGCAGGGGACTTTCCCGAATGGGAACTGGGCCTGCAGGTGTTCGACGATGCCTTTGCCGATGCCTTCGCCTTTGACGTGCTCGACTCGACCAAACTGATCCCGGAAGAGGAATGCCCGATCCGCATCGTGGGCCGGCTGGTGTTGAACCGCGTGGTGGATAATTTCTTCGCGGAAACGGAACAGGTCGCGTTTTGCACGACCAACATCGTGCCCGGGATTGATTTCACCAACGACCCCCTGTTGCAGGGCCGCAACTTTTCCTACCTCGACACCCAGATCAAAAGATTGGGCGGGCCGAACTTTACCCATATCCCGATCAATGCCCCGCGCTGCCCGTTTCAGCATTTCCAGCAGGATGGCCATATGGCGATGCGCAACCCGGTCGGTCGCGCCAATTACGAACCGAACGGCTGGGCCAAGGGCGGCCCGCGCGCCGATCCCGCCGTGGGATTCAACAGCCATCCCGAACCGATCGAGGGTGCAAAGCGTCGGATCCGGTCCGAAAGCTTTGCCGATCACTACAGTCAGGCGCGTCAGTTCTACATCAGCCAGACGCCCATCGAGCAGACCCACATCGCAGACGCGCTGACCTTTGAATTGTCCAAGGTCGAAACGCCTGCGGTCCGGGCGCGTATGGTGGCACATCTGCCGCATATCGATGCCGGCCTGGCGCAGAAAGTGGCCGATGGTCTGGGCATGGACGAACTGCCCAAACCCCATCAAGCGGCGCGCGATACCGACATGACTCTGGCACCGTCCGATGCGCTGTCCATCATGAAAAACCCACCCGGTAGCTTTGTCGGCCGCAAGATGGGTATTCTGATCACCGACGGCATTGATGCCACCTTGTTGGCCGCGTTGATGGATGCGGTCGCCGGGGCGGGCGGCACGGCGTCCCTGATTGCGCCCAAGGTGGGTGGGGTCACAGCATCCGACGGTCAGAAAATCATGGCACACCGTCAGCTTGCCGGTGCGCCGTCCGTTCTGTTCGACGCCGTGGCGATCCTTGCCGACGCTGCCGGTGCCGCAGCCCTGGGCGATCACCACGCCGCGCGCACCTTCATCAACGATGCCTATGCCCATGCCAAGTTCATCGCCCTCAGCGCCGACGCAGTGGCATTGGCCGACGCGGCCGGGATCACGCATCACGACGCCGGCATGATGACGCTGAACGACGCAGAAGACGCAGGCGAGTTTCTGGCAGACTGCGCCGACCTGCGGTTCTGGGCGCGTGTCGCATGACGCCCGGCATGCCCTTTGGAACCATCTCAGCCTTTGGGGTGACCCAAGGCTGGGACATAGCGATCGTTGTTCCTGCGAAGGATGAGGCCGATCGGATCCAGGGTTGCCTCGCAGCGGTTGCCATGTCAGCGGCAAGGCTTGCGGATGCCTGCGTGGGGGTTGTTGTCGTCGTCAACAACAGCTCCGATACGACCGCCCTGCGGTGCCGGGAATGGGCGGTTGGAGATCGGGGCGGCATGTCGGTGGTGGTGGTGGACCATCACTTTCCGGCACATCAGGAAGGTGTCGGCCCCGCACGGCGCATGGGAATCGATCTTGCCACCCATGCCATGCCGGGCAACGGCGTCGTGCTGCTGACCGACGCCGATACTCATGTCTCACCGGACTGGATCAGTGCGAATCTGACTGAACTGGCAGATGCCGATGTTGTCTGCGGTAAGGTCGACGCCATTTCGGAGGAACAGGCGGCTCTGCCCACAGAAATCAGCCGTCACGGCGCGTGGGAATCCGACTATGTCGTGGCATCGCTGCAACTCGCCGCTTTGCTGGACCCGCTGGCTCACGATCCGCGTCCGACGCATCACAATGGTGCAGGTGCCAGCATGGCGTTCCGCAAATCGGTTTATGACTCGGTCGGTGGGATGCCGGCTCTGAAAATCGGTGAGGGCCGTGCCTTTGTCGAATTGGCCGAAGCTAAAGATTACCGCATCCGGTACTCGGACCGGCCCGTCGTCCGCACATCGTGCCGGCTGATCGGGCGTACCGATGGCGGGATGGCGGGTGCGCTGCGGGATCGGCGCGATCTGCCAGATCCACCCAGTGACGAATGGCTGGAACCTGCTGATACTTTTTATTTGCGCTATGCCCTACGTGGCGCCGTGCGAGCTGTCTGGCCGGTGCCGAAAGACCTGAGTCAGGTTCTTTATCGTTTCTTGGGCACCGAGGCCGCTGCGTTGCGCGAAGGGCCCAAAGCGCTGTTCTTCGGCGAATTCATCCAGCAAATCGAGGCCCGCGCGCAACAACTCACCCGGGTTCGGATGTGCCAAAGCGATTGCCGTCGGGAACTGCCACTCTTGCGGCACCTGCTGTCCCAACGGCTGGCGGATGCCAAGTTCGATCCGCCGCAACGCAGCAGCCGTGCAGTTGACGCTGACCAATTCGGCGCGTGAGATGAGTGTAGAGCGTCAAATCACAGCTACGAAGCCAGTTTCGCAAGCAGCGTGGACCGCTGTATCGGCGCGGGTCAAGTCGCGGGCCCCGGCGGCGGACCGGGGCGAGATCAGCTTGTCAGCTGATCTTTCGGACCTGCATCAATCGGGCATTCTGGCTATGCTGGTCCGCGATGCAACCTGCGCCCCATTGCAGGCCGCCACGATGCTGCGCCGCCTTGGCCGTGTCAGCCTGCCGGTCGGGCGCATCGTCGAAGGCCATGTCAACGCGTTGAAACTGATCGCTCTGTACGGGTCGGCGGATCAGCAGGCACAGGCGAGGGCACAGGCGGCGTCCGGCGTCATTTTTGGTGTTTGGGGCGCTGATGGCGTGCCCCGGGTCAGCGTCGAGGCCAGCAAATCGTCGTCTGTTGTCATGAGCGGGCAAAAACGGTTCTGATCCGGTCTGGGCGTTGTCGGGCAGGCAACATGTCGGCAGATGGTTTGGCTGACAGACAGCTGCTGCTGGCCGATGTCACGGACCGTGACCGTGCCGACGCGTCAGTCTGGCAGGTCAGTGGCATGCGCGCTACCGCACCTATGACCTGGGCGGATTACCGGCCGAGCGACTGGGTGCCCCCGGTGACTATTATATCGAGCCCTATTTTGAAGGTGGCACATGGCGCTATTGTGCCCTGCACGCCGGTGGCGCGGGAGGCATTGGCGGAGTTGGTCCGCCAGCATATAGGTGCCACCACGGACCCAAATCGGTTGCACCGCCTGGCCCGCATGGTCCTGCTGGCTGACACCGGCAAGCTTCATGTGGATGCCGCAGCATTGGCGGTCGAAACCGGAACGCAGACCGCCGCCGCTGTTGCCCGCGCGTTGCTGGCGCGCGAAGCGGTCGAGCAAGCCTGCTTGGAAGGTCTTGTCTTGGCAGAGCGCGCACTTGGAACCTCGGCCTTCAGGTTGGGCACGCCTGTCGATCTGTGCCGACGCGACCTCGCCTTCTTTCTGCGCCAAGCCAACCTTGACGGCAAACTGACCGAAGTGCTGCTGCTGGTGCCACACCCCGATGATGAAACGCTGGGCTGTGGCGTGGCGATCGGGGCGCTGACCGACCGCGGCCATCGGGTTCAGGTGGTGGTGATCACCGACGGCAGCCGGTCTTATCCAAACTCGAAAAGTTTTCACCCGAAACACCTGGCCCAAACCCGTGAGGCAGAAGTCACTGAAGCACTTCGGATTTTGACCGATGGCCGTGGTCCGCCACCAGTTTTCCTGCGGTATCCCGACATGGCTGCGCCAGACGGTGACGCGGCTGCCGAACTTGCCGCAGAGCGCATTCTACGCGTGGTCACTCCAACCACCACCGCGATCTGGTCAATCTGGAAAGGTGATCCGCACCCTGACCACGGTCGCACTGCCCGCATCACGCAGCATCTGCCGCACCTTGACCGCTGGTCCTATCCGATTTGGGGCCGGTTTCGCACCGATGATCCGCACATCGATGCTGACCGGCTGGTCCGCATCCTTGCCTATGGCCAACAGACGCGCAAACGTCAGGCCCTTTCGGCACACCGTACCCAGATGTCAGGCCTGATCACCGATGATCCCGGGGGATTGGTCATGCCCGTTGCAAAGCAAGAACCTTTCATCACATCGCCAGAGATCTTCCTCAAGGAATCCCGATGACTGACTTTGCCGCCCATTTTGACAGGCTGTACAGCGAAAATCCCGATCCATGGAACCATTCCGAAAGCGCCTATGAGAGTCAGAAATACAACGCGACCTGCGCGGCCTTGCGGTCTGACAGGTATCGGTATGGACTCGAACAGGGCTGTTCCATCGGCGTGCTCGGCACCCGTTTGGCCGCTCGATGTAACAGATTTCTGGGCGTTGATCTTGCAGCCACGGCCGTCGAGCAGGCAGCCCGCCGTCTTTCACCGATCCCAGTAGCGTCAGCGATCGTAGCTCATATCCCGACGGAATGGCCCGACGGCCAATTTGATCTGATCATTTTGTCCGAAGTCATTTATTATCTGAACCTTGCTGACATCAAGCTGTTGACCATCAAAATTGCCGCTTTCACCGGACTTGGAGCAAGAGTCGCATTTTGTGACGCGTTGGCAAAGGTCACAAACTTCCAAACAAAGCAGAACTGCGGCACTGATGACTATGATCACGTCACGCTGCTCTTGGACTGATGCACGGCGGGCTGAAATTACGACGACGAACTGATTATTGCGCGTGCGTAGTCCTTTAGCGCCCAACCGGATCCATTGGCAATCCGCAGACGCCCAACAGGTCTGATTTTGGGATCACGCTTAACGTTCCAGTCAACAGCATCGCCTGACATAGATTGGCTGCAAGGGCGTGGCACTTGAAATAATCCTCTATCTCACGCGCAATTCCCATCGAGGCGGGTTTGACATCGCGGTAGGCCTGCGGATATTGGTAAAATGCGCTGACTCCCTTGGCGATCTCGGCCCCAATGTCAGACAGAAAGTTCGGGGTAACCTGAAAATCGGCATCAACAGTCACGATATGGGTCGTTCTCTGATCACTTTCCGCCAGAGCAATGTTAATCGCTCCTACCTTGGCCCCGACGACCCCATCGCGACGTAGAAGTTTGAACGGTGCACCGCTTTTCTCACGCCACTGCGCAACCGGCTGCCAATCTGCCCGGTGTGGGGTATTGTTGATTATGACGATGACCTCATGTGGCACCGGCTCGTATTGGTCCAGTAATTTCGTCAGCGTGCCGATCAGAACGGACGCGGGTTCGCGGTACGCCGGGATATGCATGGAGAGAAACACGTCTGGCGGGGTTTGATCTGCCGTCACAATCTTAGTCTTAAAAGTCGTCCCACGTCCCAACGCGTTGATGGCAAATAATGTAAGCTGTCCCAACAAAGTAAAACCAGAGATTACCATGACCAGTTGCGGCACGACCAAACAATTGCGATTCACTTTCAGTCGTCTGCGACACATCGCGTTCCCGCGGCGGATCGGTAAAAATCACCGGAGTAGTTGATTTCTGCAGAATGTCGGACAACCTGGCTGCGTCGCCTCGCTGAAGGGAAAGTCTTGGGTTAACGCTGGAACGCAGGCTAGTGTTCCCCACCTGACGCAGCATTCCCATTGAGGGCCTGATGTGCCATATTCGGGCATGAGACGCGATGACATTTGCCTTTACCTTGGCCCCGCCAACCGCGCTGAGCTTCAAGCTTTGCTGACCGACCGCAACACTCCACGCAAGCTCGTCTGGCGGGCCGAGATCGTGCTGGCGACGGC
>JBBQGU010000120.1:0-10382 GCA_038323315.1 Rhodobacterales bacterium | reverse complement strand
CCACCATGACGCAGGTACCGCCCGCCCTCACAACAACATCGTGGCGGTGCAGCATTTCATCAATTTCACCGGTCAGGTTGAAGGCATACATCACCCGCCGCCCGGTCTTTTGCGCCACTCGGTCGATCGCCTCGGTCACCCGTGCGACACGCGCCTCAAAGGGGCAGATCGGCCCATCCGCCTGCAATTCGTCATCCTTGATGAAATGCAGCCCGGCCTCGGCCAGCGTCGTCACCAGATCGGCAACCTGCTCGGGCGAAAACCCGACACTGGGCTTGACGATGGTTCCGATGATCGGGCCCTTGGGCACTTCCGCCAGCGACCTTGTGCCCGCAATGCCAAAGGCCGGGCCCGGATAGCGGTGGAAAAAGGCCGGGCTGAACGAAACGTCCAGCACCTTGAGGCCGGAAAACTGCTGCAACTCGAACAGGTTGCCTGCCACAGTGGTGAACATGTTGGGCAAAGACGGCCCCAAGTTCTCGGTCGGCCAGGACAGGCGCACGCGGGCCTGCCGGATCGGCAGGCCCGGCGTTCTGCGCGCGCCGGGCAGTGATGGCTGCTGAACCTCGCCCAGATCCTCGATCGCCTCGACCCGGGCACCGCTGCGGGCCTTGAGTTCCGGCGTCTCGCCCGGCACGGGAACAAAGGTGCCAGATGACTGTTCGCCAGCCATCACATCGACCGCGCGAGCCACGTCTGTGCCGGTCTCGATCAGGTATGATGCTTCGATGCGTTCGCCTGTCATGTGACCTCTATCGGGTTTAACGGGACGCGCCGACCCTCAGCCGCCGACAGATAGGCCGCGTCGACCAGGGCCACTGTCCCGACCGTGAACTGGCCCGAGGGCATGGGCGCACAGGTGCCATCAAGCACCGCGACCGCGTGGCGCTGAAACGCCAGAACACTGTCTTGCACGACATGCCAGGGACGCGACCCCCAAGCGGGTACGTCTGGCTCTGCACTGAAGGTGCGGCGACCTGTAGGGCAGTGGACTGTCAGGATGTAATCCTCGCCGATCTCGATCACACCTGTGGTGCCTTCGATGACCCCGGTTGTCTGTGGAAAGCGGTGTGGTGTCAGATGCGCCTCGAATGAACAATCCGCCACGCTGACGGCTCCCGAATGATGTGTGACGAGGGCGATAAAGCTGTCTTCGCCCCGGACCTTGGAATTTCGGTTTTGCGTTGCGCAAGAGACCGAGGCGGCAGGCCCGCAAAAGACCTGCGCAAGATCGAACAGATGGGTGCCAACGTCCGAAATGGCGAACCGTTCGATCTGGGCCAGGTAGGGTTGGTTGATATAGTTGTCATAGCCGTGCCGGAACGAGAAGCGGGCGTATTCGACGGTGCCGATCTGACCGGTCGCGACAAGGCGCAGGGCATCCCGGAATGGGGCCTGCCAGCGGAAATTTTCGTGGACAATCAGGGTGGCCCCCGCCGCCTCGCAGGCGGCGACCATGGCGCGGGCGTCTGCGACGCTGTCGGCCATCGGCTTTTGACAGATCACCAGGCGGCCCGGCGCCGCGACGGTGCGGACCAGGGGCAGATGCGACGGTGTTGTCGTGGCGATGTCCACGAAATGCGGCTCGACTTGGGCGATCAACGCGACAATGTCGGTTCCGTGCCGGTCGATGCCGAAGGTGCCCGCCAACTGCCGGGCCTTGTCGGCCTCCAGATCGCAGACCGCAGCGATGGTCGCATCCGGCAGGTCAGCCCAGCCATGCAGATGATTAGACGCGAAAAAGCCGCAGCCAATCAGGATGCCGCGATAGCCGCTCATGTCACAAGGTCCGGCATGTCGCCAAAGGCCACGCGGCAGGGTTCCAGCGTCACAGACTTTGCCTGACGACGATGGGCGTGTTGCAACCCGGTCAGGGACGTATCATCTTCCGACACGCGCAGATCAATGGTCTGCACCCATGTCTCGCCCGCGTGACTTGCAAAAGGATCGTCACAGGTGAACATGCCGTCAAGCGCGCCCCCGGCGGTTACGAAGCTGCGGGCATAGTGAGCGGCATCCGGGCTTGAGGTTTCCGTGATGGTCTGATCGGGCGAGGTTCCCCAGTCACAGTTGCGATCTGGATAGCTCTGGCCGCGCAGCACCTCGGAGCCATGCCACTCCACAAGTCTGATGGCGCCGCCGACAATATCTATCGCAAGGCTGCTCGTCTGACTGTGGATTTTCTGCGGCAAGTGCGCCTCGGTGCCCGACAGGATACGCTGGGCGGCGCGGCCGGTTGCGGTCTTTGAAGGTTTGGGTCCTGCCACCATCTCTTGGCCTTTCCGGGGTCTGTGTTCAGGGCGTCGCAATCGAGCGGACAGACGCCAGCACCGCCTCTGCATCGAACACCCGTTCAAGCCAGCCGTCGCGGAATATGACCGGCTTTGCCTCTTCGATGGCCTTGAGCGCGCCGTCAGAGAACTGTCCGTTCGGAAATGCCTTGAAGGCGATTGCAAGTTCGATGTTCAGATGCCCCAACATGAAATCATAGGCCGCCGCGCGTGGAACGCCTTGGGCTATTGCCATCTCGGTGGCATCGCGCAAGGCAAGCGCAAAGGTGGCACCGATGGTTTCTGACATGGCAGGCTCAAGGATCGCGATGTCGCGCATCGTGCATCTGTGGGCGCGCGTGACGGGGGCATATATCGCGCGCGCGATCTTTTCACCCAGTTGATAATCCGCCTCGGTCCCGTTTTCGATTGCGCAGACGATTGCCTGCGGCGCGGCGACGCCACCAAAGAAATCCTTGCGCACCTCGGGATCGGATTCGTCGCTGAAAAGCGGCGGATGGCAGGGATGGGTGATGAACAGGGGGATATCACTGCGGCGCGGCATGGCCCCGGCAAAGGGTGCGGCAGCGTCAAGGACCACTACCAGCGTCCCCGGCGAAAGCTGATCGATGAACTCGGCCAGGATCTTGCCGATCAGCCGGTCCGGCACCGCCAGAACCACCGCCGCGGCATTGGTCAGGGCCAGACCGGGCTCGATACATTGTACCCCCAACTCGTCTTGCAGCGCCGCTCGCGCCTCGGGCACCACTTCGACATGAGACACCTCAAACTCGGTATTCACGAGGTTTCTTGACAATCGTCGCCCCATTTTGCCACCTGCACCAAACAGCGCTACCCGTGTCATGTCATGCCTCCAGCTCTGGCTTGCGAAAAATCAAGTCGCGTGATAACATCATTATACCAGTTAGAACGGACTATCAAGGTACGATTGCGAAACGACCCGCCAAGATTAGGCGCAATCAAGTTGCGCATCAGCGGGCGATCGGTGAAGGAAGGGCGGGCAACGCGTGAAAAGAGGTCGAAATGTCTGATGAAGACGCCTTGATCAACCGAAGAAAGCTGGGTGAGCTTGTCGAAAAGCAATTGTTGGCCCAACTGCAGACCGGCGCTTTGAAACCGGGTGACACGCTGCCGTCCGAGCGTGAACTGATGGAGCGTTACAAAGTCGGTCGCCCGTCGATCAGAGAGGCGATGCAAAGCCTGCACCGCAAGGGACTTATTCAGATCCGCCACGGCGAAAGGCCGCGCGTGGCCGAGCCGTCGTTTGACCGGACCCTGTCCGAGTTGGCCGAAACGATGCGTCATGTGCTGCTGTTTTCCGGCGGCAGCCTTGGCCATCTCAAAGAAGCGCGCATCCTGTTCGAGACCCAGATGGCGCGCCGCGCGGCCGAAGACCACGCCCAAGACAATCTGGACCATATAGAGGCCACGCTGGACCATCAAGCGATGAGTACGGTCGGCTCGCCGGAATTCATGCGACTGGACGGCGAGTTTCACGCAGCCATTGCCAAGGTAAGCGCAAACCCGATCCTGGAATCGCTGAGCCGTGCCCTGTTCAGCTGGCTTTCCGAGTTTCATGTTGACCAGGTCCGCAAGCCCGGCCTTGAAAGCGTGACCATTTCCGAACATCGCGCGATCTTTGACGCCATAAAGGCGGGCGATGCGGCCGGCGCAGAGCGAGAAATGCAAAACCACCTCACGCGCGCCAATGATTTGTACAAGGCAAGCCATGTGTCGCAATCAGGATGACGCCGCTTTTCCCTGATCCCGCAAAACAGCGTAAAGCCGAGCCTCAGCCCCCTCAATCAGGCCGGGAGGGACGCGCGCCGCAAAGGTGCGGACCGCGTCAGCCAGGTCGGGCTTTGGTACATATTCGGGATAAACAAGGGTAAAGCGGCTCAGGTCATAAGACAGGTCGTTCCGGGTCAGCTCCAACCACAGCGAGTCCGCGTTCAGAATGCCATGTACGAGCAAAGCCTCGCCCGGCACGGCAAGGACGACGGGCCTGGACCCCAATGCGGTTGCGATGGTCGTGACATAGTCGGACTGACTGATGGCGCCATGCGGCGTGCCGACCGTGTAATCCTGACCAAAGGCAGCGTCGTCGCCCACCGTCATGGCGATCATGCGGCCCGTATCGCGGGCGTCCGACGGGTGGATGGACCGGGTTCCATCATCCGGCAAAACCACGGGCAGCCCCAGCCGCAACCGGCTGGCCAGTTCGGCCCCCGACCGATCAAACAGTGAAATCATGAAACCGCCACCCATGGAATAGGTGGGGCGCACGATGGTCAGGCCGATGCCGCGCGCCGCAAGTGCATCACGCAAGTGCAGCTCGACCGCGCGTTTTTCGGCAGCATAGGCGCTGGGCGGTGCCGCCCAGAGGTCGCTCTCGCGCATCGGCAACCGGGAAAGGGGCAGGCCATAGACATCGACGGTGCTGACAAAGACCAGTTGGCGCGTGCCGAGCGGAAGGGATGACACCAGCCCGGTGGACTGTTCCCGCGTGAAACAGGCAAAATCGACAACGACCTCTGGTTGGATCGCAGCGAGCGCAGCGCCGAGCGCAGCCGTGTCATTGCGGTCGCAGCGGCGCATGTCGATGCCAGCGGCGACTGGGGTCGGCCGGTCTGTTCCCCTGATGATCAGCATCACCTGATGGCCCACCGCCAGCAGTGCCTCGACGAAAGGGGCAGAGATGACGCCGGTTCCCCCGATGACCACGCAGCGCGCCATCTAGACCTCTGCCTTGCGGGTGCGCATCAGCCGCACGAACAGAACCCCGATGATCGACAGCACCAGCACGTAAAGCAGCGACATCATCGACGCACGGCCAAGGTCAAAGAAGGTAAAGCCCAGCTTGAACAGATACATCCCCATCACGACCGTATCGTTGCCTGGCCCGCCCGAGGTCAGGTATTGCGGCATCTCGAAGATGCGCAGCAGGTCGATCACCATGAACAAGCTTGCCACCAGAAAGAACGGTTTCATCAGCGGCAGCACGATGTAGCGCAGTTCGCGGCGGCGCGAGGCGCCGTCCACCTTTGCGGCATCCAGAATCTCGGGCGGAATGGTTGTCAGCCCGCCCAGCAGGATGATGGCGACGAAGGGAACCGTCTGCCAGACCGTCGCCACGATGATCGTGATCAGGGCATAGGGCATCGTGATCGTCCACTGGATCGGATCAATGCCCAATTTGCCGATGAGGGAATTGATGGCCCCATATTTCGTGTTGAAAAGCATCCACCAGACCAGACCCGCGATCAGGGGTGCGATTGCGGTCGGGATCAGCAGCAGGCTGATGATGACCGATCTGCCCTTGCGGATGTGGTACAGCGACCACGCCAGCGCAAACCCCAAAGTAAGCTGAAAGAACAGCGATACGAACAGCACGATCAGTGTTGTTCCGATGGACTGCAAGAATTGCGGATCATCAAGCAGCGCCCAGAAATTGTCAAAACCGGCCCATTTCGGCGGAATGCGCGGATTGGGCGAGAACTTCTGGAACGCCGTTTTCACCATGAAGACAAAGGGCACGAAACTGATCGCCACCAGCCCGATCAGCGAGGGCGTCGCAAGTATCCAGGCAAAGCGCCTGCTGCCACGCATCACTTCAGCCCCCCGAAAGCCAGACCGCGGACGAGGAACCGCTGCATCACCGCCGCGAACAGAATGCCCGGCAGCACGGCAAGCAGCGATGCAGCGGCGATCTCGCCATAAAGCTCGGCAATCGCTGTCCGTAGCCGGGGCAGATAGACGGTGATCGTCGCAACCTTGTTTCCGGCCAACTGATAGGCCAGCACGAATTCATTCCATATCCCGATGAACGTGAACACTGCCGCGATGGCGATGCCCGGCATCAGGACGGGCAAGGCCACATGGTACATCGCCTTCCAGTGCCCGGCGCCATCGACATAGGCCGCCTCCTCGAGTTCACGCGGCGCCGCCTCGACATAACCAAGAAGCAACCAGAAGATGAGCGGAATCGAGAACAGACTGTAGATCAGGATCAACCCCGTATAGCTGTCCAGCAGCCCGAGCGAACGATACAGCATGAAGAACGGCACGATCAGTGCAATCGCCGGGACGTAACGGAATGACAGGATAAAAGTAGGCAGGAACGTACCGCCAATCCGAAACCGGCCGATCGCATAAGAACAGGCCACACCCAGGACCAGCGCAATCACGGTTGCACAGACGCCGACGAACAGCGACGTGCCTAGAAAATTGACCACCGGCTCGTTTGATGATGTTCCGAACCACACGGTCCGGATGTTGTCGAGCGTCAGGTTGGTCGGCAACAGAGCGACCGGCGACTGAAAAATGTCGTTCCGGGGTCGAAAGGCCGTCAGGATGATCCAGTAAACCGGAAAAAGCGAAAACAGCAAAAACGGCAATATGACAAGCCAGGGCCAAGTCCGGCGCAGCCGATAGCCAACTGACCGACCCATCTTGATCGAGGATGTCATGCCGTTGCCCTTTGCATTTGATGGCTTTCTGGCGCCTGGGGCTCGAATGGCTCGGTCAACCTGATCCCGTCGCTGCCAAACACGCGAATGGCCCCGGGATTGGTATGGACCGCGGTCTGCGGAACGACAAAGGCCCCATCGTGCCGCAGTAACTGCAGTACCATCCTGTCCTCTCCGCTGGAGCCGTATGCAAATCCGGTCGGGCCAAGGTTTTCGACCATTTCAGTCTCGAATGGCAACGCGATCACATCGGCACCCACGCGCAAATCTTCGGGTCGAACGCCCAGCGTTACGGTGTCGCCCACCGCCGCCCGCACAGGCCGATCGAGCGCGATCTCGGCGCCCGATCCAAGAACAAACCGCGCGCCGGACTGCCCGGCCTCGGTCACCTTTCCGGACATCAGGTTCATCTTGGGCGATCCGAGGAACGTAGCTACGAAAAGGTTGGCCGGATCACGGTAAAGCGCCTCGGGCGAGCCCACCTGTTCGATCGCTCCTCCTCGCATGATCACGATCATGTCGGCCAGGGCCATCGCCTCTACCTGGTCATGAGTCACATAGACCATCGTCGAGCCGAGCCGTCTGTGCAGGCGCTGCAGTTCCAGGCGCATCTCGACCCGCAAATCCGCGTCGAGGTTGGAAAGCGGTTCGTCGAACAAGAACACCTTGCGATCCAGCGCGATGGTCCGCCCGATGGCCACCCGCTGCTTTTGCCCGCCTGACAACTGGTTTGGGCGCCGGTCCAAAAGATGTTCTATCTGCAGGATCCTGGCCACTTCCTCGACTCGGGATATCGAGGCGGCACTTTCCATATTGCTCATTTTCAGCGGGAAACCGAGGTTTTCGCGCACGGACATGTGCGGATAAAGCGCGTAGGATTGAAAAACCATGCCGATGCCGCGCTCGGCCGGCGTGGCTTCGTTCATTTCGCGACCGTCGATCTCGACATCGCCCGAGGTTTGCATCTCCAGGCCTGACAGGACCCGCATCAACGTGGTTTTGCCACATCCCGACGGCCCGACGAAAACGGCGAATGCCCCATCCGGGATTTCAAGGTTGATGCCCTTGAGCGCCTCGACCGCGCCGAAACTCATGCGCACATCCCGGAATCTTATGCTTCCCATCATCCCCCCGCCAGGTCACTAACCAGATATCCGCCGCCGGAAAACCGGCGGCGGAAGCGTTGTTTGCGCCTTGTGCCGTCACTTGGCAATCTTGAGCCCGGCCTCGACATAGCTGGCCTTGACGGCGGCCCAATAGACCTTTTGAGAGTCCCTGTCATAGCGGTCGGTGATGGCCTCCCACCTGTCGGCGGCTGCCTGCAGTGCAGCGGCTGCGTCGGTTCCGCCATTGATATAGCCATGCAACTCGCCCTGCAGCGCATCCATGTACTCACCAATGGCAGGCATCGTCATCTCGGGAAACCCGTTTGCCAGAACCTGTTGCGCCACATCGAGGAAATCCTGCGTCGGCGTCAAAACTTTGAAGTTGGCGAGGTCGTAATCCGTCTTGAGGAACATGTCAGAACCGCAATTCGGGTCATCCATTGACAGGATGCGACGTTCCGGGGTCAACAGGGTCATTATGACGGCAAAAGCTGCGTCAGGGTTGCTGGCGAATTCGGAAATCCCTACCACACGGCCATAGAACATGGAATTGTAGTTGCGATAGACACCGTCAACGGTTGTGCCAGGCCACTGTGCATATCCGATCTTGTCAAGCCAGTCACCGCCATAGCGACCTTGGTCCATGTACCAAAGCGTCAACGCAACATCATCGCTCTGGAAGGATTCCCCCGTCTGGCCCCAACTCATCGAGGCCGACCCTGGAGGTGCGCTATTCACCAGACGCTTCAGCCCTTCAAGTGCGGTGACGCCCGCCGCATTGTTCCATGCGGGTGAAGCATTGTCGTCCAGCCAGGCACCGCCGAGTGATCCCATCATCGGCGCCCATTGCTGTTCGATGAAGCCGCGATCCCAGGTCGATGTCTGAAAGCCATAGCCGGTTTTGCCGCTTCCAGCCCAATCCCAACCCGTAAAGAACTCGGCGATATTCATAAAGTCCTCCCAGGTCGTTGGGACTTCCAATGGTTTTCCGAACTTGGCTTCATAGCGGCTTTTCGCCTCGGGATTGTCGAAGGCGTCCTTGCGATAATACATCATCGCCACATCGCCATCGACCGGCGCCGCGACCGTCTTTTCTTCGAACACTGTGTAAAGTTTGCGGTAATAGTCCGAGATGTTATCGAACAGCGGACCAGCATTATACTTTTCTATCAGGTCGTCCATGGGGCGCAGGTAGCCCGCCACACTTAGTTCACCATTATAGCGCGGAAAATGCATCACGACGTCGAACTGGCCGCCGCCCGCGCGCAGATCCTTGAGCGAATCTTGCCAAGAGACGAGGTCGCCAGACTCGATCACCTCGATATCGATGCCAAGCGTTTCCTTGATGTAACCAATCTGAAGATCGATGATCGGGCGGATGCCGCCAGGGTGCGACATGAATCGAACCTTCTGGCCCGCAAATTGCTGCCCGAAGGCGATGCTGGGCGAAAATCCAGCCGCCAGTGCCGCCGCTGCGAATCCGCTGCTCATGAAGCTGCGGCGTGAAAGCTGCCAGTCTCGAGTTCCCATCTGTGATCTCCTCCCTTGTGTCGCCGACCCTTTCCAAGGCTCCGGCCAATGGCATGTCCGACATGCAGACTGCATGTAACATGTGTGGAGAGTATACCAGTAAACAAACTTGTCAATCCGTGTTTCACTTTATGGCCTCAGGACTAGTGTTCCCCACCTGACGCACGATTCCCATTGAGGGCTTGTTGTGCCATGTGCGGGCATGAGACGCGATGACATTTGCCTGTATCTGAATCCTGATGACCGTTCGCGGCTTCAAGCTGTGGTCGTCGACCGTAACACCCCGCGCAAGTTGGTCTGGCGAGCCGAGATCGTGCTGGCGACGGCAGATGGCTGCGGCACCAATGAGATCATGCGGCGCGCGAACACGTCAAAGCCCACCGTCTGGCGCTGGCAGGCGCGTTACCTCGACGAGGGCGTGGACGGCCTCAGGCGCGACAAGACCCGGCCGTCGCGGGTCCCGCCGCTGCCCCGAGAAACCCGCCTGAAGGTGATTACCAGGACTGTGCAGGAGACGCCGCCGAATGCCACCCACTGGAGCCGCTCGACCATGGCCGAGGCGGTGGGCATTTCGCCTTCGAGTGTGGGGCGTATTTGGGCGGAAGCAGGTCTGAAGCCGCACCTGACACGCGGGTTCAAGGTTTCCAACGACCCGATGTTCGAGGGATCGGTCACGGATATCGTGGGGCTTTACCTCGACCCGCCGGAGCGGGCCGTGGTGCTGTGCGTTGACGAAAAGTTGCAAATTCAGGCGCTTGACCGGACCCAGCCAGGACTGCCGCTCAAGAGGGGCCGTGCGGCCACGATGACCCACGACTACATCCGACACGGCCCGACCCCGCTGTTCGCAGCGCTCGATGCGAAGTCGGGCATGGTCATTGGCGCATGCCTGCCCCGCCACAGAGCCAAGGAGTTTTTGCGCTTTCTGCGCCGCATTGACCGTGCCGTCCTGAAGCCGCGCGACGTGCATCTGGTGCTCGACAAAT
>JBBQGU010000119.1:0-10422 GCA_038323315.1 Rhodobacterales bacterium | reverse complement strand
TGTCGATGCGGTGGGCGCAGCGGTCGCGCGATGCGTTTGGGGATCGGCCTGGGCATGCGTTGTTCGGGATCATGCAGGGTGGGGTCAATCAGGAGTTGCGGGGGGAAAGCGCCGAGGCGTTGAAGGCGATCGGGTTCGATGGCTATGCGGTGGGCGGTCTGGCCGTGGGCGAGGGGCAGGAGGCGATGTTTGGCGTGCTGGATTATGCGCCGGGGATGCTGCCTGCGGATCGTCCGCGGTATCTGATGGGGGTTGGCAAGCCGGATGATATCGTGGGGGCGGTCGAGCGGGGGATTGATATGATGGACTGTGTGCTGCCGAGCCGGTCTGGGCGCACCGGGCAGGCCTGGACGCGGTGGGGGCAGGTCAATATCAAGAACGCCCGGCATCAGGATGATCCGCGGCCGTTGGATGAGGATTGTACCTGTCCGTGCTGCCGGAATTACAGCCGGGCCTATTTGCACCATGTTTTCAAGGCACAGGAGATCATTTCTTCGATGCTGCTGACCTGGCATAACCTGCATTACTTTCAGGAGTTGATGCAGAATTTGCGGGATTCGATTGCGGCGGGGCGGCTTTCCAGTTTTGCGGGGGTGTTCCGGGGGATGCAGGCGCGGGGCGATATCGAGGTTTTGTGAGCGGGGGATCCCACGCGTGGGTACTTGGGACATTCGTTCCAGATCAATGGCTTGCACGGCTGCGTTAATCCGGCGGAAACTTTTGCTGAGGGGCCAGACGGTGTTTGAGGATCGGCATATTCTCGCCGTTTGTACCGTGCGTTTATGGCTGTGACCGCTGGAGCCGGGCGAATGTGTGCGAGGAGGAGCGGGGATGCCGGGACGCTGGGCCGGGGTATTAACTATACCTTCGCTTCCACGGCGTTCTGCCGAAATCCCGCTTGCTCCTGCGCGATCACCTGCGCATGATTGCATGACTGATGAGGTTGACAGTTATGTACCTCCACCACAGATACATAGCACGAACAGGGGATGGTCCTAAAGTTGCCGATCAACGGGACGAAGGCCTTCCTGCCAGAAAGGAAATCACGTGCCTGATAAATTGTCTCAAAGCTACCCGGTTCTGCCGCTGCGCGACATCGTGGTGTTTCCACACATGATCGTGCCGCTGTTTGTGGGCCGCGAAAAATCCGTGCGTGCCCTGGAAGAGGTTATGGCGGATGACAAGCAGATCCTGCTGTCCAGCCAGATCGACCCCTCGGTCGATGATCCGGCGATCGACGGCATCTACAAGGTTGGCGTGTTGGCCAATGTCTTGCAACTGCTGAAACTGCCCGATGGCACCGTCAAGGTTCTTGTCGAGGGCAAGGCGCGGGTCAAGATCACCGAATTCATCACGAACCCGAACTTCTTTGAAGCGCGGGCTGAACTGTTGGCCGAGACGCCCGGCGACAAGGAGTCGACGGCAGTGATGCTGCGGTCGGTCAGCGACGAGTTCGAGAAATACGCCAAGATCAAGAAGAACATCCCCGAAGAGGCTTTGTCTGCGGTTGCGGACACGCATGAGCCGGCCCGACTGGCCGATCTGGTGGCCGGGCATTTGGGGGTTGAGGTTGCGGTCAAGCAGGACCTGTTGGAAACGCTCGTCGTGGCCGAGCGGTTGGAGAAGATTTTCGGACATATGCAAGGCGAATTGTCGGTCTTGCAGGTCGAGAAAAAGATCAAGACCCGCGTCAAGACCCAGATGGAACGCACCCAGCGGGAATATTATCTGAATGAGCAGATGAAGGCCATTCAGAAGGAATTGGGCGACGGCGAGGATGGCAAGGACGAAGTGGCCGAGCTGGAAGAGCGGATCGCAAAGACGGCTTTCAGCAAGGAGGCTGGCGACAAGGCGCAGGCCGAGTTGAAGAAGCTGAAATCTATGAGCCCGATGAGTGCCGAGGCGACTGTGGTGCGCAACTACCTTGACTGGCTGTTGTCGGTGCCATGGGGTGTGAAAAGCCGCGTCAGGAAGGACCTTGGGGCCGCGCAAAAGGTGTTGGACGCCGATCACTATGGCCTGGACAAGGTCAAGGAGCGGATCGTCGAATATCTGGCGGTGCAGGCGCGCTCGGCCAAGCTGAAGGGGCCGATCCTGTGCCTTGTCGGCCCTCCGGGTGTTGGCAAGACGTCTTTGGGGCGGTCGGTGGCGAAGGCCACGGGACGTGAGTTCATCCGGATTTCGCTGGGTGGTGTGCGGGATGAAAGCGAGATTCGCGGACATCGGCGGACCTATATCGGGTCAATGCCCGGCAAGATCATCCAGGCGCTGAAGAAGGCAAAGACGACCAATCCGTTGATCTTGCTGGATGAGATCGACAAGATGGGCCAGGATTTCCGGGGTGATCCGGCGAGCGCCATGCTGGAGGTGTTGGACCCGGAACAGAACGCGACCTTTACCGATCACTACCTTGAGGTCGAATACGATCTGTCCAACGTGATGTTCATCACGACCGCCAACAGCTATAACATGCCGGGGCCGCTCTTGGACCGCATGGAAATCATCCCGCTGGCGGGCTATACCGAAGACGAAAAGCGCGAGATTGCCAAGGGCCACCTGGTCCAGAAACAAGTGACGGGCCACGCCTTGAAGAAGGGCGAGTTCAGCATCACCGACGAGGCGCTGACCGAAGTGATCCGCAGCTATACGCGGGAAGCAGGCGTCCGGAACCTGGAGCGTGAGATTGCCAAGCTGGCGCGGAAAGCCGTGACCGAGATCGTGAAGAAGACAGCGAAAGCGGTCGTCATCACGCCGGACAAGCTGGAAAGCTATCTGGGGGTTAAGCGGCATCGCTGGGGTCTGGCCGAGAAAGAGGATCAGGTTGGTGTTGTCACCGGTCTGGCCTGGACCTCGGTCGGTGGCGAACTGCTGCATATCGAGGCGCTCAAACTGCCGGGCAAGGGCCGCATGAAAACGACCGGGAAACTGGGCGATGTCATGAAAGAGTCGATTGAGGCGGCGGCGTCCTATGTGCGGTCCATTGCGCCCGAGTTGGGCGTGAAGCCGACCAAGTTCGAGACGGTCGACATCCACCTGCACTTGCCGGAAGGGGCGACGCCCAAGGACGGGCCGTCGGCTGGTCTGGCGATGGTGACATCGATCGTCTCGGTGATGACCGGGATTCCGGTGCGCAAGGATGTGGCGATGACCGGCGAAGTGACGCTGCGGGGCAATGCGCTGCCCATCTGCGGGCTCAAGGAGAAGCTGCTTGCGGCGCTGAGGGGCGGTATCAAGACCGTGCTGATCCCCGAGGAGAACGCCAAGGATCTGATCGAGATCCCGGACAACGTGAAACAGGGGATGGAGATCATTCCCGTCAGCCATGTCCGCGAAGTGCTGAAGATCGCGCTGGTTCGCCAACCCGAGGCCATCGAATGGGATGAGGCGGCTGAAGAAGCCGCTGCTGCGATGCGCGCGCTGGCACGTGAAGCAGCACCTTCCACCATGGCGCACTGATGCTGCGTTAGAAACAAGGCCCGGCGCAGGATTGCGCCGGGCCTTTGTCATTCGGTCAGACAAAATACAGACTGAACGTGGTGAACGAGATGTCATCGACGGTAAGCGCCGCGCCGTCGATAATGATCTTGTCGCCGTCACCGGTCAGTGTGATCACGATGGCCGAACCGTTGTCGCGGATGGATTGGACCGAGGCGGGCCCCTCCAGTCCGACAACATCCTGACCGACCTGGCAATCGGTGATGCGATCGGTGCTGCGCTGACCGCTGCGGGCGTCGGTGTCGAAGATGAAGGTGTCGCGGTCGCCACCGCCGGTCAGCAGGTCGTTGCGGTCAAAACCGCGGATGGCGTCGCGGCCAGAGGTGCCGGCCAGCATATCGGCGCGGGACGTGCCGTCGATCACGTCGATCGCGGGCAGGGGCGGCGGCGGTGGCACGCCGTCGCCACCGCCGTTGACCACCGGCCCGCTTTGGAAGGTAAAGCCCGCCTCGGCCCAGCTCAGATCGTGGTCGAAGTTGAGGCTGCCGAGAACTGTCGCCACATCTGCAATCGTATGACCTGAGGCGGCAAGGGCGGCGGTGTCAAATAAATAGCCGGCACTTGACGAGCCATAGGACAGATTGGTAATGGATTGCAGCGTTTGCACGCCACCCAGCACGGTGCCATCCGTGAATTGCAGCGTCGTCAGTGTCTCGCTGTAAGATGACGCGGCACGGGTAAAGGTGCCGGCGGCATTCGTGATGATTTCCTGCCCCGGTGTCGCCTCGTTGCCACGCACCAGATCGGTGTCGAACAGGTTCAGGGTTCCGAAGCCTGCGGACAGCATCTGGGTGCCAAAGGATTCGATCGCGACAACCGTGGCGCTGTTGGTGTTGGCATCCTCGGGTTGCAGGCCATAGGTCAGCGGTGAAATCCCGGTGACGGCTGTGGTGTTCAGGGTCGAGGCGGTTGTGGTTTGGGTGCTGGCCGGAAAACCGATTGTGGACGCCGCCAGCGCATAGTTGCCTGCGGGCCACACGGAACACGGTTGCAATCCGGCGCAACCGGGGGCGTGTTACGTGGCCCGCCTGGGGGAAACGGCGACGTGTTTGTGCGTGATCCGGCGTGAGGCAGGTGCGGGGGATGACAGGTGGGGTCGCGCAGCCGCGCGGATTTGTGGCCGGGCGGATAATCGACTGTATCCTTTGTGTTATTTTAGGTCTAATTTTGTCGCTGAATGGTAACCCTTGCGCAGGTGCATATATGGCGACCCCCCCGAAACCCCCGAAAACCCCCGTCAAAAAGCCTATGGCCAAGCGGCCTGCGGCTGTAAGATCGCCAAAGCCCACCGGGGAGGACCGGGTGACCAAGCCGCGTCCGGCCCTGACGGTGGTAAAGTCCGGGGGCGAGGTCAAGGTGGCCAGCGGGCTGCGGCTGAAGGACCTGGTCGACAAGGTTGAGGAAACCTCGGGCGTCAAGAAGCAGGACGTCAAGAAGGTGGTCGAGGCCGCGCTGATCCAGTTGGGTCTGGCGTTGAAGACCGGCGAAGGGCTGAACCTGGCGGGACTGGGACGGATGCGCGTGGTTAAAACAGGCGACGACGGTGGCGCAATGACGCTGAAATTGCGGATGGCGACACAAGGCGAAAAAACGGGCGGCGAAAAGGGCAAAAAACCGCGTGCGGAGCCACTTGCAGACGGCGACGATCAAGACTAGAACGCCGCCAACCGATTACCAGATCGGGCGATTAGCTCAGCGGTAGAGCGCATCGTTCACATCGATGATGTCAGGGGTTCAAATCCCTTATCGCCCACCATCACGCCTTGTGCTTGATGACAAAGGCCACGGGTTCATGGAACCCGTGGCCTTTGGTTTTTGGGATCAGGCAGTTGCGGCGGTCAGGGCGGCATCCAGCAGCGCCTTTATGTCGGCCTTGGCAGTTCCCGCGACGATCCGGCCAATCTCGGCCTGACCCTTCAGCGCGACAAGCGTGGATCTGCGCGGGATGTTCAGGCTTTTGGACAGGGTGCCATCGGCGTATTGATCCCAATCGACGGTGATGAAGGTGATCGACTGGTCATAAGCGGGGTTTTCGGCGCGCAATGCCTCGATCACGCGGCCTTGGGCGGCGCAGGTCGTGCACCAGTTGGTCCAGAAATCGAGGAACACCACCTTGCCCGCCGCCATCGCGTCTTCGGCAAGACCGGGGGTGTAGAAGACCTTTTCCATGGCGCGCGCGGGGCCGGACAGACTGGTCAGCAGCAGGCCGGATGCGGTGAAGGTCAGAAAGTCACGTCTTTGCATTGGGATAGCCTTTCAGATGGAGACGGAGAAATCGACGAGCCAAGGCGGCAGAACCTGCAACAGCCAGCCGTCGACGAGGTGGTTCACACGGGCCAGCAAGGCCACCCCGATCAGGACAAAGACGGCGCCCATGATCGGTTTGGCCCGCGTGGCGAACTGACGCAATCCGGCCTGATGGCGCTGCAAGAAGCGGCGGGCGCCGTAGGCGATGGCGAGGATCAGGCTGGACACACCCAGCGCAAAGGCCAGCATGATGGCAAAGGCCCGTCCCAGATCCTGCCCTTGGGAGGCCAGCGCGATGGCGGCGCCCAGCGTCGGGCCGATGCAGGGGCTCCAGACGGCACCGAGCAATGCGCCGCCCATGAATTGGCCCGGCAGACCCGCATCGGATGATGCGGTGATGCCGGCATCGGCCCGCGCCGACAAACCGGCGGTGGCCATCGCAAAGCTGCCGCCCAAGACTGGCACCAGCATCATCAGGCCGAACCCGATCATCAAGAGGGCGGCAATCTGCGAGACGGTCTCCTGGTTCAACCCCAAGGCGGGGCCGACGGCCGCCACGCCGAGGCCGAGGGTTACAAAGCTGACGCTCATCCCCGCGGCGAGTGCGAGGGGGGCGCGGCGATTGGTTTGCAGGCTGCTGGCCAGAACGATGGGCAGGACCGGCAGGACGCAGGGGTTGATCAGCGTCAAAAGTCCGGCCAGATAGGCAAAGATCAGGTCCATGGCATCATCCCAACTGTGGGGCCGGGCGGGGGTTGGGCGCGGGGGTTGGGCCGTCAAGGCCAAGCATGCGGTCCAGCGACCATGCACCGGGTCCGTGCGCCATTATGGCCAGAAATGCGGCAGCCCACAGGCCGTGGGTCACCCAGGCGTCGGGATAGACAAAAATCTGGATCACCGCCGTCATGGCCAGCAGGCCCAGGGCGGCAAAGCGGGTGAACAGGCCGAGGATCAGCAAAAGGGGCAGGACATGCTCGGCCGTGGTCGCCATGACGGCGGCAATTTCGGGCGGGATCAGGGGCAGGTTGTATTCGTTTTCGAACAGAAACCAGGTTGATGGCTTGATGGTGAACCAGCCCTCGACCTTGGTTCGGCCCGATTGCAGGAAGACCATGGCCGGAAAGACGCGCAGCGACAGCGCGACGACGTCGGGGGGCAGGCGGCCCAGTTGGGCATTCAAGGCGCGGATCATGGGGTGGCCTTTCGGGGTAAGACGACGACACCGGCCTGCATCAGGCGCACCAGCATCGGTTGGGGGTTGTGGTCGGTTTCGGCGAAGGCGGCCAGTTCTGCGGCAAGGGGCAGGCTGGACCCGGACAGGACCGCGTCGATCATCGTGGCGTCACCGGGGCTGATCGCCAGCACCTGCACGTCAAAGCTGGCGTCGCGCCAGACAAGGGCGATTTCGGCGGTTTTGACTGACTGGGACAACGGGGCGGCACCGGGTTGATTGGCGGCCCAGATCGACACGGCGGGGTGATGCAGGCGCAGGACCTGCACCGAGGGGTGCAGGGTCAGGTGCAGGTTGGACGGGTCGGCCATGGCCGCGATCAGATCGGCGGCGGGCAGGGGGCTTGCATCGGCGGCGTGATAGGCGCGGCCGCGTGCAAGCTCGATCAACGCGACGTCGGGCATGTAGGGATAGGCGGCCAACGGGGGGAAGGCGGCCAGATAGAAGGGGAAACTGTCGCCCCAGGTGATCAGGACAGGGGATTTCGGGCGGTGCTGGTCGGCAAAGTCGCGGGCCATGGCGCGGAAGAACTCGGGTCCGACCAGCCGTTCGATGACGGGAAAGCGGGCGGCCAAAGCGTCGATCAGGCTGACCGTCACGTTGTTGCGGTAGACCGCAAAGCGCTGTGCGGCCTCGTCCGGTTCGGTGGCGGTCAGGCCGGGCGGCAGCGCGCCAGAGCCCAGGCCAGTGGTGAAGGCGTCCAGGAAATCAGGATGCGCGGGCAAGGGGCACCTGTGTTGCGCGGTCGATATGGGTTTGGGCACGGTCAGCCTCGGCCAGCAGGACGGGCCAGTCGGGCACATCGTTATCCCATTCGATCAGGGTCGGCATCGGGCCGGTGCGGGCCAGAACCTGTGCATACAGCGCCCAGACCGGATCTGCGACCGGGGCACCGTGGGCGTCGATCAGCAGGGGGCCTGAGGGCAGGGTTTCTTCCGTATGGCCGCCGAGATGGATCTCGCCCACGGCGTCAAATGGGAAATCCGCGAGGTAGGACTGCCCGTCGGTGCGGTGATTGGTGGCGCAGACGAACACGTTGTTGACATCCAGCAGCAGGCCGCAGCCGGTCTGGCGCGTGATTTCGGCCAGAAATTCCGTCTCGGGGATCGTGGATTGCGCGAACAGGACATAGGTGGAGGGGTTTTCCAGCAGCATCCGGCGGCCCAGAACGTCCTGCACCTGCGTGATATGGGCGCAGACGGTCGCCAGCGTTTCGGGCGTATAGGGCAGGGGCAGCAGATCGTTCAGATAGTCGCCGCCATGGCTGGACCAGGCCAGGTGTTCCGAAAAGCTGGCAGGGTCGTAGCGGTCACACAGCGCCTTTAGCCGGGCCAGATGGTCGCGGTTCAGCGCATCGGCCCCGCCGATCGACAAGCCGACGCCGTGCAGCGACAGCGGGTAATCCTGACGCAGGGCGGTCAGTTGCGCATGGGGCAGGCCGCCCGCCCCCATGAAATTCTCGGCATGCACCTCGAAAAAGCCCAAGGGGGGTTTGGTGGACTGGATCGCGTGAAAATGCTGGGGCTTGAAGCCGATACCGGCCAGGGCGGGAAGGGTCATCTTGGATACTCCGGCAGAGGATGGAGCGGGGCGAACCCCGCTCCGGTCAGGGTCAGGATCAGGCGGGGATGTCGCGGGTCAAAGCCTCCAGGGCGCCCATGCGAGCGGTTCCGTCCATGGCGGCGGGCAGTTCCATGCTGACACAGCTGCCGACCGGAACCATCTTCCAGGCGTTGCCCTGATAATCGACCTTGGAGGTGCCTGCACAGGTCGTGCCTGCACCGGCGGCGCAATCGTTCTTGCCAGCCTCGGACACGCCAAAGCACTTTTCCATCTCTTGCGCGTGAACGGCGGTGGTCGCCATGGCGGTCAGGGCGCAAGCGAGGGTGGCGCTGAGGGCGAGGCCCGATTTCATCATTGTCATGGTGGTCTCCTTGTTGAACCTGCGGAACGATCAGTCGGTCCGGCACAAGTCAATCCGTATCAGATCCGGCATTGTTACGACGCTCACGAAACGGTGTTCGGCGCAGTCGGTGCTTCGGGAATTACGGCAGCCTGTGTAACAAACGGCGTCGGCGACCGGATTGCAGAGAGTAAGATGACGGAGTGTAATGATGACTGGGTTTTACTGCTGCGTGCCGCGAATGGTGGCGACACTGCCGCCTATGCCGCTTTTCTGCGGGCGTTGGCACCTGTGCTGCGCGGGATTGTCCGGGCCAGAGCGGGCGGGATCGACGCCGCCTTGCGGGAAGATATCGTGCAGGAGGTGCTGTTGACCATTCACCTGAAACGCCACACCTGGGCCGAGGATCGCCCGGTGCGCCCCTGGGTCTATGCCATTGCCCGCTACAAGATCATCGATGCGCTGCGTCTGCGCGGGCGCGATATCAGTGTGCCGGTCGAGGATTATGCCGAGATCATCCCGGCGGAGGCCGAGGCAGACCCGTTTGCCGCGCGCGACACCGACCGGATGCTGGACCTGCTGGACGGCCGGTCCCGCGATATTCTTCGGGCGGTCGCCTATGACGGGACGAAACTGGCCGATCTCGGGCCGCGCTTTGGTCTGTCGGAAGGGGCGGCGCGGGTCGCTTTGCACCGGGCGCTTGGAAAACTGGCGGCCCTGCGGCGTGGGAGCGCAGAATGAGAACGGATGATCTGATCACGGTGCTGGCCGGTGACACAAGGGCAGGGCGGTCGGTCTGGCCGGGTGTGATGTTTGCCGCATTGGGCCCGGTCCTGCTGACGGGAGGGGTGTTCTTGCTGCTGGCGGGGGTCAGGGCCGACCTGACCAACGCCGCCACATCGCTGCTTGTCGTCTGGAAATGGGTTCTGCCCGCGATCCTGTTTGGGGCAGGGATATCGCTGGCCCTGACGCTTGCGCGTCCCGAAAGCCGCCCGCGCGGGGGGTGGTGGATGGCCGTTGCAGCGGCGGCATTTGGCGCGGGGTTGTTCGCGAGCCGTGCCGTCATCGTGCCGCCGGTGGATTGGATTGCGGCGATCCGGGGGCAGACCCTGCTGATCTGCCTGGCCTCGATCACCAGCATCGGTCTGACCGGGGTGATCGGCGGGCTGGCCGTCTTGCGCCGGGGGGCGTCGGTCCGGCCCGGCCTGTCCGGGCTTGCCATCGGGCTGGGGTCGGGCGGGGCGGCCGCATTATTGTACGCGCTGCACTGCAACCAGGACGATCCGTTGTTCTATGTCACATGGTACGGGTTGGCCATCCTTGGCCTGGGGCTGGTGGGCGCAGTCGCGGGCGCGCGGGTGCTGCGGATCTGACCCGAGCCCGCGCGGTGCCGCAGGATCGGGCAGAAATGAATGGCCGCCGGTCGTCGACCCACAACAGGCTTTGACACGCGGTCGGGCACCCGTTCATCAGCCTTTGGGCGGTCGTTTGATCGCCTCTGCCAAGGCTGATCCAAAGGCGCTGCGGCTTGGGACTTCGGGGGGGC
>JBBQGU010000118.1:0-10486 GCA_038323315.1 Rhodobacterales bacterium | reverse complement strand
GCGGACCCGGCGAACATCGACGGTCTGGAATACGCCTATCTTGAAGGCGCGCCCGGCCCGCAGGTGGAAACCACCGTCGCCTTTGAGGTTGACGCCATGATGATCAAGGTCCGCTTGGACTTTGGCGCAGCATGGATCGACCATCGCAGTTGGTATCGGAACGGCTGATGGCACTGACCTCCATCGAACTGGAATCCCAGCGCGACGCCCTGATCCGGGCGCGGGCGGCTGCAACCCGCGTCGTGATGATGGACGGCAAGCGGATGGAGTATGGCACCGACGCCGAAATGGCGAACGCCATTGCCGATCTGGAAAGCCGCATCCGCCGCGCCAGCGCACGGCGCCCCGGTGGAATCACGTTCGCCACGTCGAAGGGCATGTGATGGCAAACCGTCGTGCTGCGTTCTTTCAATCCGATGTGACGAAGGTTTTAAAAGCCTTCAAGGACGCGGGTTTGCCCACGCCCCGAATTGTGATTGAACCTCAGCGCATTACGGTTTCCCCTATGACTGACTCCAGTGAAAAATCCGCCCCGAACCCTTGGGATCAATCATGAAACAAAAGCGCCAGTTTCCCGGAGCATCGCCCTACACCGACCGCCATGGGCAACGCCGCTGGCGGTATCGCAAGGCCGCGTTCTCACGCGAACTTGGTACCGACGATGGATCACCTGAGTTTGTGCAGCGTTATGAAGGTGCATTGCTTGAGCATTGGACGGGCAAGAAGGCGGGGGCAGGCGCTTCGACCACCATCCCCGGTTCGATCAATGATCTGGTCGCCTCATGGTATCAGTCGCCCGAATGGGGCGGGCTGGCAGACCTGACCAAGAAGACCTATCGGAGCATTGTCGAGCCGTTCCGGCAGAAGCATGGCGACAAGCCCGTGAACCGCCTGGAGCGGCGGCACGTCATGGGATTCCTTGCCGAAAAGTCGGAAACCCCTTCTGCCGCAAACAATCTGCGCAAGCGGCTTGGCCAGTTGCTTGACCATGAATCGCGGGCGATGGCTTCCACGCTTGGGACGAAGGCGAGATTGCCCGGTTCTTCGAAGTGCATGAAGCCGGCACAATGCCACACCGTGCGGTTACGATGATGCTCTACACGGGTGCGGCGCGGGTGGATGCGGTCAAGCTGGTGCCGATGAACATGAAGGGCGGGCGGCTTGATTGCCGCCGCCAGAAGACCGCAAAAACCAATGGTGATCTTGTCAGCATCCCGCTTCACCCTGATCTTGCCGCAGTGCTTGCCGACTGCCCGCTAGATCGACCGTTCCTTGCCACCGCATACGGTATGAGCCGTTCGCCCGACGGCCTTGGCAACCTGATGCGCGAATGGTGTGACAAGGCGGGGCTGCCAGAGTGTTCTGCGCATGGTTTGCGCAAAGCCTGCGCCCGCCGCTTGGCAGAGGCAGAGGCAAGCGCGCATGAAATTATGGCCGTTACTGGACACAAGACCTTGGCTGAAGTGCAGCGCTACACCGAAACAGCGATGCGCGAAGGCTTGGCAGATTCTGCCCATGCAAAGCTGCTTTCCCGGCAAAATCGGGAACAAACCGTGGTGAACCTTCCCCTTAGGTTCGCCAATAATTCCACTAAAATAATGAAATTAAAGGAAAAACTATGAGGATTGGTAGGCCCGGAGGGACTCGAACCCCCAACCAAGGCGTTATGAGCGCCCTGCTCTAACCGTTGAGCTACAGGCCCGCCGTGTGGCTATGGCTATCACAACCTGTGGTCGGGTCAAGGCGGGGGATTCAGGCAAAGCTCAGGACTTCGTTTGGTGACGATTTGATCGCTCGGCTGGAAATCGGTCTCTTCCTTGCCGCCAATGTGAACATTTTAGCCTCCAGGGCGACCAAAGTGGAGACGGGGGAAAGCCAAGATGACGCTGGCCAGCGGCAGCGCGCTGGGTTATCGCCTCGCGGAAGCACAATTTTGCCAGGGAGGGTGCCGTGTCGGGATCAGGGACGGTCGCAGGCCATAACGGGTTGACATATGCCGATACCGGGGTCGATATCGACGCGGGAAATCTGCTGGTCGAAAAGATCAAGCCAGCAGCCAGGGCGACGACACGGCCGGGCGTCATGGGCGGTCTGGGCGGGTTCGGGGCGTTGTTCGACCTTAAGGCGGCGGGCTATACCGACCCGGTGCTGGTGGCCGCGACGGACGGGGTGGGGACCAAGCTGCGCATCGCGATCGACACCGGGAATGTGGACAGCATCGGCATCGATCTGGTCGCGATGTGTGTCAATGATCTGGTGTGTCAGGGGGCCGAGCCCCTGTTCTTTCTGGACTATTTCGCCACGGGCAAGCTGGATGTGGCCCAAGCGGCCCGGATCATCAACGGTATTGCGGCGGGCTGCGCCGCCTCGGGTTGTGCGCTGATTGGTGGTGAGACGGCCGAAATGCCGGGGATGTACCACAAGGGCGACTTTGATCTGGCGGGTTTTGCCGTGGGCGCGATGGAGCGGGGGCAGGACCTGCCGCGCGGGGTTGTCGAGGGGGATGTGGTGCTGGGGCTGGCCTCGAACGGGGTACATTCCAACGGCTATTCCTTTGTGCGCAAGGTGGTGGACCTGTCGGGCTTGGGCTGGGACGCGCCGTGCCCGTTTGGTGAGGGCAGTTTGGGCGCTGCCTTGCTGACGCCGACGCGGTTGTACGTCAAGCAGGCTTTGGCGGCGATCAGGGCAGGGGGGGTGCATGGCTTGGCCCATATCACCGGGGGTGGGTTGACCGAGAATCCGCCGCGTGTGCTGCCTGAGGGGTTGGCTTGTGAGATCGACCTTGGGGCATGGACCTTGCCGCCGGTGTTCGGCTGGTTGGCCAGGACGGCGAACATGTCCATGCCGGAACTGTTGAAAACCTTCAATTGCGGGATCGGGATGATTGCGGTTGTGGCGGCGGATCGGGCAGAGGCGCTGACCGAACTGCTGGCCCGCGAAGGCGAGACCGTCTACACCCTGGGCCGTATCGTGCCGGGCGACGGCGTCATTTACACAGGTCTGCTGACATGAAGCGGGTTGCCATCCTCATTTCGGGGGGTGGGTCGAACATGGTGGCCTTGGTGCAGGCGATGCAGGGCGACTTTCCGGCGCGGCCGGTGTTGGTGCTGTCCAACGATCCGACGGCGGGCGGGCTGGTCAAGGCGCAGCGGCTGGGCGTGCCCGTGGCCGCAGTGGATCACCGGCCTTTTGGCCGCGACCGCGCCGGGTTCGAGGCGGAACTGGTCCGGCATCTGGATGCAGCCCGGCCCGACATCATCGCCCATGCCGGGTTCATGCGCATTCTGACAGCGGAGTTTGTCGCGCGCTATGCGGGGCGGATGCTGAACATTCACCCCTCCTTGATGCCGAAATATCCCGGTCTGCACACCCATGGCAGGGCGCTTGCGGCGGGAGACACCGAAGCCGGTTGCACTGTGCATGAGGTCACTGCCGATCTGGATGCCGGGCCTGTGCTGGGTCAGGCACGGGTACCTATTCTGCCGGGCGATACCGAGGACAGTCTGGCGGCCCGCGTTCTGGTGCAGGAACACCGGCTTTACCCCGCCGTTCTGCGCCGATTTGCCACAGGCAACCGCGCGCTGCTGAACCTGTGACCACAGCCTTTGGCCAGCCATGCCGCAATCAGCGCCACGCCCCCGCATTGCGCCTTCCCACGGCCCATATTGCCGCCTATAGCGAAACTGCGGGATGCCCCCGTTGCAAAGCGAAAGACCGAAGATGCGTGTGATCACCACGACCGAAGACCTTGCCACCTTTTGCGCTGCTGCGAAAACCCAACCCTATGTTACACTCGATACCGAATTTCTGCGTGAGCGGACCTATTGGTCCAAGCTGTGTCTGATCCAGGCGGCCTTGCCCGGCAAGGATGGCGACGCAGTGCTGATCGACCCGATCGAGGGGCCGGACATGTCGATGGAGCCGCTATACGACCTGTTCCGCCACACGGCGACGGTCAAGGTGTTCCATGCCGCCCGCCAGGATCTGGAGATTTTCTTTGTCGAGGGGAATGTCTTTCCCGAACCCCTGTTCGATACACAGGTTGCGGCCATGGTCTGCGGCTTTGGCGAGCAGGCCGGTTATGAAACGCTGGTCAAGAAGATCGCCAAGGCGGATCTTGATAAGACCTCGCGCTTTACGGATTGGTCGCGCCGTCCTTTGTCCAAGCCGCAGATGGACTATGCCGTCGCCGATGTCACGCATCTGCGGGTGATCTATGAATTTCTGGCCGCCCAACTCGCGAAATCCGGCCGCCAAGCTTGGGTCGACGAGGAATTGCGCATCCTGCTGGACCCCGCGACCTATACCACCCATCCCGATGAGGCGTGGCTGCGGATCAAGACCCGCACCACCTCTGGCCGGTTTCTGGCTGTGGTCAAGGAATTGGCCCGGTTCCGCGAGACCTATTCGCAAGGCCAGAACGTGCCACGCAGCCGCGTGATGAAGGATGATGCGCTGTTGGAACTGGCCTCGACCCGGCCCACCTCGCATGAGGAGTTGGGCCGGTCACGCCTGCTGCTGCGCGAAGGGCGCAAGTCCGAGATTGCCGATGGCATTCTGGCTGCGATCAAAGCGGGCATGGACACGCGCCCCGAAGATATGCCGAAACCTGACCTGTCGCGCGATCAGTTGCAGGTCAACCCCGCCTTGGCCGACCTGCTGCGCGTGCTGCTGAAGGCCAAGTCCGAAAGCCTGGGGGTCGCGGCAAAGTTGATCGCCTCGGCCAGCGATCTGGACGCGATTGCGGCAGGCGAGCGGGAGATGGACGCGCTGAAGGGCTGGCGGGCCGAGGCGTTTGGCGACGACGCCATGCGCCTGTGCCGTGGCGAAATCGCGCTGTCGGCCAAGGGCAATGAGGTGCGGGTGGTCAGGCTTTAGGCCCCGCATCATTTTTGGCGTGTGCAATGGTGGCAACGCGGGCACCTTGGCGGTGTCCGGTTTCAGCGTCGCGATGACAGCGCGTTGCTTTGCCCTTGCACCACAATGCTGCTGACGCCTTGCAGTTTGATTGTGCTGACTGCGGCTGCGACGTTGATCTGCCGTGTATAGGGCGTGCCAATCGAGACGACCTCCAAGGGCGGAAAGATCCGAAACTCGAATACCAGCCGACCCTGATCATCAACGGGTTGTGCCACCAGTTCGGCGTTCCAGTACCCGTCCGTTGGCGGCAGACCGGTGGCGCGCACGATGGCCCCACCCGGATAGGGCTCGACCTTGACTTGTGTGACCTGCGCGATCAGGGGCCGGTTTTCCTCGGGCGGTACATAGAGGGTGGTCACCACAGCGGGCGTCGACGGACCAAACCAGTTCAGCGGGTTCAACCGCGACTGGGCAATCCGCGCACAACCGCCTAGGGTCGTGGCCACAACCAGTACAGCGATGATCGGCAATTTCATGGACGCCCCCTGTTTGCCCTTGGGTAGCCGATGGCAGCGACTTTGAAAAGAACTGCCTTTCAAAACAGGCCGCAGCACTGGACCTTGTGCCCCGCCCGCATTACCTGTCGGGCACAGGAGATCACCATGGCCACCCCCGCATTCGAAGACATTGCCGATACCTTTACCTTTCTGGATGACTGGGAGGACCGGTATCGCCATGTCATCGAGCTTGGCAAAGCGATGCCGCCATTGGATGACAGCTTCAAGGTCGCGGCGCTGAAGGTGCAAGGCTGTGCCAGTCAGGTCTGGCTGCGGCCCACCCTGCAAGACGGCAGGTTCGATTTTCAGGGCGACAGCGATGCGATGATCGTGCGTGGGCTGATTGCCATCCTGCACAGTCTGTATGGCGGACTGCCGATGGCGCAGGTGTTGCAGGTGGACGCGCCTGCCGAACTAGGCCGTCTGGGGTTGAACGATCACCTGTCCGCGCAACGCTCCAACGGGTTGCGCGCCATGGTGCAGCGGATCCGCGAAACCGCTGCGGCGGAACCCGCCGGCCCCATGACCCACTGATCAGACGCGCTCGACCGTGACGGCGGGATAAAACGCCAGATGTCCGGAAATTGCGGCCGAGTCTGCGTTCGGTGTTTGATAGGACCAGACCACGTTCTTATCGGTCCCGACCGAGAAATAGCTGGCCTGACCCTTCCACGGACAGGTCGTGTGGTGGCTGGTCGCCTGCAACAGGTCCATCTTCATATCGCCACGCGGGACATAGATCACCGGTCTTCCGCCACCCTCAACCAGGTTCAGCGCGGCCTCAGTCTCGCCCAGAACCACGTCGCCCAGCCTGATGCGATAGCGCCCCGGTGCCGGGGCAATCTTGATATGGTCGCTCATATATCCCTCATAGTGTCTGGCAGGCCGATTGCAGCCACTCCCGCGCCATGTCTGACAGGCGGCCCTGCAACCGCAAAGACACCTCTGCGTGATAGGCGTTGATCCAGGCGCGTTCGCCGGGAGACAAAGCGTCGACCACGATCAGGTTTCGGTCGAGGGGGACCCAGGTCAGTGTCTCGAAACTCAACTGCACGCGATCATCGCCGCCAGGCAGGGCAGGGGCCTTTTGCACCACAATCAGGTTTTCGATGCGGATGCCAAAAGCACCCTCGCGGTAATAGCCAGGCTCGTTCGACAGGATCATCCCCGGTTCCAGCGGCACCTCGGACAGGCGGCTGATGCGTTGCGGCCCCTCATGCACCGACAGGAATGCGCCGACACCATGCCCTGTGCCATGATTGAAATCCTGACCGGCCAGCCACAGATTATATCGCGCCAAGCCATCCAGATCGCGCCCGGCCAGTCCCTTTGGCCAGCGGGCCCGGCTGACGGCGATCATCCCCTGCAACACCCGGGTGAAACAGGCCCGCGCTTCGTCGCCGGGATCACCCACGGCAACGGTCCTGGTGATGTCGGTGGTGCCGTCGCGGTACTGCCCGCCCGAATCCACCAGCAGCAATGTGTTCGCGCCGATCTGACGGTTGGTGTCCTCGGTCACGCGGTAATGCATGATGGCCCCGTTGGGCCCGGCACCGGCGATGGTGTCAAAGCTGATGTCGTGCAGCGCATTGGTCGCCCGCCGAAACCCTTCCAACGCGGTGACGACGTCAATTTCGCTGAGGGTGCCCTGCGGCAAAGTCTGGTCCAACCAGGCCAGAAACTCCACCATCGCGGCCCCGTCGCGCAAATGCGCCGCCCGCATCCCTTCGATCTCGGCTTCGTTCTTTATGGCTTTGGGCAGCTTGCAAGGGTCCTCGCCCCAAACGACGGCAACGCCCGCCTCGGCCATTTCCTGCGACAGATGCAGGGGGGCCGAGCCCCGGTCGACCCGCACCGGCCCGGTCAGCCTGCGCAACTGCGGCACAAACTCTGCAACCGGGTGCAATCGCACCTCGGGCCCCATATGCGCCAGAACGGCGTTATCGAATTTGGCGGCCTCGGCAAACAGATCGACCGAGCCGTCCCCCCCCAGCACCGCAAATCCCTGCAGCACAGGATTGCGCGGCACATCCGCGCCGCGAATGTTCAACAGCCAACAGATCGAGTCGGGCAGTGTCAACACTGCCGCCGTCTGCCCCGCCGCGCGCAAAGTCTCGGCCAACCGCCCCCGCTTGGACGCCGAACTGTTCCCCGCCACCGCATCGGGATGGACAAAGGCCAACCCCAAGACCGGCCCCGGCTGATCCGGCCACACCGCATCCACCATGTTCGCACACGGCCGCAAGACAACTGAGGGTCCCAAGGCCGCCTCGATCTTGCCAATGTCCTCCGCCGTGTGCAGCCACGGGTCAAAGCCCACGACGCCCGCCGCCAGATGCTCGGCAATCCATGGCCCCGGCAAGATATCAGGCCAAGGCACCGGCGTGTAGACCGCCAGATCAACCTGAGCCTTCACTTGCGTGCGATAACGCCCGTCGATGAACACCCCCGCGTCCGATGGCAACACGACACAAAACCCGGCCGACCCGGTAAAGCCCGTCAACCATTGCAACCGCTCATCCCGCGGGGTGACATATTCACCCTGATGCGCATCCGCGCGCGGCACGATGAAGCCCGCCAAACCTTCGGCAGCCATAGCGCCGCGCAGCAGGGCCAACCGCGAAGCCCCGGACAAAGGCGATGCCACCTGTTCAAATGTCTGAAACATCGCCTTCTTCTTTCATTCTGGTGAAAATATCCTCGGGGGGTCCGGGGGCAGAAAGCCCCCGGTGGTCACGCCGCGCGTTTTTTGCCGAACGCCCGCGCGCGCTTTTTCGGGTCCACCTCGAACAAGGCCGCGAGTTGTTCGGTCATGGCCCCCGCCAATTGCTCGACATCCGTGATCGTCACGGCCCGCTGGTAATAGCGGGTCACGTCGTGGCCGATGCCCACGGCGATCAACTCCACCGCCCGCCGCCGTTCGACCATGGCGATCACATCGCGCAGATGCTTTTCCAGAAAATTGGCCGAGTTGACCGACAAGGTGCTGTCATCCACTGGTGCTCCGTCCGAGATCACCATCAGGATCTTGCGCGCCTCCGGCCGGGATCCCAACCGCCGGTGCGCCCATTCCAAAGCCTCACCGTCGATGTTTTCTTTCAACAGCCCCTCTTTCATCATCAGCCCCAGATTGGGCCGCACCCGACGCCACGGCGCATCGGCGGATTTATAGATGATATGGCGCAGATCGTTCAGCCGCCCGGGCGCTGCGGGACGCCCGGCTGCCAGCCACTTTTCACGGCTCTGCCCGCCCTTCCACGCCTTGGTGGTAAAGCCCAGGATTTCGACCTTGACCGCACAGCGTTCCAAAGTGCGCGCCAGAACATCGGCACAGATCGCAGCGATCGAGATCGGGCGGCCGCGCATCGAGCCTGAATTGTCCAGCAGCAACGTCACACAGGTGTCGCGAAACTCGGTGTCCTTTTCCTGCTTGAAACTCAAAGGTGTCGTGGGGTTTGCGACAACGCGCGCCAAGCGGCCGGCATCCAGCGTCCCTTCCTCCAGATCGAACAACCAGGACCGGTTCTGCTGGGCCTGCAAACGCCGTTGCAGTTTGTTGGCCAGACGGCTGACCGCGCCCTTCAAAGGCTCCAACTGCTGGTCGAGATAGGCGCGCAAGCGTTCCAGTTCGGCAGGTTCGGCGAGGTCTTCGGCACGGATTTCCTCATCAAATTCGGTGGTATAGACAGTGTAGTTCGGGTCAGCGTCGGAATAGGGCGCGGGCGGTGGCGGTTCCAGCGGTGCCTCTCCCTCGGGCAGTTCCGCCTCGTCGCCGGTTTCCATGTCGGCGCTGTCTTCCATGGTGACCTGGGCCTGACTTTCGTCCTGCTGGTCGTCTTGGGATTGCTCGGGGCTTGCCTCGGACTCCTCGGATTCAGACTCGTCTGCCCCCTGTTCTTCGGGGCTGTCTTCGTCCTGATCGTCGCTGCCGGGGGTGTCGTCGTCCTGGCGGTCGGGATCGTCACCCAACTGATCGCCATATCCAAGGTCCGAGATCATCTGCCGTGCCAGCCTTGCAAAGGCCGACTGATCGGTCAGCACATCGTCCAGCGTCCGCAAGGTGCCGGCGGCCTGTTCTTCCATGAAACCACGCCACAGGTCCATTACATTGGCTGCCGCCTTGGGCAGGGGCCGCCCGGTTGCCAGATGCCGGACCAGATAGCCTGCGGCGACCGGCAGCGGCGCCTCGGCGGAATTGGTGATCTGACCATAACCCTTGCGCTCCGCCTCATGGGCGATCTTGGCGTCGATATTGGTTGCGGTGCCGGGCATGGCGCGGGCGCCGACGGCCTCGCAGCGCGCCGTCTCCATGCTTTCAAAAATCTCGCGGGCCAAGGCCCCGGTGGGCGCATATTTCGCCGCGATCTTGTCGTTGTGATAGCGACGTTTCAAGGCAAAGGCATCGGCAGTCCCGCGCGCCAACAGAACTTCGTCCCGCGTCATGCGGCGGCTGACCTGCGGCAGGCGCATGCCGTCCTTGTTCATCCCCGAAGGATCAACTGAAAAGGTCACCGCCATGTCCGGATCGTCCGCCATTGTGCGGGTGGCGTCGGCCAAGGCCTTCTTGAACGGATCGGCGGGGTTGTCGTTTGGTTTGCTCATGTGGCCAGATTGTCAGTTTGACCGGGTGGCGACAAGAGCCCGCGCGGGCATGCGGTGCCCCAAACCCCTCGAATTCCAGCGATAGCGCCGAAGAGAGCGGGTTTGGTGCAATTCCCGCACAGAAGCGGCGCGGATGTTGTGAATTGCGGCAGGCTTGGTTTCAACGCATCTTTTTGGCACGCATTTAAAATCCCGAAAAGGACAGATCGTGATCAAACCAAAAATCGCCCTCGTCATCGGCACGATTCGCACCGGCCGCTTTGCCGATTTTGCCGCCAACTGGATGTTGACCCAGGCGCTGGCCCGCGATGACATGGATGTTGAACTTGTCGACCTGCGTAGGGACGCACAAGCCGATGGCGGCGATTGCCTATGGCTCGATGGGGGGCGCGCGCGCCTTGGAGCATCTGCGTGGGATCTCGGTCGAATTGCAAATGGTGGCGGTGCGCAATGCCGTGCATATTGGT
>JBBQGU010000117.1:0-10519 GCA_038323315.1 Rhodobacterales bacterium | reverse complement strand
GAGCCATGCCCGAAAGTAGACCGAGCGATCAGGCGCCTTTGATTTCGTGCTTGATCCCGTCGCGGAATTCAGCCCCCTGGATGATCTCGGGCAGGCGGTTTTGACCGTCGGGTTTGCGCCATTTCTGGTTGTTCGGTCAGCAAATCGGCGATCTCGGCGTTCTCAGCCAGCAACTTCGGGCCGTATCGATAGCAGGTCGTGCTAACCCCAATGGTGCGGCAGGCCAGAGGAATGGTAGATCCGCGCCGCTCCTCGACGCCGCCATGCCCCCAACGTCGTCTGCCACTTGTAAAACGACGCCGTAATCACGGCACAGCTCTGCAACCGGCACACCGCCTTCTCTGCGACAGTATCGCGATGATCTGCGCCTCTGCGTATCTGCTTGTCTTCATTCGAAATCTCCTCGTTCATCTCGCCGAGAAAATTCTACTTATGCAGTCCCTTGCTTTCGGGGGGATTACCGTGAGGCATTGACCGGCAAAGGCCCGCTGTCGATGTCCAGCCCAAGAACCACGACAAAGCCGCGTGTGAGGGCAGTACCAGACATGGTGCAGCTTTTCGAAAGCGATGTTATCAAGCCGCGCGGAAGGTCATCGCGACCCCGTTCATGCAGTAGCGCAGACCGGTCGGCTGAGGGCCATCGGTAAAGACATGGCCCAGATGCCCGCCACACCGGCGGCAATGCACCTCCGTCCGCGTCGACCCAAGGCTGGTATCGGTCTGGGTGCCCACGGCAGTGTCCAAGGGCTGCCAAAAGCTTGGCCAACCGGTGCCGCTGTCATACTTGGTCGTCGAGGAGAAGACGGCCAGATCACAACCCGCACAAGAGAATGTACCTGCACGCGCCTCGTGCAACAACGGGCTGGTACCCGCCCGTTCGGTCCCTTCTTGCCGCAGCACAGTGTACTGGGCCGGGGTCAGCAGCTTTTGCCACTCGGCGTCCGTGTGGGTCACTTCGAACGACCCACCCGCAAAGGCCATGCGGGGCATATGCATCGCGCAGGCCCCCAACAGCAGAGTCGACATCAGAGTACGCCGGGTTGTCATGGGATGCTCCTTGGTTTTCGGGACAGGGTTCTGCCGTATGATACGAAAGTCTGCGTCGTGACGTTTCAACCTATCGTCCCAATCGCGTTAATGTGATCTGCAGGGACAATCGTTCCAAGTCGTTGTGACATCCTCGCCCAGCGTCTGCCGCTCAAAAGTATTGTCGATCTGGGATGTGGCCCGGGACAAAAAGCCAAGACTGGCAAGTGCAACGCGCGCGCCCAAACCGGGGCTGTCGCGCAATCGGGGGATACTGAGAACACTAAGCCCGCAGCATCTGCGCAATCAGGCGGACGATGAACCGGACGGTGCCACACCGCCCGCGTCGGCTTGCGCCCGAGCAACTGGCCGAACTTGCGGCCTGGGTCGAGGCCGCACCTGACCAAGTGTGCGACGGCGTGGTGCGCTGGCGGCGGAAGGACATGCAGCACCGCATCGTGACAGCGTTCGGCGTCGCGTTGCACGAGCGCAGCCTCTTCACTGATTTCAGCAATCAGGGCATCAGCAGCGTATTTCCTGTCGAGGACGTGCAGCGGATCGTCGCCGCCGTGCGAGACATCCGGCTTCGTCTGTGACATCGGGATAATCGAGATTTGCTCGCTCTCTATTCCCTAAAGAAGGGGGATGATTGCACTTGAATCGACACTAGATCATTGATTTAAAAAGATTATATATGTATAATTGGTGCCCCCAGCAGGACTTGAACCCGCGACCCCCTGATTACAAATCAGGTGCTCTACCAGCTGAGCTATAAGGGCATTCCGCTTGCAATACCGTTCTTTGAGGCGGCTGGCAAGTCAGTCGCTGCTGGTGCGGGCCATCAGGGCCACAGCGGCTAGGCTTATTGCGATCACCAGCAGGGCGGCGGGGGCGGCCTCGCCGATTTTTTCCAGACTGGCAAGCTCGTAGGCGCGGGTGGACAGGGTGTTGAAGTTGAAGGGGCGCAGCAGCAGCGTGGCGGGCAACTCCTTGACGCAATCGACAAAAACCACCAGCAGCGCCGTGCTGACCGACCTACGCATCAACGGCAGATAGACGGCGCGGAGTGTCTGCCCCTTGGTCTGCCCCAGGGACCGCGCGGCCATGGGCAGCGAGGGCGAAACGCGGCCAAACGCCGAATCCACCGCGTTTTGCGCTATGCCGAAGAAACGCACGACATAGGCGAGGATCAGGGCGGCGACGGTGCCCGTCAGCAGAAGGCCGGGGTCATGGCCAGTCATGGCAAGGACCAAATCGGCCAGTTGGTGGTCCAGAACGGCGAGCGGGATCAGAATGCCAACAGCCATCACAGCGCCCGGGGCGGCATAGCCAAGGGCGGTTACGGGCAGCAGAACGCGGGCATAGCCGCGCCCGGCCTGCCGCAACCCATAGACCAGAAACAACGCGGCACCGACCGTAACGACAGCGGACATGCCGCCCACCAGCACCGTATTGCCAATAGCCGCTCCAAGACCGGGGGCAATCCATGCCTCGGGCCGACGTAAAGCATGGCCAGCCATCACCGCCACAGGCAGGCCAAAGCCCAGGATCAGCGGCACAAGGCAAAGACCGCTGGCCGCCCATCCTGTCCATCCGGTCAGGACCTGCGGCACCACCGGCCGCGTCGCCCGTGCCATGCCGTGAAACCGCGCGCGCCGGCGGCTTTGCCGTTCCACCCATAACAGCGCCAAAATCAGCGTCAGGATCACCAACGCAATCTGCGCCGCCCCGCCCGCATTGTTGTCGTTCAGCCAGGTGGAAAACACGCCGGTGGTCAGGGTTTGCACGCCAAAATGCTGAACGGTGCCGAAATCGGCAATCGTCTCCATCAAGACCAGCGCCACCCCGGCGGCAATGGCTGGCCGCGCCAAGGGCAAACCGACGCGCCAGAACAGACCCCAGGGGCCGACGCCCAAGGCACGCGCCACTTCGTAGGAGGCGCCGGATTGCTCGCGAAACGCCGCCCGGGTCAGAAGATAGACATAGGGGTAAAGTGCCGCAGCCAGAACGATCACGGCAAATCCAAGCGAATGCACATCAGGAAAGCTGTAATCCCGCGCCGATTGCCAGCCAAAGGCCCAACGCAACCCGCCTTGAACCGGGCCGGAATAGGTCAGGAAATCGACCAGCGCATAGGCACCGATATAGGCCGGGTTGGCGAGCGGGAACAGCAAGGCATGGTCCAGCCAGCGCCGCCCCGGAAAGCGGTACATCACGACCAGCCAGGCGGCCCCGGCACCCATGGCCGCAGCCAGCGCCCCCACCCCCAGCATCAGCAAAAGGGTATTCCGCAGATAGCGCGGCAAAACGGTCGACATCAGATGGGGCCAGATGTTCTCGGTCGGATGAAAGGCCAACCACAGCACCGCCAGCATCGGGGCCACGACGACCGCCGCAATGATCACCGGGACTGCGGCCCAAAGATCGGGACCCCTGCGATGTTCCAGAATAATAGCCATGCCGCCTCCTAACGGAAAGCGGTTTCCCTGTCCACAAAAGCCCGTATAATCCTGATCAACATCAATCACCGGACAAGGCCGCCCATGAGACCCTCACCATGAGACCCAAATCATGAGACCCAAATCATGAGAATCGTCTACCATCTGGGCGCCCATTGTACCGATGATGAACGACTGTTGCGCTGTTTGCTGAAGAACCGCGCGATCCTGGCCGATCAGGGCATCGTGGTGCCGGGGCCGACCAGATACCGCACCTTGCTGCGCGAAACCGCCGTGGCGCTGAAGGGGCAGTCAGCGTCGCTGGAAACCCAGTCGCTGGTGCTGGACCAGATCATGGAAGAGGATGGCGCCGAGCGGTTGATTCTCAGTTGGGACAGCTTTCTGTCGTTTGCGCCTTGGGTGATGGATGGCGGGCTATACCGCGCAGCGGGCGAGCGGGTGCGGGCCTTCTCGCTGATCTTTCCGCAGGTCGAGGCCGAGTTTTACCTTGCCTTGCGCAACCCCGCGACCTTTTTGCCGGCTTTGTTCGACAAGCAAAAGAATGCCAGGGGCGGCACCAAGGATTTCGCGACCTTCCTGAAACACCGCGATCCGTATGACATCCGCTGGTCCGACGTGATCGACCGCATCTTGCAACTGAACCCCGGCGTGCCCCTGACGATCTGGTGCGACGAGGATACCCCGCTGATCTGGCCCGAGGTGTTGCAGGCCGTCTCGGGTCACGCCCCCCAGACGGTGCTGGAGGGGGCGGATGAACTGTTGTCGCAGATCATGTCCGCCGAGGGTTTGAAGCGGATGCAGGCCTATCTGGACAGCCATGCAGTGGCGACGCCCGAATTGCGGCGCAAGGTGACGATGGCCTTTCTGGACAAATTCGCCGTGCCCGACCGCATCATGGTGGATATCGAGGTTCCAGAGTGGACCGTAGCCCTGGTCGACAGCATGACGCTGGCCTATGAACAGGATGTCGCCCAAATCCGGTCCACGCCCGGTGTCACGTTTATCGACCCGTGACCGTTTCATTCTGACCCAAATATCCCACGGGGGTCCGGGGGTGTGAAACCCCCGGGGGCCGGCCAGGCAGGTCTACTTCATCCCGAGGGCGGCCTTGTACATGTCCATGATTGCCTCTTCTTCGGCAATGTCGTCGGGTTTGCGTTTGCGGAGCGCGATGACCTTGCGGAGGATCTTGGTGTCGTAGCCGCGGCCCTTGGCTTCGGCCATCAGTTCTTTTTGCTGCTCGGCCACGTCGGCCTTTTCGGCGTCCAGTTGTTCCATCCGCTCGATGAACTGGCGCAGTTCGTCGGCGGTCACGGTGTAGGTGTCGATCGGGTCGCTCATCTTGGCCTCGGGGTTGGGGTTTGACTCTCCCTATCCTTGCGGGGGTCGGGGGTGCAACCCCTGTGTCCTGTCAGAATGCCCCTGTGTCTTGTCAGAATACCCCTGTGTCTTGTCAGAATGCCCCTGTGTCTTGTCAGAATGAATGTGACAGGCTAGGGCGGGGAAAACAGGAGGGTGTGGGATGGACTATCTGATCTGGGGCGGCGCTGCGGTCACGGTGGCCAGTCTGGTCATGCTGGGCTGGTGCGTCGTGATGGCGGTCCGGGTGAGGCGGGCCGGGTTGGATGAGAAGGCAACGCAAGCCGGGCTGCAAAAGGTGCTGGTCTGGAATATGGGGGCGATGGCGGTGGCGGGCCTGGGGTTGATGGCGGTCGTGGCGGGGGTTATTCTGGCGTGAGGATCGAGGGGGGCTCCCACGCGTGGCCGGGTAGGTATTATCGTTTTTAATCATTGGGTTATAGGTTTATATCAAGCGGATTTCAACTTTTCGCGCGCGACCGCAGCGGCGTTGACTGCGCTCTATCCGGTGTTCAGGTTGGCGAAGGTTTGGCCTTCGGTGATCAGGTCGTCGAGCAGAGTTACCGGGGCGAATATGGGGTCCGAGGTGGCGTGGGCGCGCAGGTTCTGGCGCAGGACCAGCAGGCCGCGTTGATCGGCCTGAAACATCGGGCCGCCCATCCAGCGTGGCAAAAGTCCTGCAAGCAGCGCCACGGCGTCGACGTCCAATGGGCGGCGGGCGCGGCCATCCTGCACCATCCGTGCGCCCTCGGCAGCCATGGCGGCAAGGGTGACGGACATGATTTCGGCAGCCTGACGGGCGGCTGCACTGTTCGCCTGCGGATTGGCCTGCCCATTCGCCTGAACGGCAGCGACCACGTCGGCATCCATGCCCTGCGCCACCAGATGGTCGGCGGCGGCGGCGAGCGCCTGCCGCAGGTGCAGTTCCACAGGCCCGCCCGGACCGGCAAAGACCAACCGCCAGCCCAGACGACGGGCCAGCGCCATCAGGCGCGCAACGGCATCGGGCGCGGCTTGGGGTCGCAGGGACAGTTCGGCAAGGCCGCCGGTTTGATAGGGCACGGTGATGGCACAATCCGGGCCGCCCTGCCCTGCCACGGCGTCAAGAGCGGCGTCTGCATCCACACCAGAGACCGGACCCACACCAGAGACCGGACCCAGACCAGAGACCGAACCCAGACCCGCCACCATGCCCAGACCCGCCATCATCGGCAGGGCTTCGGCGTCGGGCGTGGTCAGCACCAGGTCCTGTCCCACAAGCGTTGCCGGATCTAGGGCGGTGGTCAGGCGGGCCCAGTCTTCGTCGCGCACCTCCTCGGTGATCAGGCCCGAGGCGACGGCTTGTTCCTGCCGGGCGGCGGTGCGCCCGAGGGATTGCACAAGAACGGCGCGGTCAGAGGCGCCCCAGATCACGTGCATCCCAGAGGACAACGCCTGAAATGCGAGATCGGCGGCCATGTCGCCGCCGCCCCACAGGGCCAGACGGGCGATTGGCGTGATCCCCTTGGCGGCGACGGATTGCGGCGGCACGGCGGCGCGGCGTTCGGTAAAGAAGGCGTGACGCAGGCCAGCGGCCTGTGGGGTGGCGACAAGGTCGGCAAACGCTGTCTGTTCGGCCAGCAGACCTTGGGCAAAGGGCAGAAGGGCGGCGGCCTCGACACAGTCCACGATGCGGGTGGGGGCCGGCAGGGTCGACAACCCCACGCGGGCGGCGGTGATGGCGGCCTGATAGCCAGCCATATCCCTGAAACCACGGCGCATGTCGCAGGACCGGCGGATCGTCAGACCCTCGTTCGCCATCGCGACCGCAGCCTCGGTCAGGTCCTGTTCTGCCAAGCGGTCGACCAGCCCCAGCGCCAAGGCTTCGGCCCCGCGGATCGGCACGCCGGTCAGCATCAGGCGCAGGGCCGCCCCTGCCCCCACCAGACGTGGCAGGCGCTGCGTGCCGCCAGCGCCGGGCAGCAGGCCCAGAGTCACCTCGGGCAGCCCCAGATTGGCCGCGACATGGGCAATGCGGTAATGGGCGGCAAGCGCCAGTTCCAAGCCGCCACCCAAAGTGGTGCCATGCAGGGCGGCAATCACCGGCTTGGGGGCGTTTTCGATCTGTTGGCACAACTGGCCCAAACGCAGACCGGGATTGGGTTTGCCGAACTCGCCGATATCGGCACCGGCGGAAAAGCCCTTGCCCTCGCCCCGCAGGACCACGGCGGTGATCTGGGGGTCGGTGAACGCGGCTTGCAGGGCGTCAGACAGCGCCTGCCGCAGATCGGACGACAGCGCATTGACCGGCGGGTGGGACAGCACCAGCATAGCCACATCGCCCACATGGTCGACCCTGACCAGTTCCTGCACGCCGCACCTCTACCTTGTCTGACCGGCAGTTAAGGGGGTGCGGCATGATTTGGCAAGAATTAGCGGATCGGATGGCAGATCAAATAGGACGTCAGACCGGAAGATTGTCGAAGTCAGCCTCGATTTCCGCGTCGAACCGTGGCGGGGGATGGAATTGCAGCAGAGCTTGCAGGGCCGCCATGGTTGCCGTTTCCTTTTCGACGATGGCGGTGACCAGCGTGACCAAGGGGGCGGGGTCGGGATTTGGTTTGTCGGTCATATTGCGTGATCCTTGCAAAACGGGGTGAAAGGCAAGACGTCCAGCCGGGCGGGTTCAATCTGCGCGCCGCAGCGAACGCAGACGCCATAGGTGCCGTCGGCGATGCGTTGCAGGGCGGCGTTGATGGCGCGAACCTCGGTCTGGCTGTCGTTGCCAAGTTGTTCCAGCATTTCGTCGTCTTCGCGTTCCTTGGCGATTTCCTCCCAATCCTGCGTGTCCAGGTCGGTCAATTCGGCCTTGATTCCGCCAAGGCGGGTGGTCAGATCGGCAAGGCGCTGCTCCAACTGGGATTGGCGTGCGGTTATGGATGTCATGGTACCCTCGATTCGGGTGTTAGTTTAAACGGGGGCGCGCGGGTCCACGTTGATACGGATCAAGTATGGCTTGTGCATTTCGCGGGAAGGATCATATTTGCAGTGGAGGAGATCAGCATGACACCTATGGTTCAGGCGTTCTTTGACGAGGCGACCAATACCGTGACCTATGTGGTGCGCGATCCGGCGGGGACCGCCTGCGCGGTGGTCGATGCAGTTCTGGATTTCGATTATGCGTCGGGGCGGACCGATACGCGGGCTGTGGATGCGGTGGTGGCGTATATCCGGGCCGAGGGGTTGAGGCTGCACTGGGTTCTGGAAACCCATGTCCATGCCGATCATCTGTCGGCGGCACCCTATCTGCAGAAGACGTTGGGCGGGCAGTTGGGGATTGGCGCGCAGATCACGGTGGTGCAGCAGACCTTCGGCAAGGTGTTTAACGAGGGGACGGCCTTCGCTCGTGATGGGTCACAGTTTGACCGGCTGTTTCAGGATGGCGACGGGTTTGCGGTGGGGCAGATGCAGGGCATCGTGATGCACACGCCGGGGCATACGCCGGCCTGTCTGACCTATGTGATCGGCGATGCGGCCTTTGTCGGCGACACGCTGTTCATGCCGGATTATGGCACAGCACGCTGCGACTTTCCGGGCGGGTCGGCGGCGGTGATGTATGACAGCATTCAGCGGATATTGGCGCTGCCGGATGCGACGCGGATATTCGTGTGCCACGACTACAAGGCACCCGGGCGGGAGGCGTTTGCCTGGGAGACGACGGTGGCGGCGCAAAAGGCGTTGAACGCGCATCTTGGGTTGGGCAAAGCCGGGTTCGTGGCCATGCGCGAGGCGCGGGATGCAACGCTGGCGATGCCGCGGTTGATCATCCCCTCGCTGCAGGTCAACATGCGGGCTGGGCATATGCCAGAGGCCGAGGCGGATGGGATTTCCTATCTCAAGGTGCCGGTGAACGGCATGTAGTGTTTCCAATTGCCGCGGCTGCCGTGATGCGGCAGACTGTGGCGTGATCAGCCAAGAGGACCCCAAATGGATATTCGCGCCCTGACCGATGCCTATGCCGTCTCGCCGCAGATCGAGGTGTCGGACCTTGCCGCCATCAAGGCGGCGGGCTTCACGACAGTGATCGACAACCGCCCAGATGGCGAGATCCCGGCCGATCTGGCGGGGGCCCAGGTGCAGAGGACCGCCGAGGCGTTGGGGCTGGTGTTTGTCATCAACCCGCTGTTGCCGGGCAGTTTCACGGACCTGAACATCGCGGTGCAAGCCCGGGCCTGCGCCGAGGCGACGGGCCCGGTATTCGCCTATTGCGCCTCGGGCAATCGCTGTTCGGTCATCTGGGCGATGATGAATGCGGGCAAGATGCCGGTCGACACGTTGATCGCAACGCCGGCCAGGTTCGGCTACCGGCTGGATCATCTGCGGCCGACGCTGGAGGCTTTGGCGGGAAAGTGACCGGGGGCCGGTGGGATCCGACCCGCCGCTCATCATTCCCGGGGGTCATTCTTCGCTTCCGGCCCCCATCGCGGTGCAGAACGAAGAATGACCGCGAGGGAATGATGAGGGCTGCGGGACGGTGACGGGGAATGTGATCTGACCCGTTGCTCATCATTCCCGTATGGTCATTCTTCGCGCACGGCCCCCATCGCGGTACAGAACGAAGAATGACCGCGAGGGAATGATGAGAGCGGCGGTCGGGCGCAGGCGGCGGTCAAGCGCAGGCGGCGGTCAAGCGCAGGCGTCAATCCGTACCCGTCGCCTGGAACGTCATGGTGCCAAGGTCCATCGCGGGAAAACCGCCGCTCAAGTCGATGCTGCTCAGGTCCGGGCCGTCGAAGGCGGGGCCGCCTGGGTCGGGGCCGCTCATATTGAAGCCCTCGGCCGCAAATGCGCTGCCGAGGTCGGCCAGACCGCCCATCACCGATGTGCCGCCCTGTAGTTCCGACTGGGTCAGCCGGACGGCGCGCATGCCGCGGTTCTGGCCCAGCTTGCCCTCGCCCACGCGGCGGCCGTCAAAGCCTTCGAGGCTGATCTGGGTCAGGGCGGCATCTGGCAGGGCCAGAACCATGCCCTCGGTCAGGTTCATCACCTGTGCCAGAGGCAGGGTCAGGCGGGCGAGAACCGCCTCGATCCGGCACTGCGCACCGTTCACCCGGTCGGCCAGTGCGTGCATGAAGGTATGGGCCGGCTCGGGGGCAAAGGGATCGTCGACCTTGGGCACAGCAACAGCGCCACGGCCATCGGCCGGCAAGGCCAGCATCACCTCGCCCTTGCGCGCACCGCCGGCAAGGTCGATCTCGGCGCGCAGGACCTTGTAGGGGACATCCTCCATCAGCAAACCCAGCGGGCGGGGGTCGTCCAGAAAACTGGCATAGCGAAAGCCGCCGGCCCAGATCAGGTCGGCCTCCTCGGCCAAGGCCAGTTCAAGCCCCTGCAGTGCTGCGTCGATCACGCCTGCCACCATGGCGGCATCGGTGCGGGTCGTCTTGCGGGCCGCGATCTCGGTCGATTTCACCTTGCCGATCGTCTGCGCCTCGATGAAGCCCGCCATGATTTGCGGGTCGAGTGCAATGATCCCCAACCCCTCACCCGGGCCATCCAGCACGGCGATCAGGGCGCGGGGCGGTGCAAGTTCGATAATCTCGGCCAAGGACCGCTGTTCGACGGCAAGACTGCGAAAGTCCAAAGTGGTTTGCAGCTTGTCCCGCACGGCGCGGGCCAAGGCGATGCGCCAACTG
>JBBQGU010000116.1:0-10525 GCA_038323315.1 Rhodobacterales bacterium | reverse complement strand
CGGCCCGACACGGTCGAGGTGGCGGGGGTCAGCGGGTCGCTGCAAGCCTCGGCCAAGATATCGCAGACCCTGTCGGAACGCCTGGGTCAGGGCAAGACTTTCAAGGTCAACGTGTCCTATGACAAGGCTCTGGACCCGCTCGCCGCGTTGCCGACCCCGCAGGAATGTGTGGACCTTGTTCATGACGCTCTGGCCGGTCGCAAGATAGCCTTTGACCCCGGCTCGGCCGAGATCGACGGCACCTCGGCCAGTCTGATGGACGCCATCGCCAAAAGCCTGAAGAATTGCACCGCAGTCAAGATCGAGATTGCCGGCCATACCGATGCCCAAGGCTCGGCCGGCGGCAATCTGGCGCTCAGCCAGGCGCGGGCCGAGGCGGTGATGGTGGCCTTGCAGGGGCGGCAGGTCGATGTGTCGGCGATGCGCGCCGTGGGCTATGGCGAGGGCGTGCCGGTGGCCGACAATGGCGACAACGCGGGGCGCGAGGCGAACCGGCGGATCGAGTTCACGCTGATCGACGCGCCGATTGTCGCCGCCGCCGACCGGGCTGGCGTCACCCTGCGCGAGCCCTCGACCTCCGGTGCAAATTCCGAAGCGGCAGACGGCGCTTCCCTTGCACCCGTCACGAAAACGGCACGCCCGAAGACCCGGCCCAAAGGCTGAGCCCGTGGCCCCTTGACCGCACCCGGCCAAAGATGAACAACGGTGCAATGATCCCAGCTATGCAGACCAGATGAACCGCACCGAGTTTACTGTCGCCATCGCCATCATCCTGCTGGTCGCTTTTGCCGCCGGTTGGTTCACCTATTGGCTGTTGCACCGTTTTACGCGCGTGGCGGGCGGCGACATGGCCGAAATGGACAATCTGGCGCAAAGCCTGCACGAGGCCGAGGAAACCCGCGATCAGGCCATCCTGTACCTCGAGGAGCGTGAGGCCGAACTGCACAGCCAGATCGCCCAGACCGACGCCGAACTGCGCGCTGCGATGGAGGGCCTGCGCGACGCACGGCACGAGGCCGAAGAAATGCGCGGCTATATCGAGCGGATGCATTCCAACGCCTGACGCCAACCGACTGCCCGGCCCAGCGTCTGCATTCCCGCCCGCCCCTCCTCATTCCCGTGCGGTCATTCTTCGTTGACCCCTGCTGCGGGCGCACTGCTGCGACGAATCACCGCACGGGAATGAGGAGCGGTGGTTGCTGCGCCATGCAGGCTTGAACCATTCCGGACCTCTGTTAGAGTGCGCCCGAAACCTACAGGAGTTTGCAATGAACCGGCGTTTTTTCCGCTTTCTAACCGTTGTGCCCTTTGTGATTGCCCTCACCACCTCTGCGGCCCGCGCTGATGAGGTATCGGACGCCCTGCAGGCCGCTTTGGATGCCTACAATTCCGGCAACCTCGCCAAAACCGGCGAGAACCTGACCATGGCCACCCAAGCGATGGCTGGCCAGCAAAGCGCCCTTCTGGCCGCCCTGCTGCCCGCTGCTCCGGATGGCTGGACCGCGACAGCCACCAGCGACTTCGCCCAAAGCTTTGGCATCATGGGCGGTGGGGCCGGGGCCGAGATGCGCTACGAAAGTGCCGATCAGTCGCAATCCTACACTATGTCCTTCATCGCCGACAATCCAATGGTCGCTTCGATGGGCGCGATGCTCGGCAACGCGCAGATGATGGCGATGATGGGCAAGGTGGTGAAGATCGGCGATCAGGCGTTGCTGCAAACCGACAACAACCTGTCCACCCTGATCAACAGCCGCGTGCTGTTTCAGGCGCAGGGCGCTGCCACCGATGTGATGCTGCCGGTCGTGAAAAACATCGACTTCGCCAAGGCGGGGCTGTTCGACACCAAGTAGCAGTTGGTCGTTGCCCCATCTTTGACACCAACCGCCTGTGGACCGCCGCCTGACCGCGTTGCGCCCGCTGTATCCGCAGGCCAGGATCATCGCCTGCGTCCGCAACCCAGTCTGGATTCTGGACTCCGTCGAAACCCTGCTGCGAAAAAAACCCTCTGGTCGCCACACGGATGTTCGGCAGTCCGATGGTGCAAATCTCGGTCTTTGCGCGGGCGGACGGGCTGCTGGACTAGCAGAGCCTGATAGGATCAGCCTGTCAGACGTTGAAAGAGGCGTATAACGGCGCCGATGCCGGGGCGCTGCTGCTGCTGCTGGACTACGATACCTTTGTCCGCCACCCTCACGACGCCATGACCCTGATCTATCGGTTTCTGGACAAACCGGTCATCGCCCATGATTTCGATCAGGTGACCTATCGGGCCGAGGCTTTCGACAGCCAATTTCTCGCGCATGACGTGACAGGCCGGGTCGAACCCCGCCCGCGCGCCACCGTCCTGCCGCCCGACCTGTTCAATCGCTTTGCCGCCCTGCAGTTCTGGGGCAAGGGCGACAGTCTGGCCTATGCGATCACCGGCCGCCCGTCATAGCCTGCCCGTCATAGCCCGTCCAAGACGACCGTCATGAGGTCCGATCCGGGCTGCGTCAGATCATCCAGCACCGAAAAATGGTTGCGGTCGGGTTGCGGGGTCCAGGGGCAATCCCATTCTTCGGACAGCAGACGCGCCTGCCACAGAAAGGCCGGGCGTTCCATCATGCCGACCCAGATATGGGCCTGACAACTTTGGCGCTTTTCCAGACGCGCGGGGCTTTCGGTGGACATCTCGGCCTCGGTCAGACGCAGGGCGTTGTTCATGCCGGTGCGCGCAATCGGCGCAAGCTCTGCGATGGGCGAAATCGGCACCACACGCCGGATGCGGTCGGCATTGCCGATGTCGACCCCGATGCAGGCCATGCGCGCCGCCAGATGCCCGCCCGCCGAATGCCCGGTCACCACCACCGGCCCCTCGACCATCGCGGCGGCGCTGTTGACCGCATTGGCGACCTCGACCGTAATGTCCGTCAGGCGTGCATCCGGCGCCAGCGTGTAAGACGGCATCGCACAGGCCCAACCCCGCGCCAAAGCCCCCGCCGCCAGATGCGACCAGCTTTCGCGCCCCGATTCCAGCCAATAGCCACCGTGAACGAACACCATCAGCCCGTCCGGCGTGGTTTCGGGCAGGAACAGGTCAAACTGTTGCCGCGCCCCGCTGCCATAGGGAATGTCCAACCGCGCCCTGTCCTTCAACTGACGCCGAAAATCGCCCGCAAGCACCTCCCACTGGCCCGGCAGCATTTCGGACCCCGCAATGAAAGCGCCGTTGGCATAGGCCCTATCGAAATCCAAAGTGTTTATCATTGGGTTTCTCCTGATTTGATCAAAACTCGGCCGAGGGATATCGGCAGAACTGGACTTTTCCTTGCCTGTCCGTCATTCCGTGGTCAACCGCCAAAGAGGAGACAGCCATGCTGGACGCCACAACCGACCTGCAATCCATTCTGAAAGATCCAAGCCTGGTGCCGAACAAGGCATACGTGGCGGGCGAATGGATCGACGCTGCCGATGGAGCGACCTTTGCCGTCACCAACCCCGCGCGCGGCGATGTGATTGCCCATGTGCCCAACCTGACCCGCGCCGATGCCGCCCGCGCCATCGCCATGGCTGACCGCGTCCGCGTGGAATGGGCCGCCCGAACCGGCAAGGAACGCGCCGCGATCTTGCGCAAATGGTACGACCTGTGCATGGAAAACCTGGATGATCTGGGCACGATTCTGACCGCCGAACAAGGCAAACCCGTGGCCGAGGCCAAGGGCGAATGTGCTTATGGTGCCTCCTATATCGAATGGTTCGCCGAGGAGGCCAAGCGCATCTATGGCGAAACCATCCCAGGCCATCAGCGCGACAAACGCATCACGGTGATCAGGCAACCCATCGGTGTAGCGGCGTCGATCACGCCGTGGAACTTTCCCAATGCGATGATCGCCCGCAAGGTCGCCCCGGCCTTGGCCGCCGGATGTGGCATGGTCTCACGTCCCGCCGCCGAAACCCCCCTGTCCGCCATCGCCCTCGCCGTGCTGGCCGAACGGGCGGGCGTCCCTGCCGGGTTGTTCTCAGTCATCACCTCCAAACGCTCGTCAGATATCGGGAAAGAGTTCTGCGAAAATCCCGCCATCCGCAAACTGACCTTTACCGGCAGCACCGAGGTTGGCCGCATCCTGCTGCGCCAGGCCGCCGAACAGGTCCTGAAATGCAGCATGGAACTGGGCGGCAACGCCCCCTTCATCGTGTTCGACGACGCTGACCTTGATAAGGCAGTCGAGGGCGCAATGATCTCGAAATTCCGCAACAACGGCCAGACTTGCGTCTGCGCCAACCGCATCTATGTGCAGGCCGGCGTCTACGACGTCTTTGCCGAGAAACTGGCCGTGGCCGTCAGCAAACTGTCCATCGGCGACGGGCTGAAGGCAGGTACCACCACCGGCCCCCTGATCAACATGGACGCGGTTGCCAAGGTCGAGGAACATATCGCCGACGTGCTGGCGAACGGCGGCAAGATCGTGACGGGCGGCAACCGCCACGCCCTTGGCGGCACGTTCTTTGAACCGACCGTCGTAACCGGCGTCCTGCCATCGGCCAAGGTCGCGAACGAGGAAACCTTCGGGCCGTTGGCCCCTCTGTTCAAATTCGACACCGAAGAAGAAATCATCGCCCGCGCCAACGACACGATCTTCGGCCTCGCCTCCTATTTCTATGCCCGCGACATCGGCCGCATCACCCGTGTGCAAGAGGCGCTGGAATACGGCATGGTTGGCGTCAACACCGGCCTGATCAGCACCGAAGTCGCCCCCTTTGGCGGCGTCAAGCAATCCGGCCTTGGCCGCGAAGGCAGCCACCACGGGATCGAGGATTACATGGAACTGAAATACATCTGCCTGTCGGTGTGATCGCAGGGTTTTTCGGCCATGTTGGGACGTTTTAAGGAGAGGGCGATATGCGGATTGCAGTTGTGACCGGGGCGGCGGGCGGGATGGGCCGCGCCATTGTGGACAGGTTGCTGGCGGACGGATTGCATGTCGTGGGGGTCGATATCGACGCAACCGCCCTGCACACCATGGCCGCTACCCTGACCGACTTCACGCCTGAACCCTGCGACCTGACCCGCGCCGATGACATCGCCGCCCTGTTCGCGCGCATCACCACTCGCTTTGGCGGCGTAGACGCTTTGGTCAACAATGCCGGCACCTGTTTCATGTCCGACTTCCCCGACATTCCGGCAGATGAACTGGACCGGCAGATGGCCGTCAACTTCTCCTCGGCCTTCCACTGCTGCCAAGCGGCAGTGAAGGCGATGGCTGGCCGCGACGGGGTACGCAAGATCGTCAACATCTCTTCCAACGGGGCCTATAACTTCGACGTCTTCGACCCGCCGCATTATCGCGCCTCCAAGGCCGCGATGGATACGCTGACAAAGGATCTGGCCCGCCGCTATGCCCGTGACCAGATTGCCTGCAACTCGCTTGCCCCCGCCATGACCGAGACGCCCCTGTTCGATGTTCTGACGTCGGATGTGCTGGCCCGCGCCATCGCCGCAATGCCGCATGGCCATGCAATGCAGCCCCAACAGATCGCGGCTTGGGTCGGCTTTCTGATCTCGCCCGCAGGCGATGTGTCGTCAGGCAATGTCATCATCCTGAACCAGGGGCGTGACGTCAGGTGAAGGTCACGATCCACAAACTGTTCCAATACCTGCTGGAAACGGCGGGCGATGAACCGCCCGAATGCGTTCTGGGCCTGTCACTGTCGCAACCGCCGCGGCTGGCTGACTTTATGGCCGATCTTGACCCCAACCTGCCGCTGGATTGGAACGGTGTCAGCTTTCAGGGCTTGCCCGCCCTGCGTGAGAGGGTGATCGCGCAGGCCGGGTTGACAGAGTTGTGCAGCTCGGATGACGTGCTGATCACGGCGGGTGCCGCCGAGGCGAACTATCTGTGCTTTCGGCAAATCTTGCAACCGGGTGACCACATGATCACCGAAACGCCGGGTTGGCCGCAAGCCGCCGTCATGGCGCGGGCCATCGGAGCCGACCTGACCACCATCCGCCGCCATGAGGCGAACGGCTGGCACCTCGACCTTGACAGCCTGGCCGCAGCTGTCACGCCGCGCACCAAACTGATCTTTCTGTCCAACCCCAACAATCCCACCGGTCAGTTGTTGACCAAGCCCGACCTCATGCGTCTGGCGCAGATCGCGGACAGTGTCGGCGCATGGCTATTGGTGGACGAGGTCTATGCCGGGCTGGAATGGCAGGGGACGCGCGCCCCCTCGATCGCCGGGATATATCCGCGCGGCATCACCACCGGGTCGGTGTCAAAGGCGCTGGGGTTGCAGGGGCTGCGCACGGGATGGATGATTTGCCGCGACCGGGCGATGATCATGGATGCGGTGATCCTGCGCGAAAACGCGTCCGAGATCATGAACATCCTGGGCGAGCATATCGCCGAGATCGCGCTGCGCCCGGAACGGCTGACGGCGGCCTTGGCAAAGGCCCGCAGCGAAGGGGCCGCCAATCTGGCCCTGCTGGACGAATTCATCGCTCACCAACCGCGTCTGTCGTGGGTCAAGCCTGCGGCGGGGCTGATCGGACTGGCCCGGTTGTCGGGCGAATCAGCTGAACCCTTTGCCCGTCGCCTGCTGTCCTCGCCCTACCGGACGTTCCTTTTGCCCGGCACGGCCTATGATGAACCGGCCCATATCCGCCTTGGCGTCGGCGGCGGCGCTGCCGTGCGGCTGGACGAAGGGCTGTCACGGCTGGCGCAATGCCTGATCCAGAGAGTTTAGGCGCGCAATCCGTCTGCCTCGTCGGTTTCTGCGCAGGAAAACCGTTTTGGAACGATTCACGACGCAAATCGCCGATGTCTACTATTACTGTTTTATAACAGATGCTTAGATGCAATGTGACGCAGTGTTATCCCATATCAAAGTCCTGATTTTGCATATTCCTGACCTCTGCCCCATGTTCAGTCCAAGGCAAACGCCAAGGGTGATTGACCCGACGCCAGACGCCAGATGAAACCCGAAAGGATATATGATGCTGCCCTCCATCCTGAACACCACGAAGACCAGCCTGATCGCCGGCGTGACCGCCTTGTCACTGTTGGTCGGCGGAGTTGCTCCTGCAAACGCCTGGGGCAAGGGCGAACAGCAGTTCGTCGCCGGTGCCGCCACGGCCGTCTTGCTGGGTGCCTTGATCATGAACTCGCCCAAATATGGCAACGCCCAGCCACAACCGACCTATGCGCCGCGTCCGCAATATTACCAGCCGCGTCCGCAATATTACAAACCCGCGCCGCGCTATTACCGCTATGACCGCCCTGTGCGGTACCAGCCGGCACCGGTCAGCATCTATGGCACGCCCGCCGGTCTGGCCTTCAACAGCTACACCTCGAACGAGCGTCGCCGTATCCAGTCGACCCTGACGGCCTACGGCTATTACCGCGGTGGCATCGACGGCTCTTTCGGCCCCGGCACCTATTCCGCGATCGATGCCTATGCCCGCCGCACCGGCAAAACGGCGCAGCTTTCGACCAGCGCCGGGGCCTATGGCCTGCTGGACGGCCTGTTGTTCTAGTTCCCTACTCCCCGCGTCCCACCTTGGGGGCAGCTTCGGCTGCCCCTCTTTTTTTATCCGCTCCCCAAGGATTGCCCGCCGGCCTACGTCTGATTTATCGTGATGCTGATGGAATCCGATGACGACAGTCTGGCCCGCGCCGCCGCAAAGGGCGACCGCACCGCGTTCGGCACCCTGCTGGCGCGGCACTACGATCGCATATTCGGCCTCGCCTGGCGCATGACCGGCTCGCGGGCCGAGGCGCAGGACCTGACACAAGACATCTGCGCGGCTCTGCCCGCACGTCTGACCTCGTGGCGGGGCGAGGCGCGGTTCACCACTTGGCTGTACCGCGTGACCGTGAACGCCGCCCACGACCTGCGCCGCCGCCAATCCACCCGTACCCGCGCCGCCGATGGCTGGGGCACATGGGAGCTTGCGCGGCAGGATGAGATTGCCACACAGGCCGAGGCGATGGATTGGTTGGCCCAGTCCATGCAACGCCTCTCCCCCGAACTGCGCGACACCGTGGCGCTGGTCTTGGGTGAGGAACTGACCCAGGCTCAAGCCGCCGACGTGCTGGGCCTGTCCGAAGGCACCGTCGCCTGGCGGATGTCCGAAGTGAAAAAACGCCTACGCGCGATGGCGGCAGAGGATGCCAGATGACCGATGAACTTGACGCCCTGCGGGCCGCTCTGCGGGCCCCACCACCCGACCCCGACGCCAAGGCCGCCACCATGCGCCTTGCGTTGGAAAATTTCGACCGCCTCCAAGGATCGACCAATCCGCTGCGTCCATCAGAAGACCGCCCCACGAAGGCGGGGTTTCTGAACGGAGTACGCCGGATGCTGAAAACCCTGAACACCCGACCCTACCTCGCCGCCACCACCTCGGCTGCCGCCCTCTGCATCGGCCTGCTGGTCGGATGGCCGCAGTTGCAGAACGGGTTGCCCGACCTGCCCAAACCCAAACTGACATCGCAGGAAATCGCCCCGCCGCCGCGCACCGCGCCAACCGGTGGTGATGCAATAGCCCTTGGCAAGGTCGAATCTGCCCCAGGGGACGCCCCCCTGTCACCGCCCCTAGAACCCGTCCGGCGCGATGAACAGGTCGCGGCCCAGCCGACTGGGCCTGCTGCGCCCATGACAACGGCTCCGGCCACCTCGATGGCGCTGGGTGGCGCAATACCCCCCGCAGCCCCGATGCCCGAAGCCGACGCGGCGCGCCAACTGCTCAGCCCTCTGACCGAAAACGGCGCCCGTGGCATGTTGATCAGCCCCAACGCCTCGGGCATGGCCGCCAAAAGCACCGACCAAATTGCCGACCACATCCTGCTGCCCGAACCCAACACCGAGGTGTTCAACACCGCCCCAACCAACCCCGTCCATGTGACAGCCGAGGAGCCTGTCTCGACCTTTTCGGTCGATGTCGACACCGCGTCCTATGCCATGGTCCGCTCCAGTCTGAACAACGGACAACTGCCCCCGCCCGAAGCTGTGCGGATCGAGGAGATGGTGAATTACTTCCCCTATACCTACCCCGCCCCGACAGCCGAAGGCGCGCCCTTCACCAATACCGTTACCGTGATGGCGACGCCATGGAACCCCAACACAAAGCTGGTTCACATCGCCCTGCAAGGCCGCCTGCCCGCGATTGCGGATCGCCCGGCGTTGAATCTGGTTTTTCTGATCGACACGTCCGGCAGCATGGACGCACCGAACAAACTGCCGCTGCTGAAACAGTCGCTCTCTCTGATGCTGGCCAAACTGCGCCCCCAGGACCGCATCGCCATCATCGCCTATGCCGGGTCCGCCGGCGAAGTCCTGCCCCCCACCGCCGCCTTGGACAGACCGGCGATCCTTGCGGCCCTGGACAATCTGGCCGCCGGAGGCTCGACCGCCGGGGCCGAGGGGCTGACCCTCGCCTATCAGGTCGCCGCCCGGATGAAGACTGACGATGCCATTTCCCGCGTCCTCCTCGCCACCGACGGCGATTTCAACGTTGGAATCGACGACCCCGACCAACTGAAATTCTTCATCGCCCGCGAACGCGACAGCGGCACATACCTGTCCGTCCTGGGCTTTGGTCGCGGCAATCTGGATGACGCCACGATGCAGATCCTCGCCCAGAACGGCAACGGCACCGCGTCCTATATCGACACCCTGTCCGAGGCGCAAAAGGTGCTGGGCGATCAACTGACAGGTGCCCTGTTCCCCATCGCCAACGACGTGAAAATTCAGGTCGAATGGAACCCGGCCCACGTCGCCGAATACCGCCTGATCGGCTATGAAACCCGCGCGCTGCGGCGTGAGGATTTCAACAACGACCGCGTCGATGCCGGCGAAATCGGCGCAGGCCTGCAAGTCACCGCCCTGTACGAGGTGACTCAACCCGGCAGCCCGGCCTTGCTGAACGACGCCCTGCGCTACACGACACCCCCCGGAACCGCTGACTCGCCCGAGATGGGCTTTCTGCGCCTGCGCTACAAGGACCCCGGGCAAGCTGTGTCCAAGTTGATCGAGACCCCGATCACGACCGGCACAGACCCCACCGACGACACCCGCTTCGCCGCCGCCATCGCCGGTTTCGGGCAACTGCTGCAAAACTCCACCTATACCGGGGATTGGTCCTACGATCAGGCCATCGCATTGGCCAATGCCGCCAAAGGCTCCGACGACTATGGCTACCGGGCCGAGGCGGTCACCCTGATGCGACTGGCCAAAAGCCTGTCCGGCCAGTAACCAGACACGCAAAAGCCCGGGCGTTGGCCCGGGCTTTTATCATTTCAACAGATCAGTTGGCGGCTTTACCTTCCAGCGCCGGAACTTCGGCGGCGGTCTGGCGGCCAATCTCGATCCGGCGTGGCTTCAACGCTTCGGGCGTCTCGCGGACCAGATCGATATGCAGCATGCCGTTTTCATGGGCGGCACCCGTCACGCGCACGTGTTCGGCCAGCGCAAAGCGGCGTTCAAAGGCACGGGTGGCGATGCCACGGTGCAGATAGGCCTTCTGCGCCGCCTCATCCGA
>JBBQGU010000115.1:0-10538 GCA_038323315.1 Rhodobacterales bacterium | reverse complement strand
ATTGAGAACTCCCCCCAAGGCCCACGCCATCGCCCAAATGTCCGAGGTGATCGCGACCGCCCCAGTGCTGCCCCTTTCCCCCCGGCACCGCCAAAGACCCCGCCACCTGAAGTCCCGCCCGCCATTCTCACCGCCCCATATCTCCACCTTCTCGACAGCCCAGATATCCCCTAGGGTCCGGGGGGCGGCCTCGCCGATCCAGCCTCAACCGCACTTGATCCCCGCCATCCCCCATCCCCGGCCCAAATTCACCACCCAGGCGTCCCGACCCCCGACAAAACCATTTGAAACCGACGCCACTTCCCCTCAAGATCGCGCTATCAACTTCAGACAGGGGCCCGCCCGATGACTGCCATACTGCGCACCGTTTTGATCCTGTTCCTCGCTTTGTTCCCTGTCACCCTGACCGCCCAAACCAGCCCCGACCCAAATCCGAACCTCGTCGCCGCTGCGACCGAAGCCGTCACCACACATACCGAGGTGCAGACCGGCGCCTATATCCTGCGCCTGTCCAACGTCTCGCCGCGTGAGGGGTCGTTCGATGTCGACATGTGGCTGTGGTTCCGCTGGACGGGTGCCGATGTCCGCCCCGATCTGACCTTTGAACTGGCCAATGGCGTGATCACCTCGCGCACGGAAAGCCAGGTCGAGGATGATGGCGGCATCAACTATGCCACCGTGCGTGTGCAGGCCACGATCTTCCACGATTTCGACGTCCGGCGTTATCCGCTCGACAACCACGTCATCACCCTCGCGCTTGAAGATGCCGAGCTGAACAACACCCAGCTCAGCTATACCGTGGATCAGGGCATCGCCCTTGATCCGGCGGTGAATGTCGCGGGCTGGAACGTTGCCCTGCAAACCCCGGCCGTCGCCGCCCATGTCTACAACACCAATTACGGCCTGCGCAGCGCCGATACGGCAGGCGGCACCTATTCCCGCTTTACAATGCCGATCTCGCTGGAGCGTATGTCCTATGGCCCGCTGTTCAAATCCTTCTGGATCTCGGCCCTCGCGGTCCTGCTGGGCCTTCTCGCGTTCCTGATCAAGGCCGACGATCTGGATGCCCGCTTCGGCATGGGCGTCGGCTCGATCTTTGCGGCCTCGGCCAATGCCTTTGTCATCAGCGACGCCCTGCCGCCCACCACCGCCGTCACCTTGGCCGAGCAGATCAATCTGATCGCCGTCGGGATCATCTTTACGTCGGTCTTCATCTCGATCTGGTCGCTGCGCCTGCGCTATGCCGACCGCGAACAGGCCAGCCTGACCCTTGATCGTACCGCCATGTGGGTGCTGGGCGCGGTCTATCTGGCGCTGAATCTGCTGGTGATGACGGTCGATCTGTCGTGACTGCAATGAACGTCAGCCCGGGGGACCATATGCCCATGACCCGCCTTTACACCACGCTCGGACCGATGACCCGCGACCAACTGGGCATGATCCTGCCCCATGAGCATGTTTTCGTCGACCTGCGCACCCCCGATCAGCCGGGTTATGCACAGGCCGACGCGGCAGACGTGGTGGCACTGATGGCGCCCGAGATTGAACGCATAAAGGCGCTTGGCGTCACGGCCCTTGTCGAATGTTCCACCACCGGCGTCGGCCGCCGCGCCGATCTGGACCTTGCCGTGTCCCTTGCGACCAGCTTTCCCATCGTCGTGCCGACCGGCAGCTACCGCGAACCCTGGATCGAGGACCGCATCCGCGCGATGTCGGATCAGTCGCTCGAAGACTGGATGGTGCGCGAGTTGACCGACCGCTTTGACGAGGCGGATTTCCGCGCCGGCTGGATCAAACTCAGCGCGGGCGACGATGGCCTGACCCCGCTTGAAACCCGCATCCTGCGGGCTGCCGCGCGCGCGGGTATCAGAACCGGCGCCGTGATCGGCAGCCACACCGTCAAGGGCCGCGTCGTGATGGACCAGTTGGACATCATCGAGGCCGAAGGCTACCGCGCCGACCGCTTCATCTCGATCCACACGCAAGAGGAACAGGATTTCGCCCTGAATCTGGCCGTCGCCGCGCGCGGTGCCTGGATCGAATACGACCATATCGGCCGCAGCGACGATGCCCCGATCGTCGACCTGGTGACCCGAGTGCTCGACGCCGGGTTCGGACGGCAACTGTTGCTCAGCCACGACACCGGCTGGTACGATCCGGCCAAACCGGGCGGCGGAACCCCCAAGCCTTACACGCATCTGAACACGGTTTTCCTGCCCAAACTGGCTCTGGCGGGTATGGACCCGGCGTCGATCCGGCATCTGACCCATGACAATCCCTTTGACGCCTATGCCAGAGCGTGATGACCGGGTTGCCTATCTTCTGACAGTTGCACACGGCTTCACCCATCTGACAGGCCGCCGGACCAGTCCGTCGGGGCGCTTTGCGGGGCCGCTTTGGGTAAAATTCGCGGATCTCTGACTCGACCCATCCCGCCCCATCGACCGGACCGGGCCTAACTGCCTGCAATGGTTGCTATTCTTTGATCCTTTGAAAGTTGATTTGACATTCCGTCGTCGACCCGAACCCGCGGGCGACTCATAACCCTTGATTCGTTCAATGAAATAGACGTACTTTCGCTCAGAAGGCAGCCAATTCAGGAATGCCGGCCGAAAGGAAACCGAATGTCACTTGCCCGTCTGCACATTCTGACCGGCTTTGTGTGGCTGATCCTCGGGATGGTGTTTGGCATCTATATCGGCATCACCGATCAAACGACCCAAAGCAACGCCCATGCCCATGCCAATCTGCTGGGCTTTGTGATCTCGGTCCTGTTCGGTCTGATGTACCGCGCCTGGCCGAACCTGACGACCATCCGTCTGGGCATGGTGCAGTTCGGGATTTACCAGATCGGGGTGGTGGCTTTGGTGATCGGCAAATATCAGGTCGCAGCCACTGGCGTCAGCGCCATCATCGCGCCCGGCTCATTTGTCGTCGTTCTGGGCACGCTGATGATGATGTGGATCTTTGCTGCAAAAGCAGATTAAGGCGCCACGCGGACGAACAAGCCCTGACGGCCTGGACGCAGATATAGGCTGATGGTTCCGCCATCGATCCATCAACAAGTACAAATGACCTGCGCGTCATTTCAAAAGGAACCGGAAACCGTCTGACCATCGGGGCGAACTGCCGGATTGCGAGCCATATCTTTCTCGCCAACGGCGCGACCTTGCAGATCGGGGACCGGGTCACGGCGACCGGGTCCATCGCATTTCATCTTCATGAAGGGTCACACGTTTCGATAGGTGACGGATGCCTATTCTCTCAGCAGATCAGCTTCCGGCCCTCCGATGCCCACAAGATTTTCGACATTGCAACAGGGCTGCGGATCAATGAACCCCGACCGATCCTGATCGGCAACAAGGTCTGGGTCGGCGAGCAGGTGCTGTTTTTGAAAGGCGCCGAGGTCGCGGATGGTTCGGTCGTAGGCGCGCGCTCGACTGTGAGCGCCGTGTTTGAAGAACCGAATGTCCTGATCGTGGGGACACCTGCACGGGTCTTGCGTCATGGGATAAGGTGGGAGGCATGATCCCCCATGGACCCAAGACAATCCCTGCCCGCTGGCCACAGGTTTGGACCTTGTGGACCGACCAAATCTGGCAGCATCAACCCACTAAAGTCGGCCACGACATCCAACCGTCAGTCGTAGGTTTCCACAGTCGCTCCAAGAACCAAATGTCATATATTCGTTTTATTTCAGTAATTTAAGACCACGCCCACATGTGGGCGCCCCCTTCAGAAGAACGCCTGCACCCCAGTAATCGCCCGCCCCAGGATCAGCGCGTGCACGTCGTGCGTGCCTTCATAGGTATTCACCGTCTCCAGGTTCACCATGTGCCGCATGATCTGGTAATCCTCCTGAATCCCGTTCCCGCCATGCATGTCCCGCGCCATCCGTGCGGCATCCAAAGCCTTGCCGCAATTGTTGCGCTTCACAATCGAGATCATCTCCGGCGCCGCGTTCGCCTCATCCAACAACCGGCCCACCCTCAGACTTGCCTGCAACCCCAAGGCAATCTCGGTCATCATGTTGGCCAGCTTCAACTGATACAGCTGCGTCCCCGCCAAAGGCTTGCCAAACTGCTTGCGGTCCAACCCATAAGACCGCGCCGCCTGCATGCAAAACTCTGCCGCCCCCAGCACGCCCCAGGAAATCCCGTAGCGCGCCCGGTTCAAACAGCCAAACGGCCCCTTCAACCCCTCGACGAACGGCAGCAGGGCATCCTCACCGACCGCCACATCCTTCATCACGATCTCGCCCGTGACCGAGGCGCGCAGGCTCAGCTTGCCACCGATCTTGGGCGTTGAAAGCCCGGTCATGCCCTTTTCCAGCACAAAGCCCTTGATCTTTCCGCCATGCGCCTCGGATTTCGCCCAGACGACGAACACATCCGCAATCGGAGCGTTCGAAATCCACATCTTGGCGCCGTTCAATACATAGCCATCGGCCGTCTTTTTGGCGACCGTCTTCATGCCCGCCGGATCTGACCCCGCATCCGGCTCGGTCAACCCAAAGCAGCCGATCCAATCACCCGAGGCCAGTTTCGGCAAAAACTTCTTGCGCTGCGCCTCGGTCCCGTAGGCATAGATCGGATACATCACCAGCGACGATTGCACCGACATCATCGACCGATAGCCGCTGTCGACCCGCTCGACCTCGCGGGCGATCAGGCCATAGGCGACATAGGATGCGCCCAAGCCACCATATTCCTCGGGGATCGTGGTGCCCAAAAGCCCCATTTCACCCATCTCGCGAAAGATCGCGGGGTCGGTCGATTCCTCGCGAAACGCGGCAATCACGCGCGGCTGCAAGCGGTTTTGCGCGTAATCCCGCGCCGCATCCCGCAGCATGCGTTCTTCCTCGGACAGCTGGTCCTCCATGCGGAAGGGGTCCTGCCAGTCGAACCGTCCCAGATCGGGCGCATCCTTGGGCTTCAACACTGGCTTGTCCATCATCGGCTTGTCCATCGTACTCTCCCGCATAAACTGGCCCCAGCTATTGCATGAAACGCCACCAAAGCCTATCGAAACCAAATCGCCGCGCCATGAGGAAACCTCATATGCTCCCCCGCCGCTACCTGCCATCCCTCGCCTCGCTGCTGGCGCTGGAGGCGCTCGACCGCTTGGGCTCCGCCTCTGCCGCAGCCGACGAACTGAACCTGACCCAAGGTGCCATCTCGCGCCAGTTGCAGGTCATGGCCGACCAGCTGGGCGTACAACTGACCCACCGCGACAAGGGCCGCCTGCATCTGACCCCCGCTGCCCGCGACTATGTGACCGAGGTGCGCCGCACCCTGTCCACCCTCGCCCAGGCCTCGCTGACCCTGCGCGCAAATCCGATGGGCGGGGCGCTGAACCTCGCCATCCTGCCGGCATTCGGCATGCACTGGCTGGCCCCGCGTCTGGCCCACTTCGCGCGCCAGCATCCCGAGGTGACGGTGAACCTGTCGACCCGCCTGCAACCCTTTGATTTCGCGAGCGAGGCTTTTGATGCCGCGATTCATTACGGCCGTCAGGACTGGCCCGGTGCCGCCTATCTGAAACTGATGGAGGAGGATGTGCTGGCTGTCGCCTCGCCCGCGCTGACCGCGCCCCTGGCGACCCCGCAAGACGCCCTGACCCTGCCCCTGTTGCAACTGCAAAGCCGCCCCGGCGATTGGGGCCGCTGGCTGGCCACCCATGGGATGCCGATCAAACGCCCCCCCGCGATGCTGTTCGACCATTTCGCCACCATGCAGCAGGCCGCCATCCACGGCCTTGGGGCCGCCGTCCTGCCGTTGTTTCTGATCGAACAAGACCTGGCCCAGAACCGCCTTGTCCCGCTGTTCGGCACGCCGATCCCCAGCCATAGCGCCTATTACCTCGTCTGGCCGAAAGACCGCCCGCCCCGCGCCCCGCTGACATCCTTCATCAAATGGCTGAAATCTGTGCCCGATGTCATCTTTTCCAAGTATCCCGGGGGCTGAGCGCTTGCGCGAGGGGGGCTGCTCCCCCTACTGTGTCGTGGCAACCAAAGCGAGCCTCAGATGACCAGGATCGGTGACGTATCCTTTTGGTATGCCGATATCGGCATGCCGCACAGCCGCCCCGCGCTGGACGGCGATACCACGGCCGATGTCGCGATCATCGGTGCGGGCTATACCGGGCTGTGGACGGCCTATTACCTGAAAAAGGCCCAACCGTCGCTGAATGTGGTGGTGGTGGAAAAAGAGTTTGCCGGTTTTGGCGCCTCGGGTCGCAATGGCGGCTGGTTGATGGGCAGCTTTGCCTGGAACCATGACCGCTATGCCGCCGCCACATCGCGCGAGGCCGTGCTGGACATGGTCAAGGCGTTGGAGACGACGGTCGACGAGGTGATCCGCGTCTGCGGGACCGAGGGGATCGACGCCGATATCCTGCGCGTCGACGAGCTTTGCGTTGCAACCCATCCGGCGCATAAGCACCGCATGGCCGAAAGCATTGCCCATCACCAGAACTGGGGCGACGGCCACCGCGTCTATACAATCAGCGCGGATGAGGCGCGGGCCCGCATTGCCGTCCCTCGCGCGCTGGGGGCCATGGTGATGACCGGCATGGCCCGCGTGCAACCCGCCAAACTGGTGCGCGGTCTGGCGGATGTGGTCGAACGGATGGGCGTTCGGATCGTGGAAAGCACCACCGTCACCGAATACGCCAAGGGGCAGGTTCTGACCCCGCGCGGCACTGTGCGGGCGCCCATCATCCTGCGCGCCACCGAAGGCTTTACGGCGGGCATCAAGGGTCACAAACGCGACTGGCTGCCGCTGAACTCGGCCCAGATCGCCACGCCGGTTTTGCCGCCCGAGGTGTGGGACAAGATCGGCTGGCAGGGCCACGAGCTGTTCCACGACTTCTACAACTCCTACTGCTATTGCCAGCGCACGCGCGAGGGGCGGATCACGGTGGGCGCGCGCGGGGTGCCCTATCTGTATGGCTCGGGCATGGACCGCAACGGCGCGCCCGACGCCGTGACGATCCGGCGGTTGACCCAGATCTTGCACCGCTATTTTCCCGCCGCGATCCCGTTCGGCGTCGACCATGCGTGGTGTGGTGTGATCGGGGTGCCGCGCGACTGGTGCGCAACGGTGGGTCTGGACCCTGCAACGGGCCTGGGCTGGGCGGGCGGCTATGTCGGCGTGGGCGTCAGCACATCCAACCTTGCCGGACAAACGCTGGCCGATCTGACGTTGGGCCATGACACCGTCCTGACCCACCTGCCATGGGTCAACCGCAAGGTCCGCCCATGGGAGCCTGAACCCTTGCGCTGGTTGGGCGTGCATACGATGTACCAGTTGTACGGCGCGGCCGATATCCGTGAAACCGTTCACAACACACCGCCATCGCGGCTGGCGGCTTTGGGCAACTGGCTGACAGGACGATAGGAACGCCGGGTCTGTCGGGACGATGGGCGCATCGCCCATCCTACCCCAAACCTCGGCGCAGATATCTCAGGCCTGCAGCAACTGCGCTGCCACGTCATCGGACCGCTGGATATCGGCCAGGGTCAGGCTTTCGATCAGCACCAGATAGGACCAGAACACCTCGGCAAACACCTTGCGGATGCGGCAGGTGTTTTCATCCTTGCAGTCGTCGCAGCGCTGATAGGCGCGGCGCGACAGGCAGACCAGCGGCGCAATCGGCCCGTCGATCATGCGCAACAGTTCGGACACCGACACCGCCTCGGGGGCCTTGATCAGCTGATACCCGCCCGACCGCCCCCGGGTCGAGGCGATGATGCCCGCATTTCGTATCTCCAGCAGGATATGTTCCAAAAACCGCTTGGGCGCGCCCGAGCGCTTGGCGATCTCCTCGATCGTCAGCGGGGTGGGCACGGGCTGCTTGGCCTCGTCCGCCAAAGTCAACAGGGCCTTCAAAGCGTATTTCATCTTTTGCGTGATCATTCTCATGACCTAGACCGCAATTTGGCCGAAATCAACGCAGGCCCTGAAAAATCACGCGGCGATCAGGCGGAATTCGCGCAATTGCCGACTTGCGAGGCAGCCCCGCAAACCGTCCCGCCAACCTGCATGACGCGCAACCGCCCAAAGCGGCTTCAACCCTTGCCGCACATTCAACTCAATTTCATCACGGATCATCTTTCAACGGTCCAAATTCCGCCCGATGCGGCCCCTATTGCGGTGCGGAATTGCGCATTTCCGCCGGAGCAGCCAAGCGCCCGTGCCAAAGGAGAAAACCATGCCGACGATCAACGGGACGATTGGGAACGACACTCTGGCCGGGACAACCGATGACGATCTGATTTTCGGCCTTGCGGGCAATGACAGCATAACGGCCGATCTGGGCAACGATACCATCGATGGTGGCACCGGTTCCGACACGATAAACGGCGGCGGCGGCATCGATACGCTGACCTATGCCTCGGCAAGTGCCGCCATCACGGTCAGCCTGCTGTCCGGCACCGGCACGATCGGCGATGCCAATGGCGACCAGATCAGCCTGATCGAAAACGTCATAGGGTCGAACAGCAGCGACAACATCACCGGCGACGCCCTGGACAACGCCTTGTTTGGCGGAACGGGCAATGACTCGCTGTTCGGCGGCGCCGGCAACGATTCGCTGACAGGTGGCGCGGGCAATGATTCCATCGATGGCGGTGCTGGATTTGACTGGACGGATTATTCGGGCTCGACGCTGGCGGTCACAGTCAACCTTGGCGTGGCGACACAAGGCGGCACCGGCGACGCCTCGGGCGACATCATCGTCCTGAACACGGTCGAAGGCGTGATCGGTTCGAATCAGAATGATATCCTGACTGGCGACGGCAATGCCAACTGGCTGATCGGCGGCACGGGCAATGACACGCTGTTCGGCGGCCTTGGCAACGACACGTTGTCGGGCGGTGCCGGCAATGATTCCAACGATGGCGGCACGGGCTTTGACTGGGTGGATTACGCGGCCTCGTCGCTGGGCGTCACGGTCAATCTGGGCGTGGCGACGCAGACCAGCACCGGCGACGCCGCGGGCGACATCATCGTCTTGAACACGGTCGAGGGTATCATCGGGTCGGCCTTGAACGATACCTTGACCGGCGACGGCAACGCCAACGCGCTGATCGGCGGTGCGGGCAATGACTCGCTGTTCGGCGGTATAGGCAACGATACGCTGACAGGGGGCGCGGGCGGCGATTCCATTGATGGCGGCACTGGCGTTGACTGGGTGGATTACGCGGCCTCGACGCTTGCCGTCACGATCAATCTTGGCGTGGCGATCCAGACCAGCACCGGCGACGCCTCGGGCGACATCATTGTCCTGAACTCGGTCGAAGGGGTCATCGGATCGGCCTTGAATGACGTCTTGACCGGCGATGGCAATGCCAACTCGCTGTTCGGCGGCCTTGGCAACGATACGGTGTCGGGCGGCGCGGGAATCGATTCCCTGGATGGCGGGATTGGTTTTGACTGGGTGGATTACACATCCTCGACGCTGGCCGTTACAATCAACCTTGGCGTGGCAACCCAGACGAGCACCGGTGACGCTTCAGGCGACATCATCGTCCTGAACTCGGTCGAGGGGGTCATCGGGTCGGGCTTGAATGACACCCTGACCGGCGACGCAAACAACAATTGGCTGGTCGGCGGGACGGGCAATGACCTGCTGAATGGCGGCACGGGCAATGACAGCCTGACCGGCGGCGCGGGGGCGGATACGCTGGACGGCTCGACCGGCACGCTGGATATCGTCGACTATTCGACCTCGGCCCTAGGCGTCACCGTCAACCTGACCACCAACACCCGCAGCGGCGGTGATGCCACGGGCGATGTGCTGACCGGGTTTGAAGGGGTCACCGGATCGGCCTTGAATGACAGCCTGACCGGCGACATGAACGCCAACATCCTGACGGGTGGCGCGGGCGATGACATGCTGGCAGGCGGCGCGGGGGCCGACAGTCTGGCAGGCAGCGCCGGGATCGATACGCTGGATTATTCGACCTCGGCGCTTGCCGTGTCGATCAACCTGCAAGACAACACCGCGTCGGGCGGCGACGCTGCGGGCGACATCATCGTCGGGTTCGAGAATGTCATCGGCGGTCTGGGCGCTGACAGCCTGACCGGCGACGGCCAGAACAACGTCTTTCTGGGCGGCGCTGGCTCTGACACGATCACGGGCGGTAGCGGCAGCGACACCTCGTCCTATGTCACGTCGTTGGCGGGGGTGAAGGTCGACCTGTCGGCGGGTTTTGCCAAGGGTGGCGACGCCGAAGGCGATGTGCTGACCGGCATCCAGAACCTGATCGGGTCGGCCTTTGACGACACGTTGCGGGGCGAGCAAATCCTGAACAACCAGCTTTGGGGCGGTGCGGGCAATGACGTGATCAATGGCGGCAGCGGCGTTGACAGTCTGTATGGCGGCACCGGCGACGACACCTATATCGTCGATTCCACGCTGGTGAACGCGGACATCGTGCTGGATATGATCGTCGAAAATGCGAACGAAGGCACGGACACTGTCCAATGCGTGGTCAACTGGACCTTGGCTGAAAACCTTGAAAACCTGACCTT
>JBBQGU010000114.1:0-10545 GCA_038323315.1 Rhodobacterales bacterium | reverse complement strand
CCTGTGGGGTTTTGTTATGTTTTGGGGGCGGCCCTTGGGCCCATTGGGGGGGGGGGGTGGGGGGGGCCCCGTGTTGGCCCCGCCCTGTACGTCACTTCACGCGAACCCAATCCGCGATATTCCACAATTCCGAATCCCAGGCGTTGATCTTGACGCCGCCCAGGGCGTTGGAATGGGCCGACAGCGTGCCACGGTGCACCAGCGGGATCACCGTGAAGCTATCCTTCGTCACCATGTCGTTCAGCTCTTTGGCCAGTTTTTGACGTGTGGGGACGTCGGTGGTCTTCGACAATTCGGCAACCTTGGCGTCATAGGCCGGGTCGCAGAACCGGTTCATGTTCTCGCCCTGCCATTGGTTTTCCGGCTTGGGGGCGTTCTTGCACTGATACTGCGACAGATAGGTTTCAGGATCGGTGCCGTCCGAGTTGTTGGCGTACATCTCGACATCGGCATAGAACTTCTGGAACGTGTCGGGCGAGCCTGCGTCACCGCCGAAAAACACTGACGGATCAATGGCTTTCAGCTCGACGTTCACGCCGATCGAGGTCCACCAGTCCTTGACGAGCGCCTGAAAGTCCTGCCGTACCGGGTTGACGGTGGTCTGATACAGGATGTTCAGCTTCTTGCCGTCCTTTTCGCGGATGCCATCGGCACCGGCGATCCAGCCCGCCTCGTCCAGCAGCTTCTTGGCACCTTCAAGGTCTTGCGCGATGCAGCCGGTGTTGTCGGACGCCCAGGCAGCCGGGGCCGGAACCACGTTGCACGACGGCGCACCACCGGCACCATAGCCAACCTCGACAAGGGTCTGACGGTCGATGGCCATCGACAATGCCTGACGCACCTTGATGTCCGACAGGATCGGATGGGGGTGCTTGGCGGTCGAACGCTCGCCCTCGGGCAGGTCAGCCGAGGGGTCGGTCATGTTCATCTCGATCCGCTCGATCAGCGTGCCGAAGGCGACGACGAAGACGCCTTTGCCCGCGGCAGCCATGGCTGCCTGGCTGTCGGGCGGGATCTGGGTGTTCCAGGCGTAGTCGAACTCGCCGGTTTCCATGACGGCGCGGGCGGACCCTTCGGCGTCGCCGCCGCCTTTGATCACGGCTGTGGCAAAGGCGGGCTTGGTCGCGTCGCGGTAGTTGGCGTTGGCGTCGAAGGTCACGGTGTCATTGATGGTGATCGCGGTGACCTTGAACGGGCCGGTGCCGATGGGCATGTTGTTGGCATCGGTGCAGGTCGGGGCAGCCGCACCCTGACATGCCGCGAACTGTGCCTTTTGCAGCAGGGGCGACAGCGCACCGACAAAGGCGGTGTACGGGTTGGGTTTGGCGGCCGAGAAGGTCACCTTGACGGTCGACGCATCGACCGCCTCGACCGATGTAACGCCGTCGTATTTGGACAACTGGGCGCAACCGCCGGCCGGGTCCATGCAATAGGCGGCGGTGAAGACCGCGTCATCGGCGGTCACAGCGCTGCCATCCGACCATTTCAGGCCAGGCTGCAGTTTCCAGGTGATCGAGGTCAGGTCGGCCGAGATGCCACCATTTTCGACTGTGGGAATTTCGACGGCCAGTTTGGGGATCAGGTTGCCCTGATCGTCAAAGCCTGCCAGCGGCTCCAGCACCATCGAGGCCGCGTAAACGTCCTTGGTGCCGGAAGACAGGTAGGGGTTCATGATCGACACGGCCTGCGGGAAGGTCAGCTTCAACTCGCCATCCGTGCCGCGCTCGGCATGGGCGACCTGCGCCAATGCCATCACGGCGGCTGCGCCCATCAGGGCGGATCTTAGTTTCATGTGTAGGCTCCTTGTTGGGTGGGCTGGAACGCCGCACCGACGGTTGACCCGACTGGCACGGTTTGGGGGTAAAGGAAGCAGGCCACAAGGCGGCCCGGCTCGACCTGGATAAGCGGGGGTTTGGCGGTGCGACAGATGTCCATCACCCTGGGGCACCGCGTGCAGAAATTGCAGCCCTTGGGCGGGTTGGCCGGCGAGGGGACGTCGCCTTGCAATACGATGCGTTCGCGTCGGGCAAGGGCAGGGTCGGGTTCATTCACCGCCGAGAGCAGGGCTTCGGCATAGGGGTGCAGGGGACGATCATAGAGCGCGTCGCGGGGGGACAGTTCGGCGATGCGGCCAAGATACATCACCGCCACACGGTCGGCGATGTGGCGGACCATGCTGAGGTCGTGCGAGATGAACAGGTAGGTCAAGCCAAGGCGGTCTTGCAGATCCTCCAGCAGGTTCACGACCTGCGCCTGGATCGAGACATCAAGGGCGGCGATGGGTTCGTCGCAGACGATGAATTTGGGGTTCAGGGCCAAGGCGCGGGCGATGCCGATGCGTTGGCGTTGGCCGCCAGAAAACTCATGCGGAAACCGGCTGGCAAAGCGGCGGTTCAGACCGACCTGATCCAGCAATTCGTGGATGCGGGCCATACGCTCGGCGGGCGTCAGGCTGGTGTGTTCTTGCAGCGGTTCCGCGATGATCTGGGCCACAGTGCGGCGGGGGTTCAGGCTGGCCTGTGGGTCCTGGAACACCATCTGCATGGTCGGGCGCTTGCGGCGCAAAGCTTCGGGCGCGAGGGTGCCGATATCCTCGCCGTCGATCACCACGGATCCGGCGGTAAGTTCATAGAGGCGGATCAGCGCGCGGCCGACCGTCGATTTGCCACACCCGCTCTCGCCGACCAACCCCAGCGTTTCACCGGCCATGATGTCAAAACTGACGCCGTCCACTGCTTTCACATCGCCGGTATGGCGCCGCAGAATGCCCGAATAAATCGGGAAGTACATCTTCAGATCACGCACCTGGACCAAAGCCGCGTCAGGCATAGGCGACCTCCGGGGTCCAGTGGCAGGCGACATCGTGGCCTTGGCCAAGGGTCACACCGTCCATTGCGTGGCGTGGCGGGTTTTGTGTGGCACAGACGGGCATTGCATGGGCACACCGCGCGCGGAACGGGCAGGCGTTTGGGGCTGACAGCATGATGGGGGGTTGACCCTCGATCACTTGCAGGCGGGCGGCGCGTTTGCCGGTCAGGGACGGGATCGTTTTCAACAGGGCGCGGGTATAGGGGTGCTGGGGGTTGCCAAACAGGTCGCGGACAGGGCCGTGCTCGACGACTTGACCCGCATACATCACCATCACCCGGTCGGCGATGCCCGCGATGACGCCCAAATCGTGGGTGATCCAGATCACGCCCATGCCAAGTTTCTGGCGCAGTCCCTTGACCAGTTCAAGAATCTGGGCCTGAATGGTGACATCAAGGGCGGTGGTGGGTTCATCGGCGATCAGGACATCAGGGTCGCAGGACAGCGCGATGGCGATCATCACCCGTTGCCGCATGCCACCCGAATATTGGTGGGGATAGCTGTTCAGGCGGTTTGCCGCGTCGGAAATGCCGACCAGTTCCAGCAGATCGGCCGCGCGTTGCCTTGCCTGTGTGCGGGTCATCCCCTTGTGGCGCATCAGGGGTTCCATGATCTGGTTTCCGACCGTGAAGACCGGGTTCAGACTGGTCATCGGGTCTTGAAACACGAAGCCGACCTTGGCGCCCCGCACATCGCGCAGGGCTTGGGGGCTGATTTTCAGCAAATCCTGCCCGCCCAGCATCACCTGACCTTCGCGGATTTCCGCCGGCGGCGACGGCAGCAACCTTAGCAGCGACATCATCGTGACCGACTTGCCAGAGCCACTTTCCCCCACAACGCCCAGAACTTCCCCGCGTTTCAGATGGAAGCTGACCGAATTGACGGCATGAACTTCGCCGCCACGGGTCCGGAAAACCGTCTTCAGCCCGCGGACATCAAGAACATTGTCGCCCCCATCGGGCATAGATTTCTCCCACATCTTTGTTTTTATTGGTATTCTTGTGGCCGGCGGTCTTCACTCCGCTGACCGATATCCAAGTCTTGACCATTTCGGTCAAGCTATCAATCCTTTTTGTTTGGCGCATTCCAGATTGGATTTTGGGCAAATTGCAGGACGGACGCGGCATTCTGCCAGATATTGACAAGGTCGCAGCGGGGACCGCAGGTTCGTGCCAAGAACTGTAGGGATTTTGAGGGTTTGCAGGATGACTGAATTGACGCCGCGTCAGATACTCGACCGGCTGGTGGGGTTTCCCACCGTGTCGTCCGGATCAAATCTTGATTTGGTGGATTGGCTGCAGGGCTATCTGACTGGCCACGGCGTGGAATGTCACCGCCATACGAACGAAGACGGAACCAAAGCTGCGCTGATGGCCCATGCAGGCCCGCGCGTGGCGGGGGCGGTTGTGCTGTCGGGTCATTCGGATGTGGTGCCGGTGACGGGTCAGGTGTGGGACAGCGACCCATGGGTGGTGACTGAACGCGACGGGCGCCTTTATGGGCGCGGCACCTGCGACATGAAGGGCTATGTCGCCTTGGCGGTCTGGGCCGTCGTGCGCGCCCAGAGGGGGGGGGTCCGTCGGCCCCTGCAACTGGCGCTGTCCTATGACGAGGAGGTGGGCTGCACCGGTGCCCCGCCGATGATTGCCGCGATGCAGGCGCTACTTCCAAAGGGCGAGTTGGCACTGATCGGCGAGCCGTCGCGGATGGCCGTGATCAACGGCCACAAAGCCGGCACGGGATTTCATGTGCATGTCAAGGGCTATGAGGTGCACTCCAGCCTGCTGCCGGATGGGGTTTCGGCCATCATGGAAGCAGCGCGGCTGATCCAATGGGTGAACGACCGAAATGCGGCGCTGATGGCCGCTTCGGCGCCGTCGCCGTTCTATCCGCCGTTTACCACGTTACATGTCGGCATGATTTCGGGCGGTACGGCGCATAACATCACGGCGGGGGATTGTCGGTTTGCCGTCGAGATGCGGGTGCTGCCGGGCGAGGATCTGGAGGCGCATACTGCCGACTTTGTGGCCGAGGTGGCGCGGCTGGATGGGGTCTTGAAGGCGCGGCGACCTGAAGCCGGGGTCAGCGTGATGCAGTTCTTTGGCGTGCCGGGGTTGAAGCCCGAGGTCGAAGGGGCTGCCTAGGCTTTGGTGGCGCAGCTGACCGGGGCGAATGGCACCGGCGTGGTCAGCTATGGCACCGAGGCGGGACAGTTTCAGGCGGCCGGATATTCGGCGGTGATCTGCGGGCCGGGGGACATTGCACAGGCCCACCGAGCCAACGAATATCTGGAACTGACCGAGTTTATGGCGGGGCAGGTCTTTATGGAGCGGCTGTTGAAGGCTTTGCAATGAGCTTCCCGATTCATGACCAGACGCCGATCAGCTATGGCGGTGATCTGCCGCCGGCGGCGGATGTGGTGGTGATCGGCGGTGGGATCATTGGCGTCATGACCGCCTGGCATCTGGCCGAACAGGGCGTGTCCGTGGTCTTGTGCGAAAAGGGCAGGGTGGCGGGCGAGCAATCCAGCCGCAACTGGGGCTGGATCCGGCAACAGGGCCGCGACCTGGCCGAACTGCCGATCATGATGGAAAGCATGGCGCTGTGGCGGGCTATGGCCGAGGCGATGCCGGGTCTGGGCTTTCGTCAGAACGGGGTGATGTACCTTGCCCGCAGCCATGACGAAATGTTCGCGTTTGAGGAATGGATGACTGAGGCGCGGAGCCGGGGCCTGGACGTCCGCCTGCAATCCACGGCCCAGGTTTATGGGCGGTACGACCAGGCGACGGTGCAGTGGGTCGGCGGGTTGTTTACGGAAAGCGATGCCATGGCCGAGCCTTGGGTGGCCGTCCCTCTGCTTGCGGCGGGTGCTGTGGAACGCGGGGCGGTGATCGTCGAGGAATGCGCGGTGCGGCGGCTGGACCGGGCTGCGGGCCGGGTGGTGGGAGTTTATACCGAGAAAGGCCGGATCGCGTGTGATCGGGTGGTGGTGGCAGGGGGGGCGTGGTCATCGCTGTTTTTGCGGGCCGAGGGGGTCAACCTGCCGCAACTGTCCGTCCTCGCCTCGGTCGCGCAAACTGCCCCGATTGCGCAGAGCTTTGCGGGGTGCCTGGCGGATGACCGCATGGGCATCAGGCGACGCGGCGATGGTGGCTTGACGATCGCGCCGGGGTCTCGGCACAGTTACTATGTTGGTCCGGACGCCTTTCGCAATCTGAAGCACTATCTTCCTGTATTGAAACGCGATTTCCGCTCGACCAAGCTGCGGCCTGCCGCTCCGAAGGATTATCCCGACGCCTGGGGCACGACGCGTTTTTGGACCGGGGACCAGGTCTCGCCCTTTGAACGGATGCGCATTTTGAACCCCGCGCCGGATATGAACCTTCTGGCAGAGGTGCAGACTGCACTTGCTGTTGCCTTTCCCGAAATCGGTCGCCCGGTGCTACAAAATGCCTGGGCCGGGATGATCGACACAATCCCCGATGTGGTGCCCGTGGTGGACCGTGTGGCCGCAATCCCCGGCCTGACCATCGCCACCGGCATGTGTGGCCATGGCTTTGGCATCGGCCCCGGCATGGGCCGCGTGGTGGCCGATCTGGTGGCGGACCGCGACCCCGGCCACGACCTTGGCCGCTTTCGCCTCGGCCGTTTCACGGACGGCTCGGTGCTTGAGCCGGGACCGTCTTTGTGACACGGCACTGATGCCCTAATCTGCTTTTCAACCGATAAGCCGCGTGTTAGCAGGACGCGCAGCTATTTTGGCGCGGGGTCGCGGCCCTTGCGCCCTTGTCATCTGGAGAAGTCTCATGTCCACCGAACGTACCCTGTCTATCATCAAACCCGACGCCACGCGCCGCAACCTGACCGGCAAGATTGTCGCCAAGTTCGAGGATGCCGGCCTCCGCGTGGTCGCCTCCAAGCGCATTCACCTGACCGCGGCACAGGCTGGCGAGTTCTATGCCGAGCATAAAGAGCGCGGGTTTTATGGCGAGTTGGTGACCTTCATGGCGTCCGAACCGGTCATCGTGCAGGTGCTGGAAGGTGAAAGTGCCATCGCCAAGAACCGTGAAGTCATGGGCGCCACCGATCCTGCCGCTGCAGCCGCAGGCACCGTCCGCAAGGACTTCGCTCTGTCCAAGGGCGAAAATTCGGTCCACGGGTCGGATAGCCCGGACGCCGCAGCGCGCGAGATCTCGTTTTTCTTTGCAGGCCTTGAATTGGTCGGCTGAACGGCAACCTTTTGCCAAAAGTGCCCCTGCGGGGGCACTTTTGCGTTTACAGGTCAGGCTTTGCGCCGAACGCCGAGCAGGTTCAGGGCTGCTTCCAGTTCGGACCGGTCATCGGCAGACACTTCGCGTACAAGCGTGTCGAATTTCACCCGCAGCGCCTTTTTCTCATCGCCCTTGCAGTCGTTCCACGGGCGACCCTGCAGGGCCATTTCCAGCACATAATAGCCTATGAAATGCTTGGGCAGTCCTGCAAGCAACCATTGGCGATAGGCCTCATGCGCACCAAGGGCGTATAATTGCTCTGCCGTCGTGATCCCGGCCATGGCAAATTGCGCCTCGGTCGCGGGTCCAAGATTGCGGATCGAGGAGATGGGGTTGGGCATCGCGGATCGTTCTGGCTGGATATTTACGACACCCTACGCGATCCGCGCCGCCGTCCAAAGCGTCAGATCGACGCCCAGTCGCGAATCTGCGGCCTGACGGGTGCCGCAGTGCCCGCGGATTGCTGTTCAGCCGGGGCCGATTGGCCCTGCTGTTGAAGAACCGGTTGTTTAACCGTCGGTTGGACCGCATCTTGCGACTGCTGAACGGACATTGACTGCTCCACGTAGTTGGTTTGGGCGTTGCGCCTCTGTTGCATCATGCCCCATCTTCACGGCCCGTCGAGGACCGTTCTGCGGCATGATTGAGTTGATTTAATCAAGCCCCGGATGTTATGCAACGTGGAAACAAAGGCTTAACCCAGCGTCAAGTTACATCGGCGCGATAACCTGCGAACCGAGGGGGTTTTTTGCAACAGCCCATGCACCAAGTGGGGTTTCCGGGTTCTCGGGAAAACCAAACCGTTTGCAAGCAGCGGTCGCTTAAATAGCGTGCATCAAGGCCAAACGTTGATGGAAATATAATCTCGGTTGAAAACGGTTAGAGGCTACAGTGCGAGGAATTCGACCTTCGATGTCTTGACCGTGTAGCAGGGGGGGATAGGCTGTCTGACAACCGGATCAAAAGTGGACATGACATTGAACGACCTCGCACTGACGCAGACGCATCTGCAGAACGACGTATTGCGGCATCTGAAACAAACGCTTGGCAAGGATGAGGCCAATGCCAGCGTCTATGACTGGCGCATGGCGCTCAGCTTTGCGATCCGCGACCGGATCGTCGACCCGTGGTTCGCCTCGACCCGCCGCACCTGGGTCGAAGACCGCAAGCGCGTCTATTACCTGTCGATGGAGTTTCTGATCGGGCGGTTGCTGGAGGATGCGACGGTCAATCTGGGCCTGCGCGACATCGCCATCGAAGTGATGGCCAACCTCGGTCAGGATTTCCGCACCATTGTCGAAGATGAACCCGACGCGGCCTTGGGAAATGGTGGTCTGGGCCGTCTTGCGGCTTGTTTCATGGAAAGCATGGCGACGGTGGGTTGCCCGGCCTATGGCTATGGCATCCGCTATGAACATGGGCTGTTCCGCCAGCATTTTACCGGCGGCCAGCAAGCCGAGATGGCAGAAGATTGGTTGCAACACCGCAATGCGTGGGAATTTGAACGGCCTGAAAGCGCCTATACGATCGGTTTCAAGGGCACCATCGCCCGCATCGATGGCCGCGAGGTCTGGACCCCGGGCGAAACCGTCTATGCCTCGGCCTATGATACGCCGGTGATCGGGTGGAAGGGGCATTGGGCCAATACGTTGCGCCTGTGGTCTGCCCGCCCGACAACGCTGTTCGATCTGGAACGATTCAACCGTGGCGATTATACCGCCGCCGCCGAGCCCGAGGCTTTGGCCAGGACGCTGAGCCGCGTGTTATATCCTGACGATTCGACCTATCAGGGTAAGGAACTGCGCCTGAAACAGGAATTCTTTCTGACATCGGCCGCGTTGCAGGACATTCTGCGCCGCTTCAAGACCAGCCATACCGACATGGCCAAGCTGCCGAAATACGTGGCCATCCAGATGAACGACACCCATCCCGCCATCGCGGGGCCGGAACTGGTGCGTCTGCTGATGGATGATCACGGGATGGAGTTCGCTACAGCAGTCGAAACCGCACAGGCCTGTCTGGGCTATACCAACCATACCCTTCTGCCCGAGGCGTTGGAGCGTTGGGCGACCTTTACCTTCGGCAACGTCCTGCCGCGCCACATGCAGATCGTCGAGCGGATCGACAGCTGGCACCGCACCAAATACCCGTCGCGCCCGCATTACATCGGCATCGTCAAGCACCATGAGGTGCGGATGGGCGACTTGGCCTTTATCATGGGGCACAAGGTCAACGGCGTGTCGGCGCTGCATTCGGAACTCCTCAAGACCAATCTGTTCCCCGAACTTCACAAACTGCATCCCGACCGGATCATGAACCAGACCAATGGCGTGACCCCGCGCCGCTGGCTGAAAATGTGCAACCGGCCGCTGTCGGACCTGATCACCACCACCATTGGCGAAGGGTGGGAGGATAACCTCGACCGTCTGCGCGAATTGGAGCCGCATATCGAGGATAACGGCTTTAAAGCCGAATTCCATCAGGCCAAGCGTGCCAACAAGGTGGCTTTGGCCGCCTGGATCAAGGCGCAGTCGGGCCTGGTCGTCAGCCCGGACGCGCTGTTCGATGTGCAGATCAAACGCATCCACGAATACAAACGCCAGTTGCTGAACGTCCTGCAGACCGTCGCCCATTGGAACCGGCTGAAAGCCAACCCGACAGCCAACTGGGTGCCGCGCGTCAAGATTTTTGGCGGCAAATCCGCGCCCGGCTATGCGGTAGCCAAGGAAATCATCCATCTGATCAATGACGTGGCCGTGGTCGTCAACAATGACCCCGATACGGGCGACCTGCTGAAAATCGTCTATCCGCCAAATTACAACGTTTCGATGGCCGAACATCTGGTGCCCGCCGCAGACCTGTCCGAACAAATCTCGACCGCCGGGATGGAGGGATCTGGCACCGGCAACATGAAGTTCATGATCAACGGCGCGCCGACCATCGGCACGCTGGACGGCGCGAATGTCGAGATTTTGCGCGAGGTCGGGAATGACAACTTCTTCCTGTTTGGCATGACCACCCCCGAGGCTGAAGCGCGCCGCGCCATGCCCGACAATGCGCGTCTGGCGATCGAGGCGTCGGTTCCGATGCAGGAAATCCTGCAGCAAATTTCGGAAGGCCGATTCAGCCCGGATCAGCCCGACCGGTATCATGGGCTGGTCCATCGCATCTGGCATCATGACTATTTCCTCGTTGCCTCGGACTTTGACACCTATGACGCGGCGCAGGCAAAGGTTGACACGGTGTTCGCCAACCGCGACGCTTGGGTCAGGATGGCGGCGATGAACACGGCAAGATCAGGCTTCTTCTCTTCGGACCGGACCATCCGCAGCTATATGCAGGACATCTGGGACATTCCATCAGCGCTATGAGGACCCGATGACACACCCCCCCTTTGACCAAGGCA
>JBBQGU010000113.1:0-10602 GCA_038323315.1 Rhodobacterales bacterium | reverse complement strand
GCCGAGCCGGACACGAACGAGACCTATGACCGCTGCCCGCGTGGCATCGCCCAAAAGGCCGAGGCGTATCTGATGGCGTCGGGCGTTGGCGATGCGGCCTATTTCGGGCCGGAAGCCGAGTTTTTCATCTTTGACGACGTGCGCTATTCGGTCACTCCGCGCAAGGTGTCGTATGAGATCGACGCCGAAGCGGCCGCCTGGAACACCGACACCGTCTATGACGGCGGCAACCTTGGCCACCGCGCGCCGCACAAGGGCGGCTATTTCCCGGTGAACCCGGTCGACGAGGCGCAGGATCTGCGCGGCGAGATGCTGTCCACGATGAAGCGGATGGGCATCAAGGTCGACAAGCATCACCACGAGGTGGCGACGTGCCAGCACGAGTTGGGGATGATCTTTGGCGGTCTGGTCGAACAGGCCGACAACATCCAGAAGTACAAATACGTCATCCACAACGTGGCAGCCGCCTATGGCAAGACAGTCACCTTCATGCCCAAGCCCATGAAGGGCGACAACGGGTCTGGGATGCATGTCAACATGTCGATCTGGAAGGGCGGCAAGCCCTTGTTCGCAGGCGACAAATACGCCGATCTGTCCCAAGAGGCCCTGTGGTTCATCGGCGGTATCCTGACCCATGCCAAGGCGTTGAACGCCCTGACCAATCCCGGCACCAACAGCTATAAACGCCTGATCCCGGGCTTTGAGGCGCCGGTTCTGCGCGCCTATTCCGCGCGCAACCGGTCGGGCTGCGTCCGGATTCCGTGGACCGAATCGCCCAAATCCAAGCGGGTCGAGGCGCGTTTCCCCGATCCGTCCGCCAACCCCTATCTGGCCTTTGCCGCCCTGCTGATGGCAGGTCTGGACGGGATAAAGAACAAGATCGACCCCGGCCCGGCCTCGGACAAGGACCTGTATGATCTGCCGCCCGAAGAACTGGCGACGATCCCGACGGTCTGTGGGAGCTTGCGCGAAGCGTTGGAGGAGTTGGAGAAGGACATGGACTTTCTGCTGGCCGGTGGCGTTTTCACCCGCGAAATGCTGGAAGCCTATTCGGCGCTGAAGTGGGAAGAGGTTTACGCCTATGAACACACGCCGCATCCGGTGGAATACCAGATGTACTATTCCTGCTGATCATGGACGGGGTGGGGTTCAACCCCACCTTGCGGCTCGGGGCGCCTGCGGGCGCCCCGTTTCATTGCAAAAGCGCGCGCAGTTCGGCCAGATGCGGTTCTATGGGGACAATCAGGGATTGGGAATTGTTCAATCGGGTTCCGACCAGTGACGAGGTGACGGCGACCATCTGACGGCTTTGGGTCAGCACCACGGGGGAACCGGACAGGCCGGGTTCAACCTTGCAGTCCAGCAGGGCGGTCACCGTCATATCGGCCACCACCGGGCAGTTCGCGCGGATCGACGCCAGGTAGGGCCGGTCACGGCCAAAGCCCAGAATATCGACTATGGGCAGGTCATCCGGCCATTGGGTCACGGTCAGCGGCGCGGCCTCGTCCGGTGTCACCGGGCGGTCAAGCCGCAGCAATGCGACATCCAGCGCGATCATCGGCAGATCGGCGTTTTGCCCGAGGTAAGTATAGCCGGGCAGGACGGCCGTGGCGGCGATCTTCAGCACGGCCACATGGCTGTCTGGGCGCAGGCCCAGAACCAGACGCAATTCGGATGGTATGGTGCGGTTGCGGGTCAGCGGATTGAACAGGCAATGCGCGGCAGTCACGGCCTCGGTCGGTGAAATCAGGGCAGCGGTACAAAAGCGGTTGCCCGCAATATTCAGACGACCGACGGCGTTCCATTGCGGGGCTTCGGCCTCGGTGATCATCCGGGGCGGCTTGGCTTCGGCCAAGGCAGGGGCCGGAAGCAGGATCGCGGCGATGATCAGAAAGAGTGTGCTGCGCAGGGTCATCGCCGCCTCTTGGGTGTCGGATGGGACTGGCACAACGCGCCCATCCGGACTTGGCCGAGGTCAAAGAAAGATGGATATTTAAGTCAGAATGAAAGCCGCTTTGTCAGCGCAGCTTGACCTCGCCCGCGTCGATCCGCAGACGGGTTTCGTAGGCGCGCGAGATGTGCATTTTCAGCGCGGCATAGGCGGCGTCGCCGTCGCGGGCCTCGATTGCCGCCACGATCTTTTCGTGTTCGGCCAAGGCCGGGACGTCGCGGCCTTCGGCGGCGAAAGAGGTCGTCGTCATCAGCGCCATCGACCGATGCACAAGGTCCAGTTGCTGCACCAGAAACCGGTTGTGCGAGGCGAGGTGGATCTGTTTGTGAAAGCGTTTGTTGGCGCGGCTGAGCAGGCGCGGGTCGCAGCCCAGCAGGGCCCGGTCATCGACTACCATCGAGCGCAGCACATGCATTTCCTCCTCGGTCGCGTGGCGCGCGGCGAGGCGGGCGGCAAGCCCCTCCAACTCGGTGCGGACGGCGTATAGCTCGGACAATTCGTTGTGGTCCAGTGAGGCGACAATCAGGCTGCGGCCATCGCGGGTCACCATGGCCTGAGTTTCCAACCGTTGAAGCGCCTCGCGGACCGGGGTGCGCGACACACCGAAGCGTTCCGCCAGTTCAGCCTCGACCAGACGCTCACCTGGCTTGAAGGTGCCGGCCTCGATGGCGTCCATGATCAGCGAATAGGCGTCTTTCGGCACTGGGTCCCTCCGTTTTGACAAATCTAGCCTTGGGGTGCGGCTGATACAACCCGGCCCGTTGTTCTGCCCGCGCAATGGCTGTAACGCTGTGGCATGGTCAAACACGCCTTCACACATGTCAAAACCTGGGTCTTTGACCTGGACAACACGCTGTACCCGCCACGCTATCGGCTGTTCGACCAGATCGAGGTCAAGATGACCGATTGGGTCATGCAGGCGTTGCAGGTGGGCCGGACCGAGGCGAACCGGTTGCGGCAGCATTACTGGCAGACCTACGGCACCACCCTGTCGGGCCTGATGCGCGAGCATGGCATCGAACCCGGCCCCTACCTGACCCATGTCCATGACATCGATTTTACCGTGCTGCCGCCTGATCCCCCGCTGGCCGCCGCCATCGCTGCATTGCCGGGGCGCAAGATCATCTACACCAATGGCGGGGCCGATTATGCCGTGCAGGTGCTGGCGGCGCGCGGCCTGTCTGGCCTGTTCGACGCGATCTATGGTATTGAACAGGCACGCTTTCTGCCCAAGCCGGAACGCGCGGCCTTTGAAGTGATCTTTGCCATGGACGGGTTGGACCCGTTGCAGGCCGCCATGTTCGAGGATGACCCGCGCAACCTGCGCAGCCCGCATGACATGGGGTTGCGCACGGTTCTGGTCGCTGAAAAGCCGCAGCCCGCCCGCCATATCCACCACCACACCGATGATCTGACAGCCTTCCTAACCGCTTTGACCTGAGGCGCTTTGCCGCTTCGCTTTCTTGAGGGGTGGCATTAGATTGACCACATGGAACAGACTGATATCCTGATCTCGGGTGGTGGTGTGGCGGGCCTGACGGCAGCGGCGGCTTTTGGCGCGGCGGGTTTTTCGGTGGTCTGCGTCGATCCGACGCCGCCTGTCACTGCGGAGGCCGACGAGGGCGCCGATCTGCGTACAACCGCCCTTTTGCAACCGGCGCGGCAGGTCTTGCAGATGGCGGGTCTTTGGACGCGGCTGGAACCATATGCCGCACCTTTGCAGATCATGCGGATCATCGACGCCGGAGGCGCAGAGCCGACGCCGCGTCTGGTCAAGGATTTCAATGCCGCAGAGATCTCGGACCTGCCGTTTGGCTGGAACCTGCCGAACTGGTTGCTGCGGCGTGAGATGGTGGCGCGGTTGGCCGAACTGCCGTCGGTCAGTTTTCGCCCTGGCATGGCGACCACCGGCCTTCTGACGCGCAGCAGTCAGGCCGTGGTGACCCTGTCGGACGGCACACGCATTGCCGCTCGCATGGTTATTGCGGCGGATGGCAGAGGCTCGACCATGCGTGAGGCCTTGGGGATTGGGGTCCGGACGATCCGCTATGGTCAAAAGGCGCTGACCTTTGCCGTGACCCATCCCGTGCCGCATCAGAATGTTTCGACGGAGATTCACCGCTCGGGTGGGCCGTTCACGCTCGTGCCCCTGCCCGATCGCGACGGTCTGCCCTGTTCCGCGGTTGTGTGGATGGAGACTGGACCGGAGGTGACGCGTTTGCACACCCTGACTCAGGCCGAGTTTCAGGCGGCAATCGACGCGCGGTCCTGTGGTATGCTGGGTCCGCTGACACTGGCGACCAAGCGGCTGGTCTGGCCGATGATCGCGCAACTGGCCGACCACATGGTGGGCGAGCGTGTGGCGCTGATGGCCGAGGCTGCGCATGTCGTCCCGCCCATCGGCGCGCAGGGGTTGAACATGAGTTTGACCGATCTGGCCGCCTTGCTGGACTTGGCACAAAGCCATGACCTGGGGACCGAGGCAATGCTGGCCGCCTATCAGCGCCGCCGATATCTGGACGTTCAGACCCGAGTCATGGGCATCGACGCGCTCAATCGCGCATCGATGGTCGAAATGCCGATGCTGCGGGATATGCGGGCTGCTGCTTTGCGCGGGTTATACGCGATGACGCCGGTGCGCAAAACGCTGATGAAGGCGGGACTGGGCGCCAAAGCGGGTGCGTCCTGATCATCGTTTGCCGTAATACAGGCCGACGACATGCTCGGCCTCGGCAAAAAACAGCCAGCGTTGGGCAAAGACTCCGGTCAGGTGGATAAGAGCAGCGATGGCATAAATCGGCGGGGACTGCGGTAGCAGCAGGACGATGGCTGGCAAGACCGAGGCCATGATGACGGTGATCTGGCGCAACCTGCGGGCATGTTTGCGTCCGACGACAAAGATCATCTCGCGCATCAGGTAGTTTTGCGATGTGTGTGGTTGTTCAAAGACTTGCACGTCACCGATAGGTCCCAGACCGGTGGCGGTGCCGATGGTTTGGGCCGCACGTGCGAACTGGCCATCGCCGACGCGCCACGCGTCGAGCAACAGCGGGGTCAGCAGGATCAAGGGAAGCGGGGCCCAAACTTGCCCTGCCAGCACGGCGCCGCCTGCAATGGCACAGCCCACAAAGACCACCGGAGTTGTGGGCTGGCGCCATCGCGGCACGGCGCGGATTTGCGCATAGATCATCGCGGTGGTGAAAACCGTGACCAAGGCCAGCACCGCGCCCAGCCAGCCGAAAATACGCGGCAGGCCGAGGCCCAGCCAATCCGACAGCGCCATGGGGGCCAGCAGCAGCAGGGTTGCGACGGCGGCCCAAGCCTCGCGCGACAGCCAACTGGTCCGCCATTGGCTGAAGGCTTTCAGGCCATTCTTTGGATTGCCAAGGTGCAAGGCTGCGGCGAAAAGCCCTGTGATCGCGAGGGCATAGCCAAGGCCCCACCAAAGGAAGGCCGGCCATCCGGTGGTCTGTGCAAGCCCGGCACCAAGGAAAGCCAGCAAGCCAAAGCCAAGCCCCGACAGGACCGAAAAGATGATGACGGACGGAGCCGGATTCATCAGATCTTGCCCAGCATCTTGTCCAGCCAGCCCGCGAAACCCGTAGCCTTGATGTCCAGCAAGGGGGCCAGAAGCGAGGCTTCGTGCGGGCGGTCTTTCTTGCGGGGGGGCAGGTATTTGTTGGTGGGACGGGTCTTCAGGTCGGGCATAAGGTCGTATCCGCCGCGGTCGCGTGTCAGTTGGCTGACATTGCTGTCAGGGTCGGCAAAGTCGCCGAAATGGCGGGCGCCAGTCGGACAAGTGCGGACGCAGGCGGGTTCGCGGTCTTCCTCGGGCAAATTCTCGTTATAGATGCGGTCGACGCAGAGGGTGCATTTCTTCATCACGCCCTGTGCCGCATCCATCTCACGCGCACCGTAGGGGCAGGCCCAGGCGCATAATCCGCAGCCGATGCAGGCATCCTCGTTGACCAGAACGATGCCATCCTCGACGCGTTTGTAACTGGCACCGGTGGGGCAAACCGTAACGCAGGGCGCATCTTCGCAATGCAGGCACGACCGGGGGAAATTGATGATTTGTGCTGGGCTGTCAGGGGGTTGCACCTGATAGCTGTGAACCCGGTTCAAGAACGTGCCCGAGGGGTCGGCACCGTAGGGGTCCTGGTCGGACAGGCCGATCGATTGGTCGTTCCAGCCCTTGCAGGCGGTGACGCAGGCCTGACAGCCGACACAGGTGTCAAGGTCGACGACGAGGCCCAGTTTCTTGGCGGTGTGGGTGGGCAGCTGGGTCATCGTCTGGTTCCCTGTGGCACCACCCGAGGGAGGGGCGGAAAGCTGGGGTCGGACCCGGGTTTGGGGCCGACATTCTCGATCCGGACGCGCAGGTCGAACCACGCCGCCTGTCCGGTGATGGGGTCGGAGTTGGAGTAGCGGTGGCCGTCGCCCTTTTCGGGTTGCAGCTCGCAGATCAGGTGGTTGAGGAGGAAGCCTTCGGTCGCCTCGGTCGCGTTGTCATCCAGCGCCCACGCGGCCTTGCGTTTGCCGATCGCGTTCCATGTCCAGACGGTGTTTTCGTTCAGCGCGGCCATGTGGGCGACAGGGGCGGTGATCCCGCCATTGGGCGAGGTGACACGGGCAAAGTCGCCATCCTTGAAGCCATGTTCCGCCCAGAGTTTGGTCGGCACATAGAGATAGTTTTTGCCCCTGATCTGTCGCAGCCAAGCGTTCTGGCTGCCCCAGGAATGGTACATGTCCATCGGCCGCTGGGTCAAAGCGTGGATGGGATAGCCCCAGCCGGTCGATTCCAGATCGCCAAAGGGCGGATACCAGATCGGCAGCGGGTCCATCGCCTGTTTCAAGCGGGCGCGCAGGTGGTCGGGGGGTTGGATGTTGCCATGCCCCTCGGCGGCCAGCTGAAATTTCCGCATAGGTTCGGACCAGATGTTGAACAGATAGGGTTGGGGGGATTCGTAGAACGAGGTTTTGACGGCCCAATCCTGATAGGCGGCGTTCCACGGTTTATAAAACGCAGCCTCTGCCGGGACATGGGCCTGATAAAATCCGCCGTTTTCGATATAAGCGGCGAGTTGGTTGGGGTTGGCGTCGCCCCTGCCCTGCTGGTCGCCAGCGGCTCCGCGAAAGCCGATCAGAGGGCCGACACCGGGGCGGCGGATGTGGTTCTGGATATAGTCGGCATAGTCTTTGAATTTGGGGCCGCCATCTGGCGCGACCATCGGCGCAAGACCGAGGCGGTGGCCGAGGTCGAGGAGGACGGACTGGAAGGGGCGCACATCGCGGTCGGGTTCGGTGACGGGCCAGCGGATGCTGTCACCGGCGGCATCGGGTTCGCTGATCGGTCTGTCCAGCAGGCTGATGCAGTCGTGACGCTCCATATAGGTGGTGTCGGGCAGGATCAGGTCGGCATAGGCCACCATTTCGGACGCATAGGCGTCGGAATAGATGATGCGCGGGATGATGTATGCCCCATCCGGACCTTTGTCGGTCAGCATCTGCATGACCTTGGTGGTGTTCATCGACGAATTCCACGCCATGTTCGCCATGTACAGGAACAGCGTGTCGATGCGGTACGGGTCGCCGGCATGGGCGTTGGGGATCAGCATGTGCATCAGGCCATGGGCGCTGAACGGGTTTTCCCAGGTGAAGGCCTTGTCGATGCGGGCGGGGCTGCCATCCTCCTTCAGCGCCAGTTGTTCGGGGCCACGGACATAGCCCAAATGCGGGCCGGACAGCGGCTTGGCGGGGGCGGACACGAAATGCGGGGTGGGATGCGCCTCGACCGGTTTGGGATAGGGCGGCTTCATGCGGTAACCGCCGGGAGTTTCCACCGTGCCGAGGATGATTTGCAAAAGGTGCAGGGCGCGGGCGGTTTGAAAGCCATTGGAATGGGCCGAGATGCCGCGCATGGCGTGGAAACTGACCGGGCGGCCGGGCATTGTGGCGTGATGGTTGCCACGGAAATCGGTCCAGGGTTGGGCGATTTCAATGGCCTGGTTGAATGCGACGTCGGCCAGTTCGGCAGCCAGCCCATGGATACGGGCGGCAGGGATGCCGGTGCGGGTGGCTACGGCTTCGGGGGCGTAGTCGGGCGACAGGTAGCGTTCGGCCATGTGCTGAAACACGGTGCGGTGGCCAAGGTAGGTGGCACCAAGGTCGGGCTCGACGCCTTTGCCGTCCCAAGGGGCGGGCTGGCCGGTGCGCCGGTCGATGACGAAGGGCTGACTTTCGGCGTTTTTCAGGATCAGGCCCTTTTCGGGGCCTTCCGTTTCGTTGATCAACAGGGGCGCGTTGGTGAACTGGGCGAGATAGGTCAGGTCGATCTTGCCCGCCACCAGCAGGCAATGGATCAACGACAGGATCAACAGGCCATCGGTGCCGGGGGTGATGCCATACCAGTCGTCAGCGATGGCATTGTATCCCGTGCGGATCGGGTTGACGCCGATGACCCGCGCGCCACGCGCCTTCAGCTTGCCAAGTCCGATCTTGATGGGATTGCTGTCGTGATCTTCGGCCACGCCGAACAGGATGAACAGCTTGGTCCGTTCCCAATCGGGCTGCCCAAACTCCCAGAACGAACCGCCAATGGTGTAGATGCCCGCGGCGGCCATGTTGACGCTGCAAAAGCCACCGTGGGCCGCGTAGTTGGGCGTGCCAAACGCCTGCGCCCACCAGCCCGTAAAGGACTGGCTTTGATCGCGGCCGGTGAAGAAGGCGAATTTTTCGGGGGCGGTTTCGCGCAGCGGCTTCATCCAGGACACGGCCAGCGCCAAAGCCTCGTCCCAACTGATTTCCTCGAACGCACCCGAGCCGCGCGGGCCGACGCGGCGCAGCGGCGCACGCAGGCGCGAGGGCGCGGTGATTTGCATGATGCCAGACGCACCCTTGGCGCACAGCACACCCTTGTTGACCGGGTGGTCGCGGTTGCCCTCGATATAGGAAACCCGCCCCTCACGCAGATGGACATTGATGCCGCAACGACACGCGCACATATAGCACGTGGTCTTGCGCACCTCATCCGAGACGGGGGGCGAGGTGTTCAAAATCGGCGCGTTCATCTTGTCCTGCCAGTTGTCCAAACCGGAACATCTTTGCGGAAAGACCCGCAATATCCGGTCGAATTTCCCATATAGGGCCGGGAAAACAGGACATTGTCCAGTCAAAACTGACGCCAGACCGCCGGGGCCGCAACCTTCGTCAGGCCAGATTGCAGCAGAGGTTAAGGCCAGAGCGTCGCCACCCCGGCCCCTGTGGGTCTGGTCAGCCCATGACCTTGGTGCCCAAGCCATGCCCCTCGGCGGCTTTCTTTCTGGCCTGCCCGTCTTTCTGGGCCTGCCCGTCTTTCTGGGCCTGCACGTCGCGCAGGGTTTCGACCGACCGCACCTCCAGCCGCGCCGCACCCTTCCAGTCGCGGGTCTTGACCTTGGGGTTCTCCAGCCGCTTCATGGCATCCGGGATCGCATGGGCATATTGCGGCAGCCACTGGGCCTGGGCCACCAGCATCTCGTCCACCATCTGCCAAACCTCCTCGGGCGTGCAGATCGCGCCGACCAGCGGGTCGTGCAGGACCGACTGTTTCAAAAGCTCGACATCGCCGGTGATCGCGGCCTTCATGCCCATGCGCTGGACATTCACGCTCGCCATGCAGGTCGCAGCGCAGGCGTCGGGCAGGGTGATGCCTTCGACCATGTTGATGCCAAAGCGGTCGACAAAACCGGGACTTTCGATGATGCAATCCTCGGGCAGGTTGCGGATGATGCCGCCGTTCTTGACGTTGAAATGGCCGCGATAGGTGCGCCCGGTCTCCAAGGCTTCAAGGATATGGGAGGCGTGTTCATCGGTGCGGTTATAGGCCGACAAGGACCCGCCCGCCTCCTCCAGAAACTTGGGGAAATCCTCCTCGAACCAATTCCGGTTTTCGGTCGAATAGCGCAGATAGCCGCCGGTTTCGCCGTTGATCCAGGTGTCCATGCTGATCCAGTCCATGATCTGATCCGGACGCTTGCGATACCACGGCAGATATTCCGACAGATGGCCGTTGCTCTCGGTCGAGTAATAGCCGAACCGCTTCAACACATCGATCCGGACCTTTTCCTGCACCGAAAAATCAGGGTGGCGTTCAAAGGCGGTCGTCAACTCCTCCCGGCTGACCTTGCGGCCATTGTGGCGGATGTCGAGATACCACGTCTGGTGATTGATGCCGGAACAGACGATATCGACCTCGGCCATCGGCAGACCCAAAGCGTGGCTGATCTGCCGATGCCCGTTCTGCACCCCGTGGCACAGGCCGACCGTCCGCACCTTGCCATGATCGATCGCCGCCCAGGGCATCATCGCCATCGGGTTGGCATAGTTCAACATCAACGCGCCCGGCTCGCAAACCTCATTGATATCCTTGCAGAAATCCAGCATCGCGTTGATGCCCCGCTGCGCATACAGGATGCCACCCGCGCAGATCGTATCGCCGACACACTGGTCAACCCCATATTTCAGCGGGATCGAGATGTCGGTCGCAAACGCCTCCAACCCGCCGATACGCACCACGTTCATGACATAGCGCGCCCCCTCCAGTGCGCGGCGGCGATCGGTGGTCGCCGTGACGCGCGTCTTCAGCCCGTTCACGGTGACGATACGTTGGA
>JBBQGU010000112.1:0-10660 GCA_038323315.1 Rhodobacterales bacterium | reverse complement strand
TGCAGCAGACGCGCCGCCTCCAGCACGGCGCGGTCGCGTTCGGCTTTGGGTACCTTGCGCATTTCCAACCCGAAGCCGATGTTGCGGTGCACCGTCAGGTTCGGGTAAAGCGCGTAGGACTGGAACACCATCGCAATGTCGCGGTCCTTGGGATGCACGCCGATGATGGATCGGCCGTCGATGCGGATGTCACCGCCGCTCGGCTCGGCCAGTCCTGCGATGATGTTCAGCAGGGTGGACTTTCCGCAGCCGGATGCGCCGAGCAACACAAGGAATTCACCGCTTTCAAGGGCAATGTCGATGCCCTTCAGCGTCTGAACCTCGCCATAGGACTTGCGGATGTTGTCGATGGCGAGCGCGCTCATGCGGTCAGGTCCTGTCTGCGGGGGTACATTGCCTTGGGTTGGCGGTGATGCCGTAGCGCTTTGGCGCAGGCGGTCGTCGTGGCGGGCGATCACTGTCGTCTAGGTTTGCGGACAGGGGGCTCATTCACTCGGTCCTTGTGATCTTTGACGACCGCAATGGCGTACCCGCATCCGCCACCCGTGCCGCAGCAAAACCGATCATCAGACGCTGTGAGGTGGGCAGCATGGCAAAGACAGCGGCAAGACCCGATGCCTTGGAAAAGGCGATGGTGACTGCGCCGGTCACCGGGTCCAGTCCCGAGGCGTCGAACACGACGAGTGGGCAGCCGGTCTGGGCCACCGATTGCGCCATGGCCGTGACCAAATGCGCGGTCGGATCATCGCCGCGAAACAGGATCACGCCAAGGTCCGGGCCCAGCATTTCCATCGGTCCGTGGCGCAACTGCCCGCCCTCCAACGAAAAGCAGGGCCGCCGCGACAGTTCGGTCAGGCCCAGCGCCAGAGCTTCGGCCACGCCTTGCAACCGACGGCCCGAGGTCACAACGCCATGTACGCCGGCCAAAGCGGCCAAGGCTGGGGCCACATCCGGCTGTTCGGCGCCGCGAAGGGCCGCCAGTGCCGGGGCCGCATCGACGCCAAGTGCTGTCAGTACCGCCAGATGCAGCGCCAGTGTCACGGTCAGGCTGCGGGTGGCGGCAAAGGCGTGTTCCGTGCCGCCATGACCGACCAATGACGGTGCCAGCCGGGCGAGCGACGAGCCGCCCTCCAGCGTCATGCCGAACACATCTGCCGGGCGGCTTTGGGTGTCGAACCAGCGGATGACCTCGGCGCTTTCGCCTGACTGCGAGGTGACCAGCACCGTCCGTCCCGCCACCGGTAACGGTGCGCCCAGTTGTTCAGACAGCGGCAAGGCCAGCGCGTCGAGGCCCAGATCACGATACAAAGGCTCGACCGTTCGCGCGACAGCGTGTGACCCGCCCATGCCCAGCATCAAAAGCCGGCCAGTGCGACGGATCGCCTCGGCCAGGGCGCGAGCCTTTGGCTGGTCGAAAGAGGCCAGCGCGTCGCTGTGTTGCCGGGCCATCTCGCGGTCGATGGCCAGCAGGCCAGCGGGTTTGTCAGCTTTCATCACAATCATCCTTTGACGCCGCCATTGGTCAGCCCCGAAATCAGGGCGCGTTGCATGAGCAGGCCGATCAGCACCGGGGGCAGGGCGGCGATCACCCCTGCCGCAGCGATCATGCCATAATCGGACACCCGGCCCCCTGCGATGTCGGCGATGGCCACCGTCAGGGTCTTGGCGCGCAAGTCCGAGGTGAACAGAAGCGCGTAGAAGAATTCATCCCATGCCAGCAGAAAGGCGAACAGCACTGCCGTTGCGATGGTGGGCAAAGCCAGCGGCAGAGTGACGATGCGCAGGGTCTGCCACAGGTTGGCGCCGTCGATCATCGCCGCCGCCTCGATCTCACGCGGGATGCCGTCAAAGCCGGACTTCATCAGCCAGGTGGTGAAGGGTGCAAGGATGGTAAGGTAGACCAGTGCCAGGCTGAAAACGCTGTTCAACATCCCCAACTTGGCAAGCGCCATATACAGCGGCACGGCCAAGGCGACGGGCGGCAGCATATAGGTGGCGATCACCGCGTTCAGGGACCAGCCGACCGAAGGGGTGCGGGAAACGGCCCAGCCGGCGGGTACGGCCAGAAAAATCGCGGCCAAAGTTGCCATCCCCGCAACCATCACGCTGTTCGAAAGCGACGTGGTGACCGCCGCTCCGGCGCTGTTTTCGACCCGCGACAGCAGCGTGGCATAACGCGACCAATCCACTTCGGCAGGCCACCACTGCAACGGCCGCGCCGACAGGCCAGCGGCGGGCGAAATGCTCATCACGAACAGCCACAGGACGGGCGCGATGATCACCACCCCAAGGCAAAGGGCGGCGAGGTGGATGAGGACCTGCGCAAGGGGGCTTTGCCGCTCCATCACTGAGTGCTCCCGGCGGTTTTGCGCAACAATGCGCCGTAGGCCAGCGCCAGCACGCACACGATCAACGTGACGATCAGCGCCAGCGACGCGCCAGATCCTGCGCGTTGAAAGGAAAACCCCTCTTGGTAGACCATGATCGACAGGGTGCGCGTTGTGTTCGCAGGCCCCCCGCGCGTCATGATCCAGATGATGTCGAAAACCTTGAACGCCTCGATCGTCCGCAGCACCAGCGCCACCATCAGCGGTCCGGCCAGGTGCGGCAGGATGACATGGCGAAAGCGGCGGAACGCCCCTGCGCCATCGACCAGAGACGCCGCAATCGTATCACGCGGCACCGCCTGAAGTGCCGCAAGCGCGATCAGAGCGACCAGCGGAAAGTTCTTCCAGGCATCGGCAAGGATGATGGCCCACATCGCACTGCCGGGTTCCCCCAGCCATGACCGATAGGCGCCGATCGCGCCGACCTGCAGCAGCGCTGCGTTTGCCGCGCCATATTCAGGGTTGTAGATCAACCGCCACAGGGTGGCGTTCACCACCGTCGGCAAGGCCCAAGGCAGGATCATCAGCGCGCGCAGCAGGGTGCGCCCATAGAACTGCTGGTTCAAAAGCAGAGCGGCGAGCACGCCCACCACCATCTCGATGGACACGGAGGCAAGCGCGAACCACAGGGTCGTCCACAGCGTTTTGTGGAACGCTGCGCTTGACAGCATCTTGGCATAGTTGGCGAGACCGACATAATCGCCGCCCGCGCCGACCAGCCGGGCATCGGTGAACGACAGCCGCACGGTTTCGGCCAGCGGCCAGCCGATCACCCCGACCATCACGATCAGCAACGGCAGCATGAGCAGCCACGCCCGCGTGGTCAACCAGGTGCTTGACATAAGGATTGGTCCTTGAAAACATTCCTGCGGGCGGTCGCAACCGCCCGCAGGAACAGTGGCTTACAGACCGCTGTTTTCTGCCGCTGTCGCCAAGGCATCTTCGGGCGTTGCCTGACCCAGCAGCGCCTCTTGAATGGCCTGCTGCAAGGCGACCGACAGTTCCTGATATTTCGGCGTGGTCGGGCGCGGATACATGGCACCCAGACCGACCTTGGCCGCCGCGATCAGCTCTTCCTGACCCGCCGTGATGGCCGGATCGTCATAGGACGACGCCCAGATCGGCAGGCTCAACTTGGCGTATTTGTTCTGCACGGGCTGCGAGGTCAGAAATTCGACCAGCTTCCACGCCTCATCCGGATGCTTGCTGGCAGCGGTGACGCCCAGCCCCATCGAGCCGTTCATCGCCGAAACCTGAGACTTGCCAGCGACGCCCGGTGCCGGGACCACGCCCACATTTCCCGCGACCTTGCTGTCGGGCGAGGTGTTGGCCAGGTTGTACATATAGGTCCAGTTCAGTGCGAAAGCGGCCTCGCCGTTCTGGAACACGCGGCGCACATCCTCCTCCAGAAACTCTTTCGAGTTCGGGTTGGTCAGCCCGGCATTGTAGCTGTCGACCATGTATTTCAGCGCCTCAAGACCGCCGCCGGTCTGGAAGGACGGCTTGCCCTCGGTCAGAAAGCTGCCCTGATAGGCCGAGACCAGCGTGGTGTAGTCGCAAATCACCGCCTCGGCCTGTGCCCAGCTCCAGGCGATGGGCGTGTCCAGCAGGCCCTTGTCCTTGATGATCTGCGCTTGTTGGGTCAGTTCTTCCCATGTCTTGGGCGGTGCGGCGATTCCTGCCTTGGCAAGGATATCCTTGTTGTAAAACAGATACTTGGTATCCAGAATCCATGGCATGCCGTAGTGTTTGCCGTTGTAATCGACCGTGGTCCATGCGCCGGGCAGCACACCGGCGGTCATGTCTGCCGTCACGCGGTCGGTCACGTCGATCAGGATGCCATTCTCGGCATATTCGGCGGGCCAGATCACGTCGAACAGCACGACATCATAACCGCTGCCCGACCCCTGGGCGAGCAGGGTCTTGTCGCGCAAACCTTCATAGGGCACGAATTCAAGGTTCACCTTCACGTCCGGGTTGGCCGCCGTGAAGTCATCCGTCATCGCACGGACGTCAGCCTCGCTATAGGCCGATTGTGCCATGAACAGGGCGTTCAACGTTGTCTCGGCAAAGGCGGTGGAGGACGCGGCGGTCAAGATGAACACCCCCCCGGCCACAGCCCGTTTGATCGAAATCTTCATGTCAGACCTCCTTGTTGCGTTTGAGTTTGCGCAGGTTCGCAATTTGAACAGACCCCGGACGAGTGGCTAGGCGTGGCAGCCATTGATGCCGCATTTCGATTCGGGGTCCACTGTGCATCAGTTGTATGCTTGTTAATACAAGTGGTCAATCATGCATGCCCTCGCGCGGCCCCACTTCTTGAACTTTGGTTGACCCTGAGCGCGGCCTGACGGCTCTTACAGGTGCAAGCCGGAAGCCTTGTCGAACAGATGGGTCAGCGCAGGGTCTGCGTTCAGGCAAATGGCGGCTCCGGGCCCGACCTGCATGCGATGGCGGAAAACTGCGGTGATTTCGGCACCATCGGCATGCAGCAGGACATGGGTTTCCGACCCCGTCGGCTCTACCACATGGACGGTGCAGGCAAGCCCGGTCCGGGCCAGCGTCAGATGTTCCGGGCGCACCCCGAAAAGAACCTCCTGCCCGTCGGTGACAGTCGCACCCGCAGGCATGTCCAACCTTACGCCACAGGTTTCAACCTTGAACATGTCACCCTCACGGACCACGCGGCCCGGCAGCAGGTTCATCGAGGGCGAGCCGATGAAGGTGGCGACGAAGGCGTTGCACGGCGCGTCATACAGATCCAACGGGCTGCCGATCTGTTCGACCCCGCCGCCGTTCATGACAACGATCTGATCAGCCATCGTCATCGCCTCGACCTGGTCATGCGTCACATAGACGATGGTTGTCTTGAGCCGCTGATGCAGCGCCTTGATCTCGGCCCGCATTGCCACACGCAGCTTGGCATCGAGGTTCGACAGGGGTTCGTCGAACAGGAAAACCTTGGGATCGCGCACGATCGACCGCCCCATCGCCACGCGCTGGCGCTGACCACCCGACAACTGCCGGGGGTAGCGACCCAGAAGCGGTGTCAGCCCAAGAATTTCGGCGGCGCGGCCCACGGCGGTGGCCTTGCTGGCCCTGGACGCGCCTGCCAAGGTCAGGGAGAACGCCATGTTTTCGGCCACAGTCATATGCGGGTACAGCGCATAGTTCTGGAACACCATCGAGATGTCCCGCTCTTTGGGCGGCAGATCATTGACCGCCCGCCCGTCGATGCGGATGGTCCCGCCCGAGATATCCTCCAGCCCGGCTATCATTCGCAGCAAAGTCGATTTGCCGCAGCCCGAGGGGCCGACCAGCACGACGAACGCGCCATCGGGAATATCGATGGCCACTTTATGCAGGACTATGGCCCCACCATAAGCCTTTTGGACGTTTTCGATCTGAACCGAGGCCATCAGCGTTGTCCTTTCGTCTGGCCGGTCATCGGACCGGCCCTACATGTACGCTGTTCGTCGACAGCGCGCCTTCATGCACCAGCAACCCAAGCGCGCCGTCAGCAAAATCGGCATCCTGGGCCGTCAAGGTAACGCCATCGGCAGTGGCGGAGATACGGGTGCCCTGAACGGTGACTGTCATCGAGACCGCGGTTTCCAGCGTGACTGCGAAGGAGGTTTCAGCAAGCACCGTCAAAGTTTCGTCCCGCATCCGCACGATCTGGAACAAACCGTCTCGGACCAGTCGCGCCGCATAGTACCGCCGCAGACCCTGGGCCCGCACGACAACCCCGCCGTAGTTGCCCAGATGCAGCGTGATCACGGTGGCAACGCGGTAGTCGGTCCATTCGCGCGTTCCATGCAGGATGATCCCTTCGCCAACATCCTGCGAAATCCGGAAATCGGGCGGATAGCGTTTGGAAAACAGGCTTGCCCCGTTCACCCAAGCCATGCGCCAGAAATCGCAACCCTCAACCGGGCCATTGCGAAAGCTGTCGATGCCGTTGTCGGGGCGGTGCAAGGTAAGTTCGGGCGCGCCGCTCCAGCGCAGATGATCCAGGCACACTGTCCCCTCGGCAACCGGGCCTGCTGCGGTGATGGCGATGCCAATCTCGGCAATGGGTTGGCCATCAAATTCCGGCAGACGCCATTCCAGCAGGTGATCCATGCCCGCAGCAAGCCGCACCCTTGGACCGTCGACCTGTGCCAGAGTGTCATCGGCGTCATAAACGCGCAAGCAAAGGCACGCGTCGACCTCGCCCTTGTTGTCCGCCCCTGTGCTGACGCTCGCCCGAACCGTTTGTCCGGGATAGACGAGGGGGGAGGCCATCAGGTCATAGTTCCACATATTCAGCATTTCGGGCGGAGAGAAGGTGGGCGTCGTCACAGCGCAAGTCTGACCGGGGCCGAGCGATTTGTAGGACATGCGCAGGCCGCGCCCACCGGGATGTTCGATGTTGTCGATCACAGGCGCGCTGAACCCGTGACCTTCGCGGGCACGGAACCCCTGACGGCTGCCGGGCAGAGAGAAGTGGAACTGCGCGCCACCTTTGGGTTTTTCCAGCGGAGCGCCCCCGGCAAGCTGTTGACCCAAACTGGTGATGTAATAGGCCATGCGCACGGCATCGTTGATCGATGAACCACCCTCGGCCGATGAGATCAGCAGCCGGTCGGCAATCGGGCTGCGAAAGTCCGTTCCGGCGTCGATCCCCTCCAGTCCCAGCATGATGCCCATCAGGCAGCCAACGTTTCCGGCGTTGCAGTCGGTGTCCCAGCCTGCGGTGTTGACGATCATCTGGGCGCGCTGAAAGTCGGCGGGCGCGTAAAGGACCGCCATGATCATCAACGCGTGGTTTGGCACGACATGGCAGTTGCCGGGGAACTGTGCATACCCGTAGGTGTCTTCGATCAGTTGGCGCGTGGTCAGCCAATCGGGATTCTCGTCATGCCAGCGACGGATGTCGGCAATCAGGCGGGCGATCAGGCAATCGGCGGGGATCTGGCCCAGGCCCACATCAATCAGGTGGTTGATATCGGCCGAGCGGAACGCTTCGGCCTCCATCGCGGCCCACAACTGGGCGGCATAGACACTTTCGCCGTCATGACTGACGCTGCCCGCGCGTCCCGCCAAGGTCGCCGCAAGTTCTGGCTGGCAGGGGGCCACCATCGCCCAACCGTCGACGAAAATCTGCGCGCCGATCTGTTCGGCCACCGTCTTGCCATTGGTGGCGATAGAACCGCTGGCCGGGGCAGGGATGCCCTTTTTCAGGTTCAGCCAGGCGGTATGTTCCGTCGAATTGCCATTGCCACCCCACCACAGGATCGTGCGGTCCTTGATGATGTAGTTCAGCCAGGCCCGCCCGATATCTTGGGCCGACAGGTCGGGCGAGATGCCATAATCCTCCAGCGCGCGGATGAAGGTGAAGGTGCCCGCCACGTCGTCATCGGTCACCACCAGCGGCTGACTCAGCCGGTCATGTACGTAATATTCGATCGGCCCAAGGTCGCGCATGATGCGCTGATGGGTCCATTGCTCGAAAGGGCGTCCCAGATAGACGCCGATGATCTTGCCCAGAACCCCGGCATAGACGCGGGTCAGATAGTCGTTCGGCAGGGCAACAGCGTGGTGCGGCAGGTTTTGCGTGTTCATGGGTTTTGACCTTTTTCAGCCTTTCACCGATCCGCCCGCCATGCCTTCGATGAAGCGGCGTTGCAGAAAGACGAACAGGACAACGATGGGAGCGACGATGATAAGGGCGGCGGCCATGATGACCCCCCAGTCAGAGGAGTACTGGCCCGAGAGCAGAAAGAACGAGACGACCGCCGTCAGCCGGTCCTGCTGCTGCAAAAAGGTCGTGGCGATGAGGAATTCGTTCCAGGAGTAAAGTCCGATGATCAGGGCGACCGTCAGAATGCCCGGTGAGACCATGGGCAGCATCACGCGGGTGAAGACCTGCCAATGGGTGGCGCCGTCGATCAGCGCGGCCTCTTCCAACTCTTTGGGGATGGCCAGAAAGTAGGTGCGCAGCAGCATGATCGCAAAGGGGCTGTAGATCGCGGTATAGACCAGCGCCACTGCGAAGATGTTGTTGATCAGGCCAAGCCTGGCAAAGCCGAAGTAAAGCGGGAACAGGAACAACTGGATCGGCGCCGTGGTGCTGGCCAAAAGGTAAAAGGTCACGATTTTCCACGATTTCACCTTTTTGCGCGCCAGCACATAGGCCGCAGCCGACCCCGTGGTGCAGACCAGAATGATGGTCATGCCCGTCAGCAGCGCCGAGTTGACGAGGGTTGTGCCAAAGCGGGCATCCTCCCAGGCGCGGGTGAAATTGTCCCACCGCAGTGCGGCAGGCAGCGACAATGGGCTTTGCACGATCTCGGTCGATGCCTTGAGGGAATTCAGGACCAGAAGGGCGATGGGAAACAGTGCGATAAAGGCCAGAATGCCCAGCAAGGCATAGGTGATGTACAGCGTCATGCGGCTTTCAACCAACCTCATGCCTCGCCCTCCTTCGATTGAACCCGGATGTAGAAGAAGGTGGCGACCAGCCCGAACAGGCTGATGATGATCGAACTTGCCGCAGCGCGCCCGACGTCCAGATTGTAGAACGCATCGCGGTAGGCGAGCGTTGACAGTACCTCGCTGCTGGAGGCCGGTCCGCCCTGGGTCAGGATGTAGACGAAGTCAAAGACAAGGAACGACCAGATCACCGTCATGATCATCATCAGGATGATCGTGGGCTTGATGCCGGGCAGCAGCACATAGCGCATCATCTGGAAAAAGGTGGCACCCTCCAGCCGGGCGGCCTCGATCTGTTCGGCCGGCACTTGTCGCAGGGCCGCAAAGAAGATGACGCATAAAAAGCCCCACCAGTGCCAGAGATCAACAGTTGCCACACCGAAAAGCGCGAGCGACGGCTGCGACAGCGGATTGACGACCGGAATGCCCATACGCTGCAACAATCCGAACACCCCGGTCACCGGGCTATAGATCATGCCTTGCCAGACCCGCGCGGTGATGACGGTCGCAATGATGACGGGCAGGAAGAAAACGACCTGAAAGAACGTCCGCCCTCGCCGCACCACCAGCAACATCGTGGCCGCCAGCAGGCCCATCGCGATTGGCACGATCAGGAAAATCGATGTCCAGATCACGTTGTTCGTCAGCGCGCGCCAGAACACGCGATCATCCCACAGCGCGATGAAATTGCCAAACCCTGTGAAACGCGGCGACGAGATGCCATCCCACCGAAAGAACGCCAGCAAGATGGTCAGGCTAGCCGGGATCAGGATGACGACTACGTTGATCGCAAGTGTCGGCAGCAGGTAAAGCCGGTGCATCACGGGCATCCTTGCGGGGGGGACAAAAGGAAGGCGGCAGGCTGTTGCCCGCCGCCCGAGAGACATAGATCAGTTGCGCGGCGGTATCGCGGGTACCTTGCCTTCGGCCTTTTCCTGCTGGAACGTGACGTCCAGCTTGGCCAGGTAATCCTGCGTCGTGGTCTGGCCCAGCCAGACTTCTTCAATGCCGCTGACGAGATAGGTGTCCGTTGCGGGCGGCAGGAAGGTCCAGGTCGTGTAGCCATACTGGTTGGCGTTCACCGAGCTTGCCAGGTTGGCCATGACCTCGCCGTACAAGGGCATCACACCTTCGCCCAGCTTCACCGCGCTCAGATCCTTGAGCGGCGTGTTCCATTCGCCCTGCCAAACCGTGTTCATCGTGCCGTAAAAGTCGTTGCTGAACACATAGTCGATCACAGAAGCCGAACCGTCGGGGTTCTTGGACGACGCCGCGATCGAGAAGGTTGATCCGATACCAAGCGCATAGATCGGATAGGGCACGCCTTCGGCACTGGGGAACCCGACAAAGCCCGGTTCGGCATTGTTGGCGGGGAAGTAGGTTTGTGCATTGGCAAAGTTCCAGGTGCCGGTGGGCGCCATGCCGGCCTGCCCGGTGGCGACCTGGGCGAAGGCCTGCTCGAGGGTGAGCGAGAAGTAGTTCGGGCCGAAATAGCCCTTCTGCCACCACTCATTGAGCTTATCGATCGAGGCCGCGATCGGGTCGGCCGTCCACGGGATGGCGCCGGTCAGCGCCTTGTAGACGTTCTCGGGCCCGGCGACGGAGTTGAGCACGATCGAGACGTAGTGTTCGTTGGCCGGCCGCCAGTCGGCATTGCCGGCACCGAACGGCACCATGCCCTTGCCCTTCATCTCGTCGGCCAACGCTTCGAATTCGGCGATGGTGGTCGGCGCCTTCCAGCTGTTCTTGTCGAACATCGTCTTGTTGTAGAACAGGCCGAGCGTCTCGTAGGTCTT
>JBBQGU010000111.1:0-10673 GCA_038323315.1 Rhodobacterales bacterium | reverse complement strand
GGTTCCGGTCATCGCAAGCGGCGGCGCAGGCACCCTCGACCACCTCGTCGAAGGCGTGGCGATCGGCCACGCCTCCGCCGTCCTCGCCGCCTCGATCTTCCACTTCGGCACCTTCACCATCGGCCAGGCCAAAGCCCACATGGCCGCCGCAGGCATCCCGATGAGGCTGCAATGACCCTGCCCACCAACGCCTTGTCGCGCCTCGCCGCCACCATCACCGCCCGTAAATCCGCCGATCCCGACACCTCCTGGACCGCCGAACTCCTGTCCCGCGGCCCCGAGAAATGCGCCGAGAAATTCGGCGAAGAGGCGATCGAGGCGATCATCGAAGCCGTCAAAGGCGACCGCACCAAACTGACGACCGAGGCGGCTGATGTCCTCTATCACCTCCTCGTCATGCTCGCCGCCCGCGACGTGACGCTGGCCGATGTTCTGGCAGAACTGGAACGGCGCGAGGGCCAGTCCGGTCTCGCCGAAAAAGCGACCCGCTGATCCCCACCCGCAGGACCATTGATTTTTCCGCGAATAATCGACCCCAGCCCCTGATTTTTCGCAGAAAAATCGTATCCCATTCACGATTTTTCGTCGAAAAATCACACCCTACCCGGCCGCCATCCCCATCAGGGCCACCAGATCCACCTTGCCCGAGGCTGTCAGCGGCAGTGCGGCCACCACATGCACCTTCCTTGGGCGCTCATGTGCCGCCAGCCCCGCCCGACAGGCCGCCTCGACCGCCCGCACCTCTCCGCCCACCACAAAGGCATGCAGCTCCGCGCCCAACACCTCATGCGCCCGCGACACCACCGCTGCCGCCTCTACCCCCGGCACCGCCCGCAAGACCTGCTCCACCACCATAGGCGAGGCTGACAGCCCCATAACCTTGACCACCCGGTCGATCCGGTCGCCAAGCGACAATCGCCCCTGATCGTCCAGCATCCCCAGATCGCCCGTCCACACCGCAAAACCCTGCCCCGTGACCGGATCAACCCGCCGCCGCTGCGCCGTCTGTTCAGGATCGTCCCAATACGCCTCGAACACCCCCGCACCGCGATGCACCACCTCGCCCCACTGCCCCGCAGGCAGCACCGTGCCGCCTTGATCCACCACGCACAACCCCGCCCCCGGCAAGGCCGATCCCACCACGCCCGGCGCGTAATCCTCATCTTCGGCCCGCAAGGTGGCGCTGCGAAACGTCTCGGTCAGCCCATAGTTCGACACCCGCCGCGCGCCCGGAAACAACGCGCCCAAATCGTCCCACACCCGCTGCGGCATCAGACTGCCGGTCGACATCACCACCCGCACCGACCCCCGGTCCCTTGCCCGGATGTCCGACACCCCCCGCGTCAGCCCGGCATAGACCGAGGGCACTCCGCCCAGCACCGTCACCCGGTGCCGCTCCATCGCCTCGGTCAGCCCCGCCACGCCCGGCATCGCAGGCACCACCAGCGTCAGCCCCAGCACATACATCGCCAACACCTGCGTCCAGCCATAATCATGGCTCCACGGCACCGCCGACAACACCCGGTCCTCTACCCCGAACCCGACCGCCCGCGCCACCCGCGCCGCCCCGTCCAGCAAGGTGTCCTGCCGCTGCACCACGCCCTTGGGGCGCCCGGTCGAACCCGATGTGAACACGATCGAGCCGAAACCACCCTCGACCCCGCCCTCAAACTCGTCCTCCCCCTGCAACGTCAAGGGTTCAGCCAGCACCACGCGCGGCGCCGTTCGGGCCACAATCTCGGCCAGCCCAGCCTCACGGATATCCAGCGGCACCAAAACCGGCACCGCGCCCAGCGCCCAGATCGCCGCAGGCAGGGCCGCCGCCGCCGGACCATTCGGCAAACGCAGGATCACGCGGTCGCAATGTCGGACGCCCAACACCACCAAAGCCGCCGCATAACGCCGCGCCATCAGACCCAATCCGGCGACACTCAGCGCCATGTCCCCCAGCAACAGCGCCGGAAGAGCGCCCCGCTCTGCCACCGTCCGGCAAAACTGGTCCCAGCCTGGGTTCATGCCTTGCCCTCAACCGGCCTCGCCGCCAGGCGTGCCGCTGCACCGAACTGCTTGATCGCCTCCTGCCGGTTCGGGACCCGCAAAACTGGCAGCGCCTCGTATCCCGCCCGGATCATCACCGGCCCAAGCCGCGCCATCAGCCCCCCCGCCACCCGGCGCGAAATAACCTTTTGCCACCGCCCCACCGGGGCCGGGTTCAGCCCTGCCTCACCCAGCGTCTTCCAATCCCCAAGCCCCGGCCGTGTGGGCGCGACCAAGGCCGCCGACACCGCGGCCAGCGTCATCCGCGCCACGCCAAGCCGGTCAAGGATCGGGTCCAGCGTCGCCACGGGATGCGTCAGCAAATCCTCGAACCGGTACAGAACCGTATCCCCGCGCCCCGCCGCGAAATCCAGCATCGCCGTCGTGCGGTCGGCCCAGGCCTCGGCCAACGCCTCGACAGGCGCTGCACACCGCGTCAGCCAAGGCTGCATCTCGGGCAAGAACCGCCCCATCCGTTGTGCCAGTTCCAGGTTCGAGGCGATCACATCCAAGGGATGCCGCACCATGCAGATGAACGTGGCATGACCCGTCAGAAACGCGGCCAGCACGTCCAGATGGAACAGGTCGAACCCCGATTTCTCGACCCAGACCGGCTTGCCCCCGGCGATCTGGCTGTGAAACCGGAACAGCACCTCGCGCAGCGCCGCAGAAATCTCCTCCTCCGCCACCCCAGAAAACCCCAACCCCGTGCGCACCCCGATCGGAATGGCATCGGTCGGCACATCCGCCAGAAACCGCGCGCAGGCCGTGGTCAGCCAGGGTTCCGGCGGGCAAGAGACCTCGGGATGCTGATCCAGAATGCGCCGCAGCAGCGTCCCGCCCGACCGGGGAAACCCCAGCACCAAGCCAAACCGCGCCGTCCCATCAACGACGGTCATACCACAGCCTGCGCCGGGATATGCTCCGCAATTCCCCCCGGCGTTTCATCGCGCAAGACAAACCCGTCCCAAACCATCTCGCGCACCTCAGGCTGGCTGATGAACCCCTGCGGACTGGCCGTCGCCCCATAGGCCCCCGACAGACCCACCGCCAGCACGTCGCCGGGCATCGCCTCGGCAATCTCCAGATCCCGCGCCAACAGGTCGATCGATGTGCATAACGGCCCGGCCAGCGTCAGCTTTTCACGCCGCGCCCCGGGCATGGACAGGTTGCTGATCGGCCAGTTGCGCCGCACCACCGACCCCATCATCCCGCAGGCCGCCAGATGCGCGTTGAACCCGCCGTCACAGATGGCAATCACCGCCCCCCGCCCGACCTTGCGCGTCAACACCCGGATCAACAGCCGTCCCGCCGGCGCCACCAGCCAGCGCCCCAGTTCCAGATCAATCGCCACATCCGGGATCGCCCATAGCGGCAGGATCGCGGCCCTGACCTCCGCCGCCACCGCCGCCAACACCAACGCCACCTGCCCGTCATGATAAGGCACGCCAAAGCCCGAGCCAAAGATCAGCCGCTTCGGCGTCCACCCCGCCTCTACCGACAGCGCCAGCCCAAGCGTCACACAATTGTGCATGTTCGCGCCAATCGCCGGCACATCCAGCGAGTTTGACCCGGCATAGAAATGCAACCCCTCCAGCATCACGCCCGGCAAGGCGGCAATCGCGGCCAGAACCTCCGCCGCCTCCTCCTCATCGATGCCGAATTGCGTGGCGATCCCGGTCATCCGCGCGCCAAACCCCTTGGGACTGGTCGCAGGACTGATCCGCGCCAACACGACCTGCGTAACACCCCGCGCCACCGCCGCCGCACTGGTCTGCTCGGCCTGATGCAGCGATTCGACAACCATATGGCCAATGCCCAGGGCCACGGCCTCCTCGATCTCGGCCAGCCGCTTGCCCGGCCCCGTGAAACTGATATTCCGCGCCAACGCCCCCGCCGCCAAGGCCCGCCGCACCTCGCCAATCGAGGAAGCGTCGATCAACGCCCCCTCCTCGATCAGGTGCCGCAAGATCGCTGGATGCGGGTTCGACTTCACGGCATAGCGGAGGCCGAGTTCCGGCAAAGCCTCGGACAGGTCCTGAAACCGCTGGCTGACCACGGTCAGGTCATAGACATAGGCCGGGGTCTGGATCTGCCCCAACAGCGGCAACAGGACGCTGTCGCTCAACGCGGTGGACCTTATCGACGTCGGCTCGGACTTCGCCAGAACCGGCGGCTGTACCAAGGTTTTCATGGCGCGATCACCTTCTGAAAGTTGACACGGTCCCCCGCGGCGGCCTGAACCAGCAGATCCAGCACCGGGCGCAATTTGCGGCGCGCGGTCAGGGTGACCATCGGCGAGTGGGTAGCGGCCCCCGCCAGCGGGATCGAACGGGCCCCATTGACAAGGGCTTGCAACCGCTGGTCATTCTCGTGGTCGATCGGCTCCAGGGCCGCAAAGATGTTATGGACCTGCGGCATCGGGCCAGCCCAACAGTCGCAGATCGGCTCAAAGGCCGGCCCCGCCTTGGCCAGCGGGATATTGCGCCCCGGTGCATAAAACCGGCCGCCAAACAAGACGGCCTGCGTGCCCGGGTCCAGGGTGGCCGCATAAACGGCAGGCCCGCCCCCGGCACTGGCCCCGGTATAGACCCGCGCCCTGATTCCGCGCTCGGCCAGGACCTGTCTCAGTCGGAACAGCGACTCTGCAAACGACCCTGCCCCCCCGATATGCCAGCGACCATAACTGCCGGTCTCGGTGCTGTTCATCACCACATCCACCGGATGCCGGCCCAGCATCTCCAGAAACCTGCAATTCCGCATCAACATACCGCCGCCGCGACTGGTAAAGCAAACCAGCGCGGGCCTGACCGCCGCCTGAACCGCCGAGCGATACAGAACCGTCCCGTCAAACAGCGTCTCACGGCTAAACTCCGCACCGGGCCCGTTGGTCAATTGCGACCACATCGGCGCATGGGCAAACATTTGCTTGTGCCCATTCTCGGTGGTCATCGACTGGACGTAGCGATAGACCTCGCCCAGTTCATGCGGTGACAGCGTATTGCTCAAATCGATCAACTCGTCGATCAGGCGATGTTCATTCCGTCGTCGATACAGCGACTCCAGCAGCCGCGCCACGATCCCTTCGACAGGAAGATCCGCGATCCGCCCTGCACCGGGATCATAGGGTGAGGGCACGTTCAACATAGGCACAAATCCCCGCAATCGAATCAAAATTTTCAAAGCTCAGGTCGGCAGGCGGCACCTCGCCGCCAATATGCTCCTCGACAAAGGTGATGACCGTCACCAAGGCAAAGCTGTCCAGCACCCCGGCCGACATCAACCCCGCGCTGCCCATCAACGTCCCGGCATCCAGACCGGATTCCTCGGCAATAATATTAACCAGTTCGTCCCGAAAGGCCGTCATCGCGCAATTCCTGTCAGTTGCAGTTTGCTGCGCAAACCTCCACTTGAAAACTCACCTTATCAACACAAACCTTTGCTCAGCAGATTTATCCACAAAAATGCCGACGGCTTTGGGCCAAAATCCGACCAAGATCGGTGTTTCATGCGGTCGACACCCCATCATCTTGAGTCTGATCTGGGTATCTGCACCGAAATCCCCCGGCAGCCGACTGATCAAAGGGGCAAAATATCGGGCTGTGATTCGGCCGCAAAGATTAACTTTTCCGGTCTCACACTGCTGCAGATCAGGCCGCGATCACGCGTTGAACAGAAAATGCAGCACATCGCCGTCCTTGACCTCATAGGTCTTGCCCTCGACGCGGAACTTGCCCGCCTCCTTGGCTCCGGCCTCGCCCTGGCCCGCGATGTAATCGTCATAACCCACGGTCTCGGCCCGGATGAAGCCCTTCTCGAAATCGCCGTGGATCACGCCCGCCGCCGCCGGTGCCAGGGTGCCTTTGCCAATCGTCCAGGCCCGCGCCTCTTTCGGCCCCACGGTGAAATAAGTCTGCAAGCCCAGCAGCGCATAGCCCGCCTTGATCAACCGGTCCAGACCCGCCTCATGCAGACCCATCTCCTCCAGAAACATCGCAGCCTCGTCCGCCGCAAGCTGGCTGATCTCCTCCTCGATCCGGGCCGAGATGATCACCGACCCCGCCCCCTGCTCGGCCGCCATCTTCGCCACCCGCGCCGACTGGCCATTGCCCTCGGCAGCAGCAGATTCCTCGACATTGCAAACATACAGCACCGGCTTGCTGGTCAGCAGCTGCAGCAACCGCCAGGTCCGCAAATCATCCTCGGCCACCTTGACCGTCCGCGCAGGCCGTCCCGCATTCAGCACCTCCAACGCGGCGCGCAGCAGACGATCCTGATCCAGCAACTCCTTGTCGCCGCCCTTGATCTTGCGCGCCAGCCCCGTCAGGCGACGTTCGACACTGTCCATGTCGGCCAGCATCAGTTCCGTCTCGATGGTCTCGGCGTCGGCGATCGGGTCGATCCGCCCCTCGACATGGGTGATGTCGCCGTCTTCAAAACACCGCAGCACATGGGCCACGGCGTCGCATTCGCGGATATTGGCCAGAAACTGGTTGCCCAACCCCTCACCCTTGGACGCGCCCCGCACCAGCCCCGCAATATCGACAAAGGTCATCCGCGTCGGGATGATCTGCTTGCTGCTGGCAATCGCGGCCAATCGGTCCAGCCTGACATCCGGCACCGCCACCTCACCGACATTCGGCTCGATGGTGCAGAACGGAAAGTTCGCCGCCTGCGCCGCAGCGGTCCGGGTCAGCGCGTTGAACAGCGTCGACTTGCCGACATTCGGCATGCCGACAATCCCCATTTTGAAACCCATGATGCTCTCCTTGGATGCGCGCCGGGCATAGGGTCTGGCCAGCCCGCGGTCAAGCACCCGCCGCCCCTGCCCCTTCATTCCGACTTAAATACTCAAGGCCACCTCGCGCAACACTCTGGCCCCTTCTGCAAGCAGCCCAAACAGCCCCGCTTGATTTCCCGCCCCACCCCGTGCAAACCCGCAGCAGTTTCCCAAGGGTGGACCAAACCATGACCAGAATCGACGACTGCTTTGCACGGCTGACCGCAGCCCATAAAAAGGCGTTCGTGGCCTATATCATGGCAGGCGACCCAGATGTGGCGACCTCGCTGGCCATCATGCAGGGCATGCCTGCGGCGGGGGTCGATATCATCGAACTGGGCCTGCCCTTCACCGACCCCATGGCCGATGGCGCCACCGTGCAACTGGCCGGGCAAAGGGCGTTGGAGGGGGGGATGACCCTCGACCGAACCCTGCAAATGGTCCGCGACTTTCGCGCAGGCGACGCCACCACCCCCATCGTCCTGATGGGCTATTACAACCCGATCTATTCCCGTGGCGTCGACCTGTTCCTGACGCAAGCCAAGGCTGCCGGCATCGACGGCCTGATCGTTGTGGACCTGCCGCCCGAGGAGGATGCCGAACTCTGCCTGCCCGCCCAGGCCGCCGGTCTGAACTTCATTCGCCTCGCCACCCCCACCACCGACGCCAAACGCCTGCCCAAGGTGCTGACCAACACCTCGGGCTTTGTCTATTATGTGTCCGTCACCGGAACGACCGGCGCCGCCGCAGCCGAGGCCGCCGACGTGGCACCGGAAGTCGCCCGCATCAAGGCCAGCACCACCTTGCCGATCATCGTGGGCTTTGGCATCAACACGCCGCAGACCGCCCGGGATATCGCCGCCGTCGCCGATGGCTGCGTCGTAGGCTCGGCCATCGTCAAACAGATCGGCGAAGGGCGGCCGGTCGCCGACGTGCTGGCCTTTGTCAAAACCCTGTCCGACGGCGCCCACCGCGCCTGACTCCACCGCGCCTGACCCCACCGCGCCTGACGCCACCACGCCTGAGCCTGCCGCACCTGAGGTTCGCCCTCGCCAGAATCGACCGTCAACCCTCGTCCCGCATGGTGTCCATGATCTGGCGCAGATCGGTCAGGATGGGCAGCAGTGCTGTCAGTCGTTCGGGCGGAAAGCGGGCGGTCAGGGCGGCGGCGTCGGGGGCGAGGCCGGCAATCGCTTCGGCGCGAAAGCTGCGGCCCGCCTCGGTGATGAACACCCGTTTGCTGCGGCCGTCGCGCGCATTGGGGTCCATGCGGATCAGGGCATGACGCTCCAGCACGGCAAGGCTGTGGGTCATCGAGGTTTTCGGCACCTGAAAGGCCCGGGCAATCTCGACAGGCGTGCGCCCGTCACCGACCCGCACCAGATGGTTCAGCACCGCGAACTGCGACAGCGTAAAGCCCGGCTTCAGCCGCGCCTCAAAGACGGCACGGCTGAGTTGTTCAAGGATCCCCACCTCGTTGAACACTGCAAAGAACAGGTCGAGCGGCATGGGGGTCTTGGCGTCAGGCATTCATGATCTTTGCGTCCAGGGGCCAGCGCGGGCTGGGCGGCACGGCCGGGCCATAACCGATACGCGCCAACATCTGAACCGTGCCGCCGTGGGGTGCAAGTCTTTCGTGAACGGTTTTGTAGGGGCCCGCCATCTCTGGGTATTCCTGCAAGGCCTGGCTCAGGGGTTGAAACGCCAGCCCTGCCCCGGTTGCCGCAAGGTTCACGCGCAGCCAATCCGCCCCGCAGGCCAGCTGGTCGGCCCGGGTGTTGCTGGCCGTGGTCAGCCAGACATGGCCCATCGCGGTGTCGGTATTGGCGTAAACCGCATCCAGCCCGGCCTTGTAGGCCTGTGATGTCGTGTCCAGCACCGCAGCCCTTGTGAACAGGCCCGTGGCCCCCATCAGTTCGAACATCGGGCCGGTAAAGTCGATGCCGTCAGGATTGGCATCGACCTCGGCCTTGCCGATGCGGAACAGATCGACGCTTTCGCGCCAGGTGCGCGGGGTTTCAATCTCGATCCGCAGGGCTTCGCGCGTCAGGGTGCGCCACTTGGCAACATCGGCCTGGTCAATCGTGCCGCCGAACCGGGTGCCGGTGACGGCGGATTGCAGGGTGGTCAGGGTGTCTGCGGGCAGGGCGCGGACAGTGTCATAAGGCTCTTTGGTGCTGCGCCGGTTCAGGACATGGGCGAACAACGGGTCGGGGGTGATGGTGAGGTCGGGGGTAAAGGTCGCACGGGCAATCGGGCGCTGATCCAGACCGCCGGGGTCGTCGCCTTCGGGGAACGCGGTGATGGTGACGCGCTGACCATCATGGCTGGCGGCCATGCGCATCAACTCCAGAAAACAGCCAAGGCCGATGGTGATCTGGCGGTTCAGGGGGTCGGTATGAGGCAGCAGTTTTGCGGTGTCGACATACAGCGTCACCACGCCCGCCGCGCGCAGGTCAACCAGCCAGGGCTGGCGGTTGTGCGGATTGGGCGCCAGCAGCGCAAAGGACAGCGCCCGGCGGCGCGCCTCGGTTTCGGCCCCGGTTTCGGTCCCGGTTTCGGCCCCCACTGCGCCCCATGGGGCAAGGGCGGTGCGCGGGCTGCGGGTGGCGATCGCGGCAACCGAGGCGGTGGCCGCAAGGACGATGCCGCCTCCGACAAGGGCGATCATGCGGCGGCGTGACAGGGTCATGGCAGGCTCCTATATGGTTCGATGTCGCACTATTTAGTACGACGTCGAACCATATGCAAGACCATTTTGCGCTAGATCAGGGGCGCGGTTCAGGGCATATCCCTCCTGAACCGCAAATGCCTTGCGCGAAGGACCGCCCCATGCCCGTGATCACCTGCATCGACGACCTGAAACGCCTGTACAAGCGCCGGGTCCCGAAGATGTTCTATGACTATGCCGAGGCCGGGTCCTATACCGAACAAACCTTCCGCGAAAACACCTCGGACTTCGACAAGATCAGGCCGCGTCAAAGGGTTGCGGTGGACATGACGGGCCGAACGACCCAAAGCGTCATGATCGGCCAAAAGGTGGCGATGCCGGTCGCCTTGGCGCCGGTGGGCATGACCGGCATGCAATGTGCCGATGGCGAGATCAAGGCAGCCCGCGCCGCCGAGGCGTTTGGCGTGCCCTTCACCTTGTCCACCATGTCGATCTGTTCGATCGAAGACATCGCCGAACACACCAAAGCACCGTTCTGGTTTCAGCTGTACGTGATGAAGGACGAGGATTTCGTCGACAGTGCCATCGAACGCGCCCGCAAGGCTGGCTGTTCGGCACTGATGCTGACACTGGATCTGCAGATCCTGGGTCAGCGGCACAAGGATCTGAAGAACGGTCTGTCCGCGCCGCCCAAGCTGACCCTGCCCAACATCCTGAACATGATGACCAAGCCGCGTTGGTCGTTGCAGATGCTGGGCACCCAGCGCCGCACGTTCCGCAACATCGCGGGGCATGTGAAGGGGGTCGACGACATGTCCTCGCTGATGAGTTGGACCAACTCGCAGTTCGACCCGAAACTGGACTGGTCCAAGGTCGCCCGCATCCGTGACCAATGGGGCGGCAAGCTGATCCTGAAGGGCATCAACGACCCCGAAGACGCCCGCATCGCCGCCGATTTCGGGGCGGATGCGCTGATCGTGTCCAACCATGGCGGCCGGCAACTGGACGGCGCGCTGTCGTCGATCCGCATGCTGCCCCCCATCCTCCGTGCGGTCGGCGACAAGATCGAGGTTCATCTGGATTCGGGCATCCGCTCGGGCCAGGACGTGTTCAAAGCCTTGGCGCTCGGGGCCAAAAGCACCTATATCGGCCGGTCGTTCATCTATGGCCTGGGGGCGATGGGGC